>JAICPI010000057.1 GCA_025929895.1 Thermoleophilia bacterium
AGGACAACGCCGAAGTGGCCGAGCGGGTGCTCGAGCGGATCCGTGCGGAGGGGCCGCTGTCGTCGCGCGACTTCGAGCGCGAGCAGGGGAGCACGACCGATTGGTTCGGGATGCCGACCAACACGGTGCGCGCGCTGCTCGAGGCGTACACGCTCACGGGCGTGCTCGGGCTCGCCAGACGCGAGGGCAAGCGGCGCTACTACGACCTGCTCGAGCGTCTGCTCCCGGCGGAGCTGGTGCGACGTGAGGTCCCGCTGCGCGAGCAGCTGCGCCACAAGCTCCACTCGCGCTACCGCGCGCACGGGCTGCTCGGCGTCGGCGGCGGCGGGGACATCTTCGGCGGCATCGGGCCTTCGAAGCCGGACCCGCGCTGGCCGGAGAACCCGGGCCGGACCGCGCTGCGCGAGGAGCTCGTCGAGAACGGCGACCTCGTTCCCGTCGACGTCGAGGGCGTGCGCGGCAAGCGCTTCGTGCTGCGCGAGGAGGTCGGGCTCCTGGAGGCGCCGCCCGAGCCGCCGCCGTCCGTCGCGCTCCTCCCGCCGTTCGACCCGCTGGTCTGGGACCGTCCCCTGCTCTCCTCGCTGTTCGCGTTCGACTACGTCTGGGAGCTCTTCCACCCGCCTGCCAGGCGGCGGTGGGGCTGGTACGTGCTGCCGATCCTGTTCCGCGACCGCTTCGTCGGCCGTATCGAGCCGCGGATCGACCGCGCCGGCGGGCGGGTGGAGGTGATCGGGCTGTGGTGGGAGGAGGGCTTCCAGCCGCGCCGCGCCGAAGGCTTCGTCGACGCGATCAACGAGGCGCTTCGCGCGTACCTACGGTTCGCCGACGCGCGGGAGCTCGGCTGGGCGCCGCAGCTCGAGAAGGAGGCAGGTCTCCTGGTCGGCGGTAGGTGATCTCGAGGTCCGTGCTCACGCGTCGAGATGAGAGCCGGACCTGTAGCGTTGCGCCGTGCGCGAGCTACGTCCGGGCCTGTGGCACTGGCGGGCACGTCACCCTGAGTGGCGGGACAGCGAGCCCTGGGACCCGAACGTCTCCTCCTATGCGATCGCGGACGACGAACGGCTGCTGCTCTTCGATCCGCTGGGCGTGCCGAGCGAGCTCGAGGCGCTCGCGGCCGGCCGCGAGGCGGCCATCGTGCTCACCGCTCCCTGGCACGAGCGCGACGCGGAGGGCCTCGTCGAGCGGCTCGGAGCGCCGGTCTACACGCCCCTGCCCGACAGCGCGCAGTACCTGATGGACACGTACGGGCTGACGGCCGAGCAGGCCGGGGACGGGAGCCCCGACGTGGTCTGGCTCCTCCGCGAGGGGAAAGGCGAGGCACGCCCGTACTCGGCCGGCGACCGGCTGCCGTTCGGCGCCGACGTGTTCCAGGGGCACAAGCCGAACGACACGGTGCTCTGGCTCGAGAGCCACGGCGCCGCGATCTCCGGCGACACCCTGGTCGACTTCGGCCAGGGCCTGGAGATCAACGAGCGGTGGCTCCGTCCGGGCGTCACGCGCGAGGAGATCGCCGCGGGGCTGCGTCCCCTCCTGGAGCTCCCGGTCGAGCACGTGCTCGCGACGCACGGCGGGCCGTTCGACCGGGCCGACCTCGAGCGGGCGCTGTCGTCCTCCTAGACCGCGCCTATGAGCGGGTCTATGCTCGTGGCCGCTACCGGATCGACTCGATCGATCCGCAAGAGAGGGGAGCGTTCATGACGCGATTCACACCGGCACGGCCACTGCGAGCCGGCCTGCTGGTTGTCGCGGTCCTAGCCGCGACTGCATCCTTGCTCGTCACCCCGGCTGCCGGTGCGCCGCCGCAGGTCGCGTGCGACAGCCGGACGAACAACACGTACGAGAAGCTGCTCGAGTGCGTCCGCCTCGAGGGGGTCCGGGCACACCAGGCTGCGTTCCAGGCGATCGCAGACGCGAACGGCGGCACACGTGCCGCCGCGACGCCCGGCTACGACGCGAGCGTCGACTACGTGGTCGACACGATGAGGGCGGCCGGCTGGACCGTCGAGCTCCATCAGTTCGACTTCACCGTCGCGGAGCCGATCCAGCAGCACACGCCGATCGCGGCCACGTACCCGACCGGTGCGTTCACGGGCAGCAGCCTGGGGACGGTGACGGGCGCGGTCATCCCGGTCGACATCAACCTGGTGCCTCCTCGTGCCAGCACGAGCGGCTGCGAGGCGGCCGACTTCGCCGGGCTCGACTTCAGCGGCTCGAGCGACATCGCGCTGATCCAGCGGGGCACGTGCACGTTCGCGGTCAAGGCGTTGAACGCCGAGGCGGCGGGTGCCGAGGCCGTGATCATCTTCAACCAGGGGAACACTCCGGACCGCTCGGGCCTGATCGTCGGGACGCTCGCGCCGGAGACGGTCGGCATCCCCGTCGTCGGTGCGTCGTTCGACCAGGGCGTGGCGCTTGCTCAGCCCGGGTCGACGGCCACGGTCTCGGTGGTGAACGAGCCGCAGGTCAACGTGCTCGCCGAGCTGGCGGGGACGACCGACGACAACGTCGTCATGGCCGGTGCGCACCTCGACTCGGTCGAGGAGGGCCCTGGCATCAACGACAACGGGAGCGGTTCGTCCGTTCTGCTGGAGATTGCCGAGCAGATCGCGAAGCTCAAGCCGGAGAACACGCTGCGCTTCGCGTGGTGGGGCGCCGAGGAGGCTGGTTTGGTCGGGTCGACGGCGTACGTGAACGACCTGAGCCAGGCCGAACGCGACCGGATCGCGCTCTACCTGAACTTCGACATGGTCGGCTCGCCGAACTACATCTTCATGGTGTACGACGCCGACGAGTCGACGTTCGAGGCTCCCGTGCCGATTCCGCCCGGCTCGAGCGCGATCGAGGACGTCTTCGAGTCGTTCTACACGCTGCGCAACGAGCCGTACGACGACTCGGAGTTCAGCGGCCGCAGCGACTACCAGGCGTTCATCGAGAACGGCATCCCCGCCGGCGGCCTCTTCACCGGCGCGGAGGAGGAGAAGACGGCCGAGCAGGCCGCGATCTGGGGCGGCACGGTCGGTGAGCAGTTCGACCCGTGCTACCACGAAGCATGCGACACGTTCGCGAACAACAGCGCTCACGCGCTCGAGGTGAACTCGGACGCGATCGCCTTCAGCGTGCTGACGTTCGCCTACTCGACGGAGACCGTGAACGGCGTCGCGGGCGAACGCCTGCCCGGCTCGTTCACGATCCCGGCACCTGCGGGGCCTGAAGGCACCTTCTCGCCCTAGCACCTGACGACGGATTCCAGGCGGCGAGGGCGTCCTCGCCGCCTGGGGTGCCGTCTGCCCTGTTGGACGCGCCGAGTTGCGGGGACACCTGTCTCAGTCGCCGGGCTGTTCGTCCTGGCTGACGCCCGTCTTGAGGACCTCCAGCAGCGGACCGATCTGGAAGTCGCGGAACACCGGGTGGCGGAGACGGCCCTTCGGGTTCACGCCGTAGCGGTTTCGGCGCCCGATCTTCGTCTTGGTGACGTAGCCGTTCTCGACGAGGTCGGCGAGGATGCGCTGGGCGGCGCGCTCCGTGACGCCGACCTGGACGGCGATGTCGCGCGCGCGGATCTCGGGGTCGCGGGCGACCGAGAGGAGCACATGAGCGTGATTGGTCAGGAAGACCCATGTGCCGGTCGGCTCGTTCATCGAGGTTTGGGATGATCGCCGAGTCACGATTTGACTGACGTGCTCTTGAAATCATGACATGACCATCGGTAGTGTCGGCGGTTCTACCCGCGAGCGGGGTCTCTCGAGGAACAGGAGTTCGCGATGAATCGTTTCACTAGCTTCGTGCTGGGCCACAAGCGGCCTGTCGTCGCGTTCTGGGTTGCCGTGACGATCGTTTCCATCGCCGCGCTCGGCCCGGCCGGCAGCTCGCTGTCGAAGCAGTTCGATCTCCCCGGCCGCGAGGGCTTCGAGACCAACGAGCAGCTCGCGGAGATCTACGGCAACGGTGGCGACACCAACCCGATCGTGCCCGTCGTGCAGCTCCCCGAGGGAACGACCGTCGACTCCCCTGGCATCCGCGAGGACCTCGCCGCGGCCGTCGCGCGCATCGAGGCGGCGCTTCCCGAGGCGAGGACGGCGTCCTACGCCTCGACCGGGGACCGCACGTTCGTCTCCGACGACGGTCGCACCACGTTCGCGCTCGTCTACATCCCGGCGGTGGGGGGCGTCGATCCGGGCTGGACCGAGGCGCGCGCGGCGCAGTCGGCGGTCGACGGCGTCTCCGTTGGCGGGTCCGCCGTCGAGGTCACCGGGCTGGACGCGCTCCGTGCCGCTGCCGGCGACAACGAAGGCGCCGGTGCGGGCCTCCTGATCGCAACGCTCTTGGCTGCCCTCGGCGCACTCGTCGTGCTCGCGTTCGTCTTCCGCTCGTTCACGGCGCTCGTGCCGCTGCTGATGGCGCTCGTGGCCGTTCCGACGACGTTCCTGTTGATCTGGCCGCTGGCGAGCATCACCGACGTCTCGATCATCGTGCAGTTCCTCGTCGGGCTGGTCGGGCTCGGCATCGCGATCGACTACGCGTTGCTCGTCGTCGTCCGCTGGCGCGAGGAACGGCACCAGGGGAGCGTGTCGAACGAGGCGGCCGTCCGGAACGCGATGGAGCACGCCGGCTCCGCGGTCGTCTTCAGCGGCACGACGGTCGCGATCTCGCTGCTCGCGCTTCTCGTCCTGCCCGTGCCGTTCCTGCGCAGCATCGGCATCGCCGGGCTGCTGATCGCGCTCGTGAGCGTCGCGGTGGCCGTCACGCTCTTGCCGGTCGTGCTGGCGACGATCGGGCCGAGGATCGACTGGCCCCGCAACCGCCGCGACGCACAGGCGAGCCGCGCCTGGTCGGCCCTGGCTCGGCTCGTCGTCCGCCGCAAATGGATCGCAGCGGCGACGTCGGCAGCCGTGCTCGTCGGTCTGCTCGTGGCAGCGTCGACGATCCAACTCGGCAACCCGCGGGCGGAGTCGCTCGGCAAGGAGGGAGCCGCCCGCACCGGGCTCGAGCAGCTGAAGGGCTCGGGCATCGGGACCGGTCCGCTCTCGCCCTTCGACGCGCTCGTCCGCTCAGGGGATGCCGACGCCGTCGCCCGTGCGGTCTCGCAGGTCGAGGGCGTTCGGAGCGCCGCCGCGCCGGAAGAGTGGAGGCGGAGCGGCACGGCGGTCGTGACGATCGTCCCGGACGAGGACGGGAACTCGGCGGCCGGCCGCGCCACGCTCGACCGGATCCGCGCGGCCAGCCTGCCGGGCGAGGTCACGATCGGCGGTGAGGCGGCGCAGAGCGCCGACTTCCTGGGCGCCGTCTACGGCAACTTCCCGCTCGTTGCCGCGCTGATCGCGCTGCTCACGTTCATCCTGCTCGCGCGGGCGTTCCGCTCGCTGGTCCTGCCGCTCAAGGCGGTGCTGCTCAACCTGCTCTCCGTCGGAGCGGCCTGGGGCCTGCTCGTGCTCGTCTTCCAGCACGGGTACGGCTCCGACGAGATCTGGGGGATCGAGGCGACGCAGGCGATCAACGTCGAGTTCCCGCTCGTCGTCTTCGCGTTCCTGTTCGGCATCTCGATGGACTACCAAGTGTTCATCATCAGCCGGATGCGCGAGGCGTACGACCGCACCGGCTCGACCGAGGCGGCCATCGTCGAAGGCGTCGGCCGTACCGGCCGGCTGGTGACGAGCGCAGCGCTGATCCTCGGTCTCGCGTTCGTCGCCTTCGCGATGCAGCCGGGCACCGAGGCGAAGATGTTCGCCCTCGCGCTCGGCGGGGGGATCCTGATCGACGCCACGATCATCCGCGGGGTCCTCGCTCCCGCGGCGGTCGCGTTGCTCGGCCGCTGGAACTGGTGGTTCCCCGCGTGGGCGGCCCGCCTTCTGCGAGTGCAGCCGTCGCAAACGACCGACGTGGTCGACGCCGTGCCGGCGACGCAGGCGACGTAGGCGGTCGAGCCTCGCGACGTTGTGGGCGGCGCCGACGGCGCCGCCCACAACCTGCGCTCGCGGCGCGGGATCGGGTCTGCGCTGTCTAAAGCCCGCGCAGACGCATGACGGCCGCCGTGCGCGTGCGAACGCCGAGCTTCTCGTAGACGTTGTCGAGGTGCTTCTTGACGGTCCCCGGTGCAATCCAGAGGATCTGAGCGATCTCGGGGTTCGTCTTCCCGCGCTCCACCCAGCCGAGGATCTCGCGCTCGCGGCGCGTGAGGGGAAGGCTCGATGAGATGCGAGCCTGCCCGGTGTACGTCTCGTCGATTCGTTGGAGGTGCGGACGCAGCAGCGCGAAGACGAGCCGGTCGCGCTCTGCAAAGTCGCGTCGGCTGGAATGAAAGAGAAACATCTTCGTGTAGCCGGCGCGGCTGGGGACTCCGAACTTCAATTCGTACTCGAAGGGCGCGAAGTACAGGTTGTAGAGCTCGAGCGCCCGCCACTCACGGCGGCGAAGGAGATCGGACATCATCATCGGACTGAGGTCGCCTGTTCGCCGGAAGTGCCGCGCGATCGCATGTTGGTTTCGGAACTCCCACAGCTCCTCGGGCACGGGTAGGTCCTCGCCGGCGTGAAGGTCGTCCGCGAAGTAACAGATCCGCCGTCGGTCCCAGTCGATCTCGCAGTACGTCGCCGTTTCGGCGTCAGGCAGCAGCTCGTGGAGCCGTGCGACGATCTCCGGGGTGAACGGGGCGGCACGTTCGAACGTGCTCGCGTCGTACACGAAGGAGAGCATCGCGTCCAGATCGCGCTGTGCGAGCGTCGGCACGGAATCAACATACGCCGATCGGCATATCGACACAACGCGCTCGAGTGGCCAGGCTGGGACGGGTCCGCTCTCGATGAGGGGACAGGACGGAGGACAAAGTGAAGACTCGATTCACGCTCGCATCTCTCGTCATCAGCGCCGGCATAGCGCTCGCGTTCGCCGGTGTGGGCCTGGCAGATCCGCCCAACTCGCTCGTGAGCCCACCGGACCATCGCCACTTCATCGTGACGCCCGACGGCCTGGTCCCCGTGGGCCCGCAGATCTGTCAGAACCCAGGTCTGCGGCAGGCGTTCAACGAGTTCCACTACAACATCCACCACTCGGAGGTGCCCGGCATCGGCGACATCCCGACGCTCGGGCCGCAAGACGGCGCCCCGGGGCTGCACAACGGTCGTGGCGCCGACATGATCGGTGTCCGAGGCTGCGGGTAAACGAACGACGCTCGGAGGGCGGCGGGCGGAAGCTCGCCCGCCCTCCGAGCACGTCGCTTCCGTCGTGCCCTGAGCTACGCCTCCCGGATGAGCACCACGAAGACGGCGACGACGGGGCAGTCGCCTGGGTGCTTCACGACGCGCCAGCGCCCGCGATAGCCGTGCCCGGTGAACGGGCTCTCCTGCTCGTGTGCCTCCGCGTCGCCTCGGCCGAGCCGGAATCCGCGCTCGGGCAGCTGCTCCCGGAAGAAGCCGGCCACCCCGTCGAGATCGCCGGCGACGATACCGCGGAGGTGGAACTGACCGGGGCCGATCTTCTGCGCGTCGGTGAAGACCGTGCCGGGCGGCAGCGGCACCCGCTTCGGAAACTCAGCCGGGATCGTCGCGCGACGATCTTCGTCCGCGCACGCGGGCAGCGCACCGCCGACGGTGCCGCCTGAGCCGCCGCCGCAGCTCGGGGCGAGAAGCGCAACGACGGCGAACGCGAGAGCGCGCAGCACGGGCGCGGCGAATAGTTCCAGTCCGACGGCACGCCCCGGCGGCCCGGCGCCGCCGGGGCGTGCCGGAACGCGCTACGTCCCGGCGACCCCCGCCGAGTTGAAGAACGTGAGCGAGAGGTCCACAGGCCCCGGCGCGCCGGCCCAGTTGTGTGCCTCGACGCGGTAGCGGGATCCCGGGATGAGCCCGGCGCTGAGCAGCGACTCGTCGGTCAGCGAGCTCGACGTTCCCGAGGCGAGGTCGCCGCTCCACGTGCCGTCGCTCAGCTGGCGTTGCAGATAGAGATCGATGTCCGCCGGCAGCGTCGGGACGGCCTGCACGAGCACGCCGCCGCCGTTGTCCGCCGCGGCGTCGCTCGTGAACTCGAAGTAGGCGCTCGTCGCCGGTGCGACGCGCTCGCCCGCCCCCGATGCCGGAACGATGACGCTCCCGCTCAGCGGGCTCTGGGCCGTGCCGGCGACAGGCGCGTCGGGCACGGGCTCCCGCCCGGTGAGCTTCGTCGACAGCTCGATCGCGACCGCGGGGCTGAAGCGCACGCTGCCCGTGGCGCCGGTCGTGTTCGTGGTGCTGTCGAGGAACGACACGGCGAGGCGGCCGTCGGGGAAGACGGCGATCGTCTGGAAGTCCATCCGCGTGTCGCTCCCGACACCGGCGGTCGAGTTCACGTCTCCGAGGCCGAGGATGTACCGCCGCAGCAGCTGCGGCGCGGCGTCCTTGCGTCCGATACCGATCTTGTAGGCGACGTCGACGTCGTTGCCGGTGCTCGTGTTCTGCGCGTGGATCAGGACGCCCGCGACACCGGCCTGGCGGTTGGCGCGGAAGTCGAGCTCCTCGATCGCGGTGTCTGCGGGAAGCGGCACGTCGATCGCCGCCCACGTCGCGCCGCTGTCGGTCGTCCACCTGTACGTGAACCTGTCGCCGGCCGGCACGACGTTGTGGAGCCGGCCTGCCGAGTCGACCTGGTAGAGGCCGCTCGGCGTCGACCCGTCCGCGTGCTTGGCGGGCACCCAATGGCCCGCCGCGCCGTCGAATACCGACCACGCGGTGTTGCTGCTCGGGTAGTCGGGCGCGGCGAGCAGGCCTCCACCGCCGAGCAGCGTCATGCCGCCGTTCGTGTTCGCCTGGATCCAGTCCGCGTCGGCGCGCGCGGTCGTCGCCGCGTCCTGTGCCGGCGCTCCGCTCGAGGTCTTGTCGACGAGCTTGCTCGACACCTGCGTGTAGTTCAGCCCGTCGGTGCTGTAGTACCAGAGCTCCTTCGAGGGCCAGCCACCCTTGAGGAAGGTGATGTACTCGTGGGTCTTCCCGTCGATCGTGACGGGGCCGGGCACCGCTGTCACCCATTCGCGGTCGTAGAACGGCTGGTGCAGCGGCGTCTCCGTGTACTGCCACTTGTCGGTGTCGGCCTCGTACTTGAACGCCTGGAGGTGGTCGCCCGAGTAGGGGTCCCAGCCGACGCCGATGACGTCGCCGCCCGGGCCGAGCGCGATCGTGCCCTCCCCGTTGACGAGCGGCGTGACCGTCCGGACGGACTTCCACGTCACACCACGGTCGTCGGTGAAGTTGATGTACGTGCCGCCGAAGTCGTACAGGCGGCCGTTACTTGCCGTCGTGAGGTAGTTCTCGCAGCAGTTGCCGGTCGTCTCGACGACGCGCCACGTCGTCGTACCGATCTTGTTCGTCTTGCCGAAATCGAGCACGGGATACGACGCTTGCCGCACCTCGGGTGCGATCGGAACGACCTGCGCGTCGATCGCGATCGGGAGCTGTCCGGAGGCAGTCGTCGACAGCACCGCTGCGACGACCGCGACGGTCGCCGCAAGGCGGCCGACCATGGTCCGCTTCTTCATGTGTCCCCCAAAGATCTCTAGAGACTGGGCCGACGCCAACGTGCCCTGCCGGCGCGGCTCGAAAACTTGACTGACTCGTCAGTCTGCCTCGCGCGCAGGGCGACTCAGGGCGAGAGCGGAATGATCGTGATCGTCTTGTCCGCCGGGGCGATCGAGGCCGACGCGCAGCGACGCTCGGCGGTGAACGGCGATGCGATCTCGATCGTCCAGCCGGCTTGGTCGCGTGCCGCCAGCTCGGCGCGCACGATCCGCCTGGCGGCGGCCTCGCCGACGCAAGCCGTTCGCCGCTTGCTGCCGCTGCCATCGCCGAATCTCTCGGCCAGCAGAGCCCGGAGCTCGCCGAGACGGGCAAGCCGCGCCAGGGCGTCGGCAGACAAGGAAGCGATGCCGAGGCCTTCGCAGACTCCCGCCCCGCCGGGCAGGACCGCGACCGCGCCCGTGTCGAGGACGCACGCGGTGAGGCGCGGAACGCCTTGCGTGGACCCGAGCGCGCCGCTGCGCCAAAGTGCAGCGCAGGCAGCAACGGGATCCGTCGCGGCCGAGCCGATCACGGCGACGTCCGCCCCGAGGTCGGCCCGCTCGTAGCAGCCGATGCTGTCGACGTGCGTCGGCTCGCGCGTGAGCGCATAGGCGCCGAAACCGGTTGCCGCGAGCACGAGCGTCGCCGCCGCGAGCGCGAGGACGAGCGGACGGACGCGCCGGTGAGACGCGGTGATCTCCTGCACGAGGTGCTCCTTCCGTAGGTGGAGCCGCCGCGCCGGCAGATCACGGTCGGGGGGCAATGACATCGGGTTGCTCATCTCTCAGACGGCGTCCTCGGCGAGGTCGGCTGCGTTGTCGTCCAGTTCGTGTCCGCTCTCGCCGTCTAGTTCCCCGAGCCGTCGGCGTGCTCGCGCCAACCGCGAGCGCACCGTGCCGATCGGGAGCTCGAGCGCCACAGCCGTCTCTTCATAGGAGAGGCCCGACCAGCGGCAGAGCGCGACCACCTCCTGCTCGCCCCTTGGGAGCTTCGCGTAGCCGACGAGGATCTCCCGCATCCGCCGTCGGTCGTCGAGCCGCTCGGCCAAGTCGTCGGCGAAGTCGGGCTCGTCTTCGATCGCGAGCCGATCGAGCGCAGCTCGATGACGCCGAAGCGACCGGCGGGCGTTGCGGAGAACGTTCGTCGCTATGCCGAACAGCCACGGCAAGGCGCTCTCGTGCACGAGCCGAACGTCGGCGCGCCGGCGCCAAGCCTCGAGGAAGACGACGGACGTCAGGTCCTCGGCCAGTGACCAATCCGCCGTCCGTCGGAACGCGAACATGTAGATCGCCTTCGAGTGGCGCTCGAAGAGCTCGCCGAACGCGGTCGGCTCTCCCGCGACGGCACGCTGCCACAGCTCCGGATCGGAGAGCACCTTCACTGAGTCTTCATGTCCGTTCGATGCGGGGAGTTCCACATCCGTGCGAGCGGCAGGCGCCCGCGTTCGGGCCTACCGCTGACCTTGCGTCTTGCCGGCGCGGTAGGCGGCTCTCACCGCGAACGTGTACGCGCCGGTGATGAGGACGATCCCGATGAGCGCGAGGCCGGGCGCGTCGCCGGCCTCCCCCGCCATGGCCAGCGTGAGGCCGAGGCCGATGACGGCGAGGGCGGCGACGAGGATGGCGAGGAACGACTTCATGGCTTCTCCTTCCCTTACCTTGTGGTGCTATGTATAGTACTGTTAGCCATGCGGATCGACAAGGATCTCGTCGCGGCCTCGGCGACGCCCCTCGTGCTCGCGATCCTGGCCGACGGCGAGAGCTACGGCTACGCCATCCTCAAGCGCGTGCGCGAGCTGTCCGGCGGGCAATTCGAGTGGACCGACGGGATGCTCTACCCGCTGCTTCACCGCCTCGAGCGGCTCGGGCAGGTGAAGACGCAGTGGAGGACGCCGCCCGAAGGGCGCCGGCGCAAGTACTACGTGATCACGCGCGAGGGCCGGAAGGCGCTCGCGGAGCAGCAGCGGCAGTGGGCGGCCGTCAGCCGCGCGCTGAACAACGTCTGGCCAGGCGGCGGGCTGTTGGCGGCCGTCGGCGAGGCCTGAGGATGGAAAGCCTCGAGACGCAGATCGCGGAGTGGCGTGCCTACGTCGCGGGCGCCCCCGGCGTCAGCGGCCACGACGTCGCCGAGCTCGAGGACCACCTGCGCGACCAGATCGCCGAGCTGAGCGCGGCCGGCCTCGCGGCCGACGAGGCGTTCCTGGTCGCCGTGAAGCGGTTGGGCGACCTCGACAGCCTCTCCCGGGAGTTCGCGCGCGAGCACAGCGGCCGGCTGTGGAAGCAGCTCATCCTGAGCGACGACGAGGAGCGCGCGCGAGAGTCGGGCGGCTGGGTCGAGGCAGTCGTCTTCGCCGCCGCTGCGGCGGTCGCGATCCAGATCGCGCGCCTCGCGGCGGACGTCCCCGACGAGGAGCCGAACTGGTTCTTCCGGAACCTCGGTCTCTTCGTGCTGCCGTTCCTCGCCGGCTACTTCGCGTTCCGGCGCGAGCTCGACGTCAGGAGCTGGGCGCTGACGGCTGCGCCGTTCGCGCTCGGTGCACTCGCGATCAACCTCTATCCGTGGGAGACGGACTCGAACACCGAGATCCTCGCCGGGGCCCACCTGCCGGTCGTGCTCTGGTTCGTGATGGCGTTCCCGTACATGGGCGGCACGCTCCGATCGCACGAGCGGCGCATGGACTTCGTCCGGTTCACGGGCGAGTGGTTCATCTACTACGTGCTGATCGCGCTCGGCGGCGGGGTGCTGATCGGGCTGATGGCCGCCATCCTCGAGCCGGCGGGCGCCGACGTGGAGCGGATCATCGAGTGGGTGCTGCCCTCGGGCGCCGCGGGTGCCGTGGTCGTGGCCGCGTGGCTCGTCGAGTCGAAGCAGCGGGTCGTGGAGAACATGGCGCCGGTGCTCGGGATGATCTTCACGCCGCTGTTCGCGGTCATGCTCGCCGCCGCGGCGGTCACTTACGCCGCAACGGGGCTCGGTGACGCGTTCGACCGCGACCTCGTCAGCGTCTTCGACGCGCTGCTCGTCGTCGTCCTCGCGCTCGTGCTCTACGGGATGTCCGCGCGCGAGCCGTCGGCGTCGCCGAACTGGATGGACCGCATCCAGCTGGTCGCCGTCGTGAGCGCGCTGGTGCTGGACGTGATGGTGCTCGGCACGATGATCGCCCGGATCGGCGACCTCGGTTTCACCCCGAACCGGACCGCGGCGCTCGGGCTCAACCTCGTGCTGCTCGTGAACCTTGCCGGGGCTGCGTGGCTGTCGGTTCGGTTCCTCACCGGGCGCAGCGCGCTTCACCGGCTCGAGCGCTGGCAGACGTCGTACCTGCCGGCCTTCGCCCTGTGGGCGGCCGCGGTGGTGGCCGTCCTGCCGCTCGTCTTCACCTTCGACTGATCGCAGCGACCGGCGCAGCACCGGGTACGCGAGACTGTCGCCGTGGATGTTCCGGACGTTCGCTACGCACGGGCGGGGGGAGTCGCGATCGCGTACCAGGTCGTCGGGGAGGGCGCCCGGACACTCGTCTTCTCGCCCCAACTCTGCGACCTCCTCACGATCTGGCTGAACCCGCACGTCCGCCGCTTCCTCGACGCTCTGGCCGCTCAGACCCGGCTCGTCGTGTTCAGCCCGCGCGGAACGGGTCTGTCGGATCGTCCGCGGAACGTCACGCTCGAGGCGAGGATGGACGACATCGCGGCCGTCCTCGACGCGGTTGGCGCGTCGCGTGCGTCGTTGTTCGGCATCTCGACCGGCGCGAATGCGTGCGCGCTCTTCGCGGCGACCTACCCCGAGCGCGTCGAGCGGTTGATCCTCGCCGTCCCCTATCCGCGCGCGATCAGAGACGAGTCGTATCCGTGGGCGAACACGGAGGACGACTGGCTCGGCTGGCTGCGTGAGGTTCGCGACCGCTGGGGCGATGAGGACTTCCTGAGGGCTTTCGGGCGTGACGTCGAGCCCGAGGTCACGAAGGATCCGGAGATCGCGGAGCTCATGGTGTGGCAGCACCGCCTCGCCCTCAGCCCCTCCGCCGCGGCCGACTGGATCCGGATGGCGATGGAGACGGACATCGTTGACGTCCTCGGCGCGATCCGCGTGCCGACGCTGTTGCTCCATCGGCCCGAAGACTCCGATCTCGGACACGGGCCCGCGCAGTTCGTCGCCGAGCGCATCCCCGACGCGAGCGTCGTCGCGCTCCGCGCGGACAGCGGCTCGCCGTTCAGCTCCGAGAGCGCGGACGCGATCCTGAGGTTCCTGAGTGGCGAGGCGCGCCCGGCGGTTCCGGACTCGGTGCTGGCAACGGTGCTGTTCACCGACCTGGTGGGCTCGACGAGTCGTGCGGCCGCACTCGGAGACCGCGCGTGGCGAGATCTCGTGAGCCGCCACTACGCGGACGTTCGCCGGGAGCTGGCCGTCCATCGAGGCGAGGAGGTCGACACGGCCGGGGACGGCTTCTTCTGTCGATTCGACGGCCCCGCACGGGCGATCGCGTGCGCGCGTCGAATCGTCGAAGGCGCAAGCGAGCACGACCTCGAGGTCCGTGCGGGCGTCCATACGGGCGAGTGCGAGCTGGTCGGCGAGAAGCTCGCGGGCATCGCCGTGGTCGCCGGAGCTCGAATCTCGGCGCTCGCCGCCCCGGGCGAAGTGCTCGTGTCCCGAACGGTGAAGGACCTCGTCGCGGGCTCGGGCATCGCGTTCGAGGAGCGCGGCGACCACGAGCTCAAGGGAGTTCCGGGAATGTGGACGCTCTACGCGGCGGGCGATACGTAACGGAGCCGCGGGGGCCAACCCTTGACATCGGACACCCGTGTCTGCTTTATTAGCCCAGACACCACTGTCCGAATTAGAGAGGAAGACCATGCATCACGGCCCCAGCCACCGCCACGGCACCACCAGCCCCGACGCCTCCACGGGCAAGAACGGGCTGCTGCTCTTCGTCCTGCTGATCGCCCAGCTGATGGTGATCCTCGACATCACCGCGGTGAACATCGCGCTGCCGAGCCTGGCCGATGACCTGAACCTCACCGGCTCCAGCATCAGCTGGACGATCACGAGCTACTCGCTCATCTTCGGCAGCCTGCTCCTCTTCGGCGGCCGCGCCGCCGACCTGCTCGGCCGACGCCGGATGTTCCTGACCGGTCTCGGCATCTTCACCGCCTCCTCGATCGCCTCGGCGCTGGCCGGCACGGCCGGTGCCCTCTTCGCGGCCCGCGCGGGCCAGGGCCTCGGCGCGGCGTTGCTCTCCCCGGCCGCGCTCGCGATCATCATGTCCGCCTTCCAGGGCAAGCAGCGGGCCAAGGCGCTCGCCGCCTGGGGCGCGGTCGGCGGCGCAGGTGCCGCGATCGGCGTCCTCGTCGGCGGCGTCCTGACCGAGCTCGCCGACTGGCGGATGATCTTCTACGTCAACCTCCCGGTGGCCGTCGCGCTCGCGTTCGCCGCGTTCCGGCACATCCCAGCCGACGCCGAGAAGCCCCGCTGGAACGGTCTCGACCTCCGGGGCGCGGTGCTCGCGACGACGAGCCTGGCCGCGATCGTGTTCTCGATCACGCAGGCCGAAGGTGCCGGCTGGCAGTCGGTGCAGACCCACGTGTTCGGCCTCGGCGGGCTCGCCGGACTCGTGCTGTTCGCGGCGCTCGAGCGCCGCACCGACACGCCGTTGCTGCGAGTCGAGCGCCTGGTCGACCGCGCGGTCGGCGGCGGGCTCTTCCTGATGCTTGCCGCGACCGGTGCGATGTTCGGCCTCTTCCTGCTGAGCTCGCTCTACCTCCAGAACGTGCTCGGGTGGGGGCCGCTCTCGACCGGGCTCGCGTTCGTTCCGCTCGCGCTCGCCGCGGGCATCGGTGCCCACGCGGCGGGTCACGTCGTCGGCAAGCACGGCGTCCGCGCTCCGCTGGCCGCCGCGTTCCTCGTCGCCGCCGGCGGGATGACCCTGCTCGCGCAGGTCGGCGAGAAGGGGAGCTACGTGCGCGACGTGCTGCCGGGCATGCTCGTCGCCGGCGTCGGCCTCGGC
>JAICPI010000061.1 GCA_025929895.1 Thermoleophilia bacterium
AGTGTAGCCGGGGGCCGGAGCGAGCCCGGCCCCCGGGCCACGGGTCAGCTGCGGTACAGCTCCCAGAACCCGTTCATCCGGTCGACCTGTACCTGCGAGAACTCGGGGTAGCAGGGGTCGGTCGAGTAGTCCATGTAGTTGTGGATCGGGTCGACGCCCTCGTGGCGCGTGCACGTGTCCTTGCCGGCCGGGCACCCGCTCGTCGGCACGAACTCACGGGGGGTGTCCGCGACCCCGTCGCCGGAGTTGCTGCAACCGCCCTGGAACGTGTGGTAGAGCCCGACCCAGTGACCGGCCTCGTGGGTCGCGGTGTGACCGAGGTTGAAGCCCTCGATCTCACCCCCGGGCATCGAGTCGAAGTCGATCACGATGCCGTCCCACTCGGGATGCTCCTTCTGCATCCACGGCCAGGTCGCCCAGCCGAGGTTCGCACCCGCGGTCCCGGAGTAGACGTTGAGCGCGCCTGCGCCGCCCCGGTGCAGTGCGGTCTTCGCCTCGCGCTCGGCAGGCGTGCCGTATCCCATCTCGAACCACTCGGCGTTCGTCGTGTAGTCGAGCGAGACGAGCTCGAAGCGGAACGGCATCGCCGCGCCCCCGTATCCGCCGGCGAACGCGCGGTTGAGCACGTCCAGCTGACGCTTGACGGTCGACTCCTTGACGTTCCCCTGCGCGTACGACGAGCCGGCGCGCAGGACGTGGAAGTGCACCGGAATCGTGACGACGCCGGTCAGCTTCTTGCCCCTCGGCGCGGCGACGAAGGCCCCGTCGCCGGACATCGAGCCCGGCTCGCCCCGCGCAGCGGAGCCGCCGCGGGCGACGGTCGCGAGACCGAACGTGTTCTGGCCGGCCAGCGGAAGCGCTGAGCAGAGCCCTCCGCCGCGATGCAGGTCGGCCTGGCTCGCCGCGGCCGGCGCGATCGAGAGCCCCGCGAACGCCGCCACAGCGAGCCCGAACGCCATCAGAAAGCGTGTGCGACTCCTCATCTCCCTCTCTCCCCTCGTAGGTCGTGCCTGGGCCGGGAGCGTAATCCGGCCCTGTCCAGGTCGCAAGATCCGGGTTAGGTTTTCCGCGTGGAGCTCACCGCGCGCCTGGTGACGGTCCCGCTCGCCGAGACCTTCGTGATCGCGCGCGAGTCGCAGGACGAGGTCGAGCTCTGCCAGGTCGAGATCCGGCAGCGCGGGGTCAGCGGCTTCGGCGAGGCGGCGCCGATCGCCCGCTACGAGGAGTCGGTCGAGTCCGCGAAGGCGTATGCCGAGGAGCACGCCGATGCGCTCGGCGAGGACGTGTTCGCGCTCGAGGAGATCTTCGAGCGGTTGCCCGAGCGCGAGTTCGCTGCGCGGGCCGCGATCGACGCGGCACTGCACGACCTCTGCGGAAAGCTCGCGGGCGTGCCGGTCTGGCGCTTGCTCGGGCTCCGTCGGATCGGCCCGCCGACGACCTGGACGGTCTGGCTCGGCGACCCCGACGACATGGCGCGCCGCGCCGAGCGGGCCGCGCCGCGGTTCCGCCGGCTCAAGCTGAAGCTCGGCGGGCGGGACGGGCTCGACGTCGAGCGCGTCCGGGCGGTGCGCGCGGCCACGGACCGGCCGCTCCAGGTCGACGTGAACGAGTACTGGACGCTCGACGAGGCGCTCGAGTACCTCCCGCAGATGGAGATCGAGTACTGCGAGCAGCCGCTCCCGGCGCTCGACCCGAACGGGCCGGAGCTGAAGCGCCGGTCGCCGGTCCCGATCTTCGTCGACGAGGACTGCCACACGCTCTCGTCGGTCGCCGAGTGCGCGGAGCGCGCGCACGGGATCAACATCAAGCTCGCGAAGTCCGGCGGGATCCGCGAGGCGGTCCGGATGGTGCACGCGGCGCGCGCGCTCGACCTCGCCGTCATGCTCGGTTGCATGGTCGAGTCCGGGCTCGCGATCGCGGCAGCCGCGCAGATCGCCTCGCTCTGCGACCACGTCGACCTCGACGGCAACCTCCTGCTCGCCCACGACCCGTGGCCGGGCGTCCAGTTCACGGACGGCGTGCAGGTCCCCGCGAACCGCCCAGGCCTGGGTGTCAGAGAAGCGGTACCTGATCCTCGCTGAGGGTCGCTCGGACGACCCGCACTACGGCAAGACCGCGCGCGGGGTCCTGAGCTACGGCGAGCAACCCGTCGTCGCGATCCTCGACTCCGCCCGTGCGGGGGAGACGAGCAACGGCATCCCGATCGTGGCGACGGTGAACGACGCCCTCTGCTTCGGCCCGACCACGGCGCTCGTCGGCGTCGCGACGCAGGGCGGACGCTTCCCGCCCGAGTGGCGCGAGCTGCTGCGCAGCTGCATCGCCAAGGGCCTCGACGTCGAGAACGGCCTACACGAGTTCGTCTCCGAGGACGAGGAGCTCGCGTCGCTCGCCGCGCGCCACTCGGTCGAGCTGCGGGACCTCCGCAAGCCGCCCCCCGACCTGAACGTCCCGACCGGCGAGAACCTCGGGCTGGACACGACGATCGTGCTGACCGTCGGGTCCGACTGCGCGATCGGGAAGATGACCGTGTCGCTCGAGCTCGACCGCGCCGCGCGCGCGCGGGGGCTCGCGTCGCGCTTCGTCCCGACGGGGCAGACCGGGATCGCGATCGCCGGGTGGGGGATCGCCGTCGACGCGGTCGTCTCCGACTTCCTCGCAGGCGCGGCCGAGCAGCTCGTGGTCGAGGGGTACCGTCGGGGCGGGACCGACCTCCTCATGGTGGAAGGCCAGGGCTCGATCGTCCACCCGGCCTACTCCGGCGTCACCGTCGGCCTCCTACACGGCAGCGCGCCGCATCTGTTCGTGCTCTGCCACCTGGCGGGCACGACGGAGGTCGAGGGCTACCCCGGCCACCCGCTGCCGAGCCTGCCGGAGCTGGTCGAGCTCCACGAGCGCCTCTCGCTCCCGGTGCGCCCGGCGCGGGTCGCCTGCGTCGCGCTGAACACGCGCCTCCTGGACGAGGCCGGGGCACGAGAGGCGATCCGGCTGGCTGAAGCGGAGACCGGGCTGCCGGCGGACGATCCCGTGCGCTTCGGCGCGAACCGGCTCCTGGACGCCGTCGTCCAGAACCGGCTGTAGACTGCCGCGCCTACCGCCGATAGGCGGTGGAGGGCACATGCGAGTTCTTTCGACGTCGATTGCAGCCGCGAGCGCGGCACTCTTGCTGGCCGCCGGTGCGGGGGGCGCCCGCGCCGCCGAGGAGCCGGCCACCACCTCGGTGCTCTTCGGCGTCTCGGACGACCGAGGCAAGTACGACGACGACGGCGGCGAGTGGTTCTTCTCCGAGCTGCGCCAGACCGGACTGACGGCGAACAAGATGACCGTCAACTGGGACCCGGCCTACCCGCTCGAGATCAGGGAGCGGGCCTTCCTCGACCGCTCGATCCCGTGGGCGACCGCGCAGGGGATCCACCTCTCCTTCGGCGTGCACATCGGCAAGGCACGCGCGATCACGAGCTCTCGCACGGCGATCGACCAGTTCGTGGAGTGGCTCCAGCTCGTCGCGCGCACGTACCCGCAGGTGACCGAGTTCGTGATCGGCAACGAGCCGAACCTGACGCGGTTCTGGCAGCCGCAGTTCGACCGCAGGGGGCGCGGGCTCTCGGGGCTCGCTTTCGCCGGGTTCCTCGCGCGCTCGTACGACGCGCTCAAGGAGGTCAACCCGGAGATCACGGTCGTCGGCGTCGGCCTCTCGCCGCGCGGCAACGACATGCCGCGCGCGAAGAGCAACGTGTCCACGTCGCCCGTGAAGTTCATCCGCGACCTCGGGATCGGGTACCGGCGCCTCCGGCGCGACAAGCCGATCATGGACGTCTTCGGCTTCCATCCCTACCCTGCGCGCGATCGCGACCCGCTCGCGAAGGGCTATCGCTGGCCGAACGCCGGGATCGCGAACCTCGGCCGGATCAAGCAGGCCGTGTGGGATGCCTTCGAGGGGACGGCGCAGCCGACGTTCGCCGAGGGACCGATCTCGGCGCGGCCGCGGAACGCCGAGGAGCCGATTCCGCCGCCGGTCGATCCGATCCCGATCCCCATCGATCCGATCCCGATCCCCATCCCGGAGCCTCCGCCCGGCCCGGAGCCGCCGCTGCCGCCCGAGCCGCCGCAGGAGCCGGAGCCCACGCCGCTGACGTTCAAGCTCGACGAGGTCGGCTGGCAGGTGGCGATCCCGCGGACCTCGAAGCGGGCGTACATCGGGCGCGAGAACGTGCGGCCGACGACCGAGCGCACGCAGGCGCAGATCTACGACCGGCTCGTCCGCTCGATCGCCTGCGATCCCTCCGTGCGGTCGCTGCTCTTCTTCGGCCTGATCGACGAGGCGAACCTCGCGCGCTGGCAGGCCGGGCTCGTGCGCGCGGACAAGACCAGACGGCCTTCCTGGGCGACCGTGCGGGCGGCCCTCGCCGCCGGCTGCAACTCGAAGCAGGCCGTCTGGCGGCACACGGAGTCTGTCGTCGGCGCGAGGGTGACGCGCTCCCCCGGGCGCGTCGTCGTCCGGGCCGAGGAGGACGCAGTCGCGCGGGTGGGGACGAAGGCGTTCCGGGTCCGCGCCTACCGAGCCCTCGTCGTCCGCGTCCCCGGGCGGCCGGTCGTGGAGCTCTCGGCCGCCATGAACCCGCAGCGCAGGGCCCTCTTCCGCTGACTTGACAGGGCGAACACGTGTTCGGTATGCTCCGAACACATGTTCGCTCGGATCCTCGTCCTCGCGCTCGTCGTGGCCGTCGCCTGGGCCGTCGTCGCCCGGGCCTCGACGGCCGCCGCTCCGGAGCGCACGTACACGGTGAGGTCGGGCGACACGCTCTGGTCGATCGCCTCCTCGCGCTACGGGGGCGACCCGCGCGGCGGCGTCTGGAAGATCACGCAGCGGAACGGCATCGCAGGTGGCTCGATCCACGCCGGCCAGCGGCTCGTCCTGCCGTAGCTCCGCCGCACAGGCCGCGGTAGCCTCGCGCCGTGGACCTCGATCTCGTGTTCTTCGGCACGTCCGGCTCGATGCCGACCGCTCAGCGGGCGCCGAGCGCGCTGCTCCTGCGGCGCGGAGGAGAGCGCCTCCTCTTCGACTGCGCGGAGGGGACGCAGCGGCAGATGCTCCGCTCCACCGTCGGGCTCGTCGAGCTGCGCGAGATCTTCCTCACGCACTACCACGCCGACCACTTCCTCGGGCTTCCCGGCATGCTCAAGACGTTCGCCCTCCGCGGGCGCGAGCTCCCGATCACGATCTACGGCCCGCCAGGGCTCTCCGAGCTCTTCGGCGACCTCCGGCGGATCTTCGGGAAGCTGAGCTACCCGCACGAGCTCGTGACGGTGCGGCCCGGGGATGTCCTCGAGCGCGGCGAGTACCGGCTGGAGGTCTTCGCCCCCGAGCACGGCCGCAACTCGGTCGGCTACTCCCTCGTCGAGCTCCCGCGGCCGGGACGTTTCGACGCGGAGGCGGCCGAGGCGCTCGGGATCCCCGTCGGCCCGGAGCGCGGCGCGCTCCAGCGCGGCGAGGCGGTCACGCTGCCCGACGGCCGGACGATCACGCCCGACGCGGTCGTCGGCGAGGCCCGGCCGGGACGGAAGGTCGCGCTCGCGGGCGACACGGCGCCCTCCGAGCGCGTCGTCGAGGCCGCGCGGGGCGCGGACGTGCTCGTCCACGAGGCAACCTTCGCCGAGGACGAGCGCGAGCGCGCCGTGGAGACGCTGCACTCGACGGCGGCGCAGGCGGCGGGTGTCGCGCGCGACGCCGGGGTGGGGCTGCTCGTGCTCACGCACCTCTCGAATCGCTACTTCGGGCCCGAGCTCGCCGACGAGGCGCAGGCGATCTTCCCGGACACGGTGGTGCCGCGCGACTTCGACGCCGTCGAGGTGCCCTTCGCCGAGCGGGGGGTCCCCCGGCTGCTCAAGCGGGCCGTGTCGGCCAGGCGCGTAGAATCGGCGCTTCGGGAGCCCATCCCGACGGTCGAGGAGTCCGCATGAGAGCGAAGGTCCAGGTCGCCGTCGCCGGCGACGTCACGGAGGCGGAGGAGATCCAGGCCATCCTCAGGGAGGCGGGGATCGAGTCCGAGCTCGAGCAGGATCCCGAGGCCGATGCGCTTGCGGTCCTCGTCGCGGAGGAGTCCGCCGACCTCGCGCAGGAGGCGATCGAGGCGGTCGTCGAGCCCGATGAGCTCGAGCCCGGCGCCTGACTTCGGGCGCATCGCCGCGCGCTACGACGAGCTCCGGCCCGCCGACGAGCAATGGTGGGAGCTGTACGAGCTGGTCGTGCGACTGGGCGACCTGCGCGGCCGACGGGTCCTCGACGTCGGCTGCGGCACAGGGAGGCTGGCGGCCGCGCTGACCGAGCGGGCGAGCGCGAAGGTGTGGGGTGTCGACGCCTCGCCGGAGATGCTCGCGGAGGCCAGAGCGAAGCTCCCGCGCGGGGCCGCCCTCAAGGAGGCGCGGGCCGAGGCGCTGCCGTTCAAGGACGGGTGGTTCGAGCGCGTCGTCCTCTGGCTCGTCGTGCACCTCGTCGACCGTGCGGCGGCGCTCGCCGAGGCCCGGCGCGTGCTCGGCCCCGGCGGCAGGGTCGTCGTCGTCTCCTTCGACGCGTCGCACTTCGACGGCTACTGGCTGAACCGGTTCCTCCCGTCGCTCGAGGGCATCGACCGCGCCCGGTTCCCGACCGCCGCCCGGCTCGAGGGCGAGCTGCGCGCGGCCGGGTTCGGCCACGTCGAGCTCGTGCGTCACGACCAGGAGGCGACGATCGACCGGGAGAGCGCGCTCGCCCGGCTCCGCGGGGGGCACATCTCGACGCTCAGGCTGATCGACGAGGACGAGCTCGCGGCGGGCACTAGCCGCGCCGAGCGCGAGCTGCCCGAGACCGTGACCTACGCGCTGCGCTGGCTGATCGCGACCGGGAGCGCGTCGTGAACCCGAGCTTCCGCCTCGGCCGCGTCGCCGGGATCGAGATCGGCATCAACTGGACGTGGCTGATCGTCTTCGCCCTGATCGTCTGGTCGCTCGCCTCCGCGGTCTTCCCCGAGCAGAACGAAGGCCTCGGCGACGGCACGTACATCGCGATGGCGGGGGTCGCCGCGGTCGCGTTCTTCGCGTCGATCCTCCTGCACGAGCTCGGCCACGCCGTGCAGGCCCGGCGCGAGGGGATGGAGATCGAGGGGATCACGCTCTGGATCTTCGGCGGTGTGGCGCGGTTCAAGGGGATGTTCCCGTCGGCGGGCGCCGAGTTCCGGATCGCCGTCGCGGGCCCACTCGTCTCGCTCGCGCTCGGGATCGCGTTCGTGGCCGGCGCCGTCCTCGTCTCGTGGTCGGACGCCGTCGACGGCGTGCTCGCCTGGCTCGGCTACATCAACCTGGCGCTGCTCGTCTTCAACCTGCTCCCGGCCCTTCCGCTCGACGGCGGGCGGATCCTCCGCTCCGCGCTCTGGGGCGCGCGCGACGACTTCCGCTGGGCCACGCAGATCGCCGCGGGGATCGGCCGCGGCTTCGGCTTCCTCTTCATCGGGCTCGGCCTCGCATCGTTCTTCTGGGGGTACGGCACCGGCGGTCTCTGGCTCGCCTTCATCGGCTGGTTCTTGCTCTCCGCGGTCTCGGCGGAGGCGAGGTTCGCCGAGGTGCGCGAGACGTTCGGCGGCCGCCGCGTGGGCGACCTGATGGTGCGCGACCCGATCACGGTCGACGCGTCGCAGACGATCGGCTCGGTCATGGACGACGTCGTCTGGACGCACCGGTACACGACGTACCCCGTCGTCGAGGACGGCCGGGTCGTCGGGCTCGTCCCCTTCCGCCGCATCGCCCAGGTCCCGCGCGCCGAGTGGGACGAGCGACGCGTGCGCGACTGCATGCTCCCGCTCGACGAGGTGCCGCGACTCCGCGCGGACACGCCGCTCGAGGAAGCGATGATGGAGCTCGGTGACGGCGTGGGCCGGGGCGTCGTGTTAGACGACGGCCGCCTCGTGGGACTCCTCTCCGTGAGCGACCTGATCCGGGCACTCCAGGTGGGAGGAGGCACGTGAACCGTTACTTCCGCAGGCTCCAGCAGTTCGGCAAGGACTTCTCGGCGCGGCGCAGCCGGGGGCAGATGGTCGACACCTCGTCGAAGGTGGTCGAGGCCGGCACGCCGCAGGACGTGACCGACCCGCGCGCGAAGGGCGAGCGCCACGGCAAGGTGACCGCCGACAAGTGGAATCAGTAGACGGCGACTGGAGACTCGGGGCCCTGCGTGGGAAGATCGTCGCGTGACCTCCCGTCTTGTGGAGGTACGTCCTGCGACGAGGGAGGGCGAGATGAGTGGCGAGCAGCAGGCGGCGGCGCTCGCGGAACGGGCCGCGGACGACGCGTTCGTGGCGCGACTGTACGAAGACCCGCTGACCGTGCTTCGAGGCGAGGGGTTCGACGACCTCGCCGCCGAGGTCGAGCGCGAGATCGGGCAGATCGACACGCTGGTGGCTCGCGTGGCCGGCGACGACGAGTTCCGCATGCGGCTCGAGGACGAGCCCGTGGAGGTGCTCACGGAGTGGGGTGTGCCCGCGGGCTCGATCGTGCCGGTGCTCGAGATCCTCGGCGCGCCGGAAGAGGTGACGGCGAGGGCGATGGGCGGCGACGTCGAGTTGCACGCGCGCCGGGCCGCCGCGAGCGCCGCGGCGGCGGCGGCGGTGCTGGGCACGCTCGCGTTCGCGCAGACCGCGACCGCGGCGGGGAGCGACGGCATCCGCTGGTCCGCGGCCGGAGTGGAGCAGGTCGAGCCGGCTGGGATCAGGCACGGCAGCGTCGAGCCGAACCCGCTCAGGTTCGGCAAGCCGCAGCCCAGCGGCGTCAGGATGGGCAAGGCCGAGCCGAACCCGTTGAAGTGGGGCTCGGCGCCGCAGGGGTCGCGGTACTCGGCACTCCAGGCGTTCCTGAGAAAGCGCTAGCTGGTGACGAGAGGGGGCCGCGCCACGCGGCTCCCTCTACGTCTGGCGGGCGCGACGCGGCCGCGGCACGACGAGCCGTCGCCGCCGCCGCTGCGCGCGGGGCGGCCGCGGCTTCGGCTGCTCGAGCACCCGCCGGTGCGGTTCGGTCAGATCGAAGCCCCAACGCGCCACAGTGAACGATCAGACGGCCGCATCCGCGCGCGGTTGGCACCGAACGGGGGATCTTCCGTTCACGCGGGATTAACGCCGTCCGCCGAACCCGCTAGGGTCTCCGCAACCGACGACCCCTTTAACTCGGTCCCGCGAGGCCGGGAAGGAGTTGCACCCGATGAAGGCTGCCCCGCCGGAGAGCACGGCGAAGGTCCTCCTGGACGCCGAGGCGATCGAGCGCACGCTCACGCGGATCGCGCACGAGGTGATCGAGGCGAACCCGGAGCTGGACGACGTCGCGCTCGTCGGCATCCAGACGCGGGGGGTGCCGCTCGCGCAGCGCCTGCGCCGGCTGATCGCCGAGCGCACCGGCGACGAGGTCGAGCTCGGGACGCTCGACATCACGTTCTACCGCGACGACGTCCAGGTGCGCGGCGGCGAGGCCCCGCTCCACGCGCAGCCGCTCGTCCGCGCGACCACGCTCGACTTCCCGCTCGAGGGGATGACGTGCGTGCTCGTCGACGACGTGCTCTACACCGGACGGACGATCCGCGCCGCGATCGAGGCGCTCTTCGACTACGGCCGCCCGGCCCGCGTGCAGCTCGCGTGCCTCGTCGACCGCGGCCACCGCGAGCTGCCGATCCGCCCCGACTACGTCGGCAAGAACCTCCCGACCGCCCGCGGCGAGCGCATCCAGGTGCAGCTGCTCGAGGTCGACGAGATCGACCGCGTCCTGCTCGTCCCCAACCCGGAGGAAGACACCGATGGCTGAGATCCGCCTGATGCGCGACGACCTGCTTCCGCCGAAGGCGCCGCCGCGGCGGCACCTGATCTCGATCGCCGGCCTGACCCGGGACGACGTCGAGCGGCTGCTCGCGACCGCACGGAGCTTCGAGCGCGCGCTCGAGCGCGAGGTCAAGAAGCTGCCGACGCTGCGGGGACGTCTCGTCCTCAACCTGTTCTTCGAGTCCTCGACGCGCACCTCGTCGAGCTTCGAGCTCGCCGCGAAGCGGCTCTCCGCCGACACGATGTCCTTCAAGGCCTCGGGCTCGTCGGTCGAGAAGGGCGAGTCGCTCAAGGACACCGCGATCACGCTCGGCGCGTACGACCCGGACGTGATCGTGATCCGCCACGCGCACATCGGCGCGCCCGCGCTCGTCGCGGGCTGGACGAGCGCGCACGTCGTCAACGCGGGGGACGGCAAGCACCAGCACCCGACGCAGGCGCTCCTCGACCTCTACACGCTGAGCGCGGAGTTCGGGAAGATCGACGGCCTGCACGTGGCCATCGTCGGGGACGTCCTGCACTCCCGCGTCGCCCGTTCGAACATCCAGGCGCTCGCGCTGATGGGCGCCCGCGTCACGCTCGTCGGGCCGCCCGCTCTCATCCCGCGCGGGATCGAAGCGCTCGGCTGCGAGACGACGACCGAGATCGGCGCGATCGAGGCGGCCGACGTCGTCTACGTCCTCCGGATGCAGCGCGAGCGGATGCTCGAGGGGGCGAACTACGTCCCTTCCCTTCGCGAGTACACGGCGAGGTGGGGCGTCACGCCGGACCGGCTGCGGCCCGGGCAGAAGGTGATGCACCCGGGCCCGATGAACCGCGGCGTCGAGATCGACCCGCTCGTCGCCGACGCGGCCGACGCGCTGATCGAGACGCAGGTGCGCGCGGGCCTCGTCACCCGGATGGCCGTCCTCTACGACCTGCTCACGCACGGGCCCGTCGCCGTGCAGGCAGCCGCGATGCACGAGGTGGCGTGATGCTCGTCCGAGGCGACGCACCCGCGGAGAACCTGCTCGTCACCGGCGCCCGCGTGCTCGACCCCGCAGCGGGCGTCGACGCGCGGATCGACGTGCGCATCGACGACGGCGTGATCGCGCAGCTCGGCACCTCGCTCGACCGCAACGGGCACCGCGTGGTCGACGGCACCGGCCTCGTGCTCGCGCCGGCGTTCGTCGACCCGCACGTGCACCTGCGCGTCCCCGGCCGCGAGGACGAGGAGACGATCGCGTCCGGAACGGCCGCGGCGGCGGCCGGCGGGTACTGCGCGATCGTGGCGATGCCGAACACCGACCCGGTCGTCGACTCCGCGGCCGTGCTCGGCGCGCTCGTGGAGGACGCCCGCCGCGAGGCGGCGATCCCGGTCGGCTTCCTCGCCGCGATCACGAAGGGGCAGGCGGGCGCAGAGCTGACCGAGATGGCGGAGCTGGCCGACGCGGGCGCGCTCGGCTTCTCCGACGACGGCCGGCCGGTGGTGGCGTCCGGCCTGATGCGCCGCGCGCTCCAGTACGGCGCCGTCACTGGGCGCAAGCTCGCGCTCCACTGCGAGGAACCGACGCTCACGCGAGGTGCGCACATGCACGAGGGCGCGGTTTCGGCCGAGCTGGGCTTCGGCGGCTACCCCTCGGTGGGCGAGTCGGTGATGGTCGAGCGGGACCTGGCGCTCGCCGCGTACGAGGAGCGGCCTTTGCACCTTCTTCACCTATCCGCGCGAGAATCCGTGGCGGCGCTCCGCGCCGCGCGCGAGCGCGGCGTCGACGCGACCGCCGAGGTCACGCCGCACCACCTCTGCCTCACCGACGAGGCCGTCCGCTCGCTCGACTCGAACGTGAAGATGAACCCACCGCTCCGCAGCCGCGAGGAACGCGCGGCGCTGATCGACGCCCTCCGCGACGGAACGATCGGCGCGGTCGCGACCGACCACGCCCCGCACGCCCGGCACGAGAAGGAGGTGCCGTTCGAGGAGGCGCCGTTCGGCGTCACCGGGCTCGAGACGGCGTTCGCCGCGCTCTACACGCACCTCGTCGAGCCCGGTGTGCTCCCGCTCGAGACGATCCTGGAGCGGATGTCCGCCGGCGCTGCCCGCACGTTCGGGCTCGACGAGCCCCGCATCGCGGTCGGGTCGAGGGCGAACCTCGTGCTGCTCGACCTGGACGCGACGTGGCGCGTCCGCGAGGACGGCTTCCGCTCGCGCTCGACGAACTCGTGGCTTCTGGGCGACACTCTGCGCGGAAAGGTGCGAGCGACGATCGCGGACGGAACGACGGTGTTCTCGGAGCTCCGGGCATGACGGGCTTCCTCGCGCTCGAGGACGGCACGCTCTTCCGCGGCGAGTCCGTCGCCGGCGACGGGTTCGCCTTCGGCGAGGCGGTCTTCACGACCGCGATGACGGGCTACCAGGAGATCGTCACCGACCCGAGCTACGCCGAGCAGCTCGTCTGCTTCACGGCGCCGATGGTCGGCAACTACGGGGTCGCCGACGGGCGCTCGGAGTCGAAGCGGCCGCACGCGCGCGCGGTGCTGATGCGCGAGGCGCGCGGGCCGGCCTGGACCGACTGGCTGCACGAGCGCGGGATCGTCGCCCTCTCGGACATCGACACGCGCAGCCTCGTGCTCCGCCTGCGCGAGGCGGGATCGATGCGCGCGGCCGTCGTGGCGGGAGACGCCTCGGTGGACGAGGTCGTCCGCGCGGTCAACGAGCAGCCGTCGATGTCGGGCCGCGCGCTCGTCGCGCAGGTGTCGACGCCCGAGCCGTACGTCTACTCCGACGTCGGCCGCGTCCGCGTGGCGGTCGTCGACTACGGGACGAAGCGCTCGATCCTCCGCCGCCTGGCCGGCGCGGGTGCGGCCGTCACCGTCTTCCCGCACGACGTCGATGCCGACGAGCTCGCGCGCTTCGACGGCGTGCTGCTCGCGAACGGTCCCGGCGACCCGGAGCCTCTCGCCGACGAGGTCGCGGTCGTGTGCGAGCTGCTCGGGCGCGTCCCTGTGCTGGGGATCTGCCTCGGCCACCAGCTCCTCGGCCTCGCGACCGGCCACGAGACGTTCAAGCTCCGCTTCGGCCATCGCGGCGCGAACCACCCGGTGCTCGAGCGCGCGACCGGAA
>JAICPI010000040.1 GCA_025929895.1 Thermoleophilia bacterium
GGAGGGCTTGCCGGGCCTCCAGCGAAAGGACGCGCGATGGCGAAGCGCGCCCAAAAACGCCCACCGCGCTCGAGCGTCGTGCTCCGCTGGCTCGCGGTCGGAGCGCTCGTGCTCGTCGGGCTCCTCTACTACCGCCCGGTCCGCACCTACCTCGAGCGGAGCGAGACGCTGGCCGCGCGCGAGGCGCAGGTCGACGCGCTCGCCGCCGAGAGCGCCGCGCTCGCGAGGCAGCTGCGCTACGCCTCGAGCGAGGAGGCCGTCGCCCGCGAGGCGCGGCGGATCGGGTACGTCAAGCCAGGCGAGCGCCTCTTCATCGTCAAGGGGATCCCGGGCTGGCGGGCGCAGCAGCGCGACCGGGCTACGATCGCGCGCGGTGAGCGATAGGGAGATCGTCGAGCGGCAGCTCGGCCGCGCGCCCCGAGCCTTCCTGCGCGTCGTGCGCCGGTGTCCCTACGGCAAGCCGGCCGTGACGGAGCAGTCGCCGTTCGACGAGAGCGGCGCGCCGTTCCCGACGACGTACTACCTGACGTGCCGCCACCTCGTCGCCGCGCTCTCGCGGCTCGAGGCCGCGGGCGGGGTCGAGCGCTGGACGCGCGCGGCCGAGGAGGACGCCGAGCTCGCCGCGAGCCTGCGCGCGGGGAACGAGGAGCAGCGGCGGCTGCGGCCGGAGCTCCCCGGCGGAATCGGCGGGGCGACGCGGGGCGGGAGCCTGAAGTGCCTGCACGCGCACGCGGCGTTCGCCCTCGCCCGGCCGGGCTACGAGCTCGGCGAGCGCATCCTCGCCGAGGTCGACCCGCTCTGGCCCGCCGACGGCTGCTGCTCCGGCTGAGGCTCTACCCTGCTCGCATGTCCACCGTCGAGGTGCAGCTGGCGCGGCGCCAGTGGGAGGAGGGGAAGCAGCGCTTCGACGAGCACGCGCAGGGCGAGCCGCGCCTGCTCCAGGCGCTCGACGTCGTGCTCGACGAGCTGCGCCGGCGCGTGGGGCAGACGTTCACGCTCGGCGAGCTCGCCTCGGCCTACGGGGGCGCCGAGCACTGGGTGCGGACCGTGATGGCCGACTTCGCCGCCTTCCCCGGCTGGCCGCGGACGCTGACGACGGTGCAGGACGCGGCCTTTCACCTCTACGCGCGCGGCGCGACCGACTACCGCCCCTGATGGCCTTCAGTCCCCGCGCACTCGCCCGGCTGCTCGTCGTCCTCGCGGCCTTCGTGCTCGGGATCGCCCTCGGAGCCGCCCTCGACGAGCGCCCGGAGCCGGGGACGACGACGTTCGACCGGACCCTGACGGTGGTGACCCTGACCGGGACGCGCTGAGGCTCGTCAGGTGTCAAGAACCGGGAAGTTTGGGTAGATTCCCGGCCCGATGCCGAATCGCGACCGCCCCCCGGCCCGTCCTGCGCCCGCGAACGAGCCGGACTGGCTCACCCTGGGCCAGGCGGCCAAGTTCCTGGGCGTGGCCCAGAGCACGATCCGCAAGTGGTCCGACAACGGCCGCGTCCCGGCCTTCTACACGCCCGGCGGGCACCGTCGCTACCGCCGCGGGGACCTCGAGTCGTTCCTCGAGCGCTCGGGCCCGTCGACGCGCGAGCACCCGGGCGGCCCCATGGTCCTGATCGTCGACGACGACGCGGGGACGCGGGCGCACGTCCGCGCGAGCCTCGAGGCCGAGGGCTTCGACGTGCTCGAGGCGGCGAGCGGTCCGGAAGGGCTCGCCGCGCTCGAGGAGGAGTCGCCCGACCTGATCCTGCTCGACGTGATGATGCCGCAGATGGACGGCTGGGAGATGCTCCGCCGCGTGCAGGAGCAGCACGGTGGCGCCGTCCCGGTCGTGATGTTCAGCGGCCAGGTCGACAACGTCGCAGGCGAGGCCGCCGAGCGCGGCGCGAGCGGCTTCATCGGCAAGCCGTTCGACCCGCAACAGCTGATCGACCGCGCCAAGCAGATCCTCGGCGCACGCGCGGGCTGATCGGCGCAGACCGAGACCTCGACCGCTGGGTGGTCGAGCATCGGGTCGACTGGCTCGACCCCGTCTTCGTCGCGCTCTCGATCATGGGCTCCTGGTCGGGGGTCTGGCTCGGGATCGCGCTCGCGCTGACGCTCGCGTGGCGCCGTCCGAACGTCTTCCTCGTCGTGGCGACGACGGCGCTCACGACCCAGCTCCTGACCACGCTGCTCAAGTACGCGGTGGGGCGGGACCGCCCGCCCACGGTCGTGCTCGATCCCGAGCCGCTGCTGGACGTGCCGACGACGTCGTCGTTCCCCTCGGGCCACTCGTCCTCGAGCTTCGCCTGCGCCTTCGTGCTCTCGCGCTTCGCGCCCCGGCTGACGGTGCCGCTCTTCGTGCTGGCCGCGCTGATCGCGTACTCGCGGGTCTACGTCGGCGTCCACTACCCGCTCGACGTCGTCGCGGGAGCGCTCTTCGGGCTGCTCGTCGCTACAGCTCTTCTGAGGCTTCTAGGAGCCCTGCGACAATCACCGCCACGGACGCCAGGAGGCTGATCCAGATCCCGACGCCGCGCCCGGTGTACGGGAAGAACTCGTCCGGGACGGAGAGCAGGCGAATCAGCACGAAGGTGGTCGCGAGCGAGCCGAGCGCGATCAGGACGAGGCTCTCGGGCACCGCGGCGGGGAGCTCGAAGCCGGCCTCGCGGAGCCCCCAGAGCGCGAGCACGGCGAGGCCGACCGCGAAGACGAGCTTCCCGAGGACGCCGACGTGCCAACCGATCACGGCGATGGTGGGGCCGTCGTCCGAGCCGGCGTACCAGCTCATGAAGGCGGAGAGCGTGAGCACGAGGCCCGCCCAGCGCGCGAGCCGCTCGCCGAGGAGCCAGTAGCCGCCCCCGGCCCGTGCGGCCAGGTCTGGGCGGAGCAGCCGGCGGCGACCGGGATTCGGCGACCGCTCAGGAGGGAACTCCGGCGCTTGCATCGCGGGACGCAGTATCGGGCCTCGCCGCGATAAAGTCATCTTTCACCTACGCGAGGGGGTCGCGATGGGCAGCATCGGCAGCGAGCCGGTGGACGGTGAGACCGACGGATACGTCGACTTCCTGGCGAGCGGGGCGCGGGCGAAGGGCGAGTACCACTGCTCGGACTGCGGGTACGGCGTGACGGTCTTCTCCGTCCTGCCGCGCTGCCCGATGTGCGGCGGCGCTGCCTGGGAGCAGTCGGCGTGGAGCCCGTTCCGCCGGGCCGTCGAGCGCGCGTAGGAGGGCTCGGCGAAACAGGCACTGTGCCGTCGGGCCGCGCTGGACGCCCCTCCTAGAAGCCGAACAAGCGCTCGAACTCGTTCCAGACGGTCAAGCTGAGGATCGCGAGCGCGCTCAGGAGCAGCACGAGCACGAACCAGAAGCGCAGGTGCGCGAGACGGCGCTCGCGCTCGCGCTGGACCCGCGCGAACCGCTTCGCGCGCTCGAGCCGGTAGGCCTTCGCCACCGCCGTGGGGTCGACGGGCGGAGCCTCCCGCCTGCGCTCCGGGCTGCGCGCCGGCTGGGCCATGACGCGGCAGTGTATCCCGGGCCGGGAGCGAGGCATACTGAGCGAAGGCCGAGATGGCTGTTGAGCCTGATCGCAGGGCGCGGGACCTGGTCGACCCGCGTGCGCTGGAGCCGCTCGCCGACGCGGGTCGCACGCTCGCGCCCGGGGCTCGACTCAGGGACGTGCTCCAGGCGATCGTCGCCGGAGCGGCTCCCGCAGTGGGCGCGGACGTCGCGATCGCGCGGGTGCTCGACCCGGAGCGGCAGGAGCTCGTCGTCCGCGCCGTGGTCGCGCCGTCGGCCGCCCTCGGGGTCGAGCTCGAGGGCGCGCGGTTCCCGCTCGACGAGCTCCCGGGTGAGGAGGAGGTGAAGCTCGAGGACGCGCCCGCGGCCGTGCGCCTGCTCGCGGAGCGCTTGGGCGCGGCGCACGCGCTCGTGCTCCCGGTCGACGTCTCGGGCGAGGTGGTCGCGAGCCTCGAGCTCTTGAGCGCGAACGGTCCCTTCGGAGAGCGCGGCCGCGTCGTGGCGAGGATCGCCGCGACCCAGGTGGGGCTCGCGGTGCGCGCGTTCGCACCCGCCGAATCGCAGCGCCCGTCGTCGCTGATCGAGACCGTGCGTGCCGCCGGTGACGCCCTGGCCGCGGCCGCGGACGCCCCGCACACGCAGGCGCACGTACTGCGCCTCGCGCTCGAGCTCTCCGGCGCCGAGGGTGCCCTGCTCTGGCGCGGCGGCGGCGGCGGCCGCCTCTCGCTCGCCGCATCGGCCGGTCGTGCGAAGGGAGTCGCGCGCCCCGTCTCCGTGGGCGAGGGGCGGAGCGGCGACCGCGTCAGCCTCGCGTACCAGCTCGGCGAGCCGCTCTCGGGACTCCTCCAGCTCGTCTTTGCGCCGGGGCACCAACCGTCGGCCGAGCTCGTCGACACGCTGCACGGCTTCGCCGTTCGCGCCGCGGACGTCCTGCGCGAGAACGAGGCGGCGCGGGGCGTCGAGTCGGAGCTCGAGCAGACGCGCGCGCTGCTCGCCGTCGTCGGCGAGGCCGCGGAGCAGCTCTCCGTCACCCACACCCTCGAGACCGCGCTCGCGCGGGTCGCGGAGCTCGTCGGCGTCGAGCGCCTCGCCGTCTACCTGCTCGAGGAAGGACGTCTCACCACCGCCGCCGAGCGCGGCCTCGCGGGACCGCACCCGCGTGCCGCGCAGGCGCTCCTCGACCTCGCGCTCGGCCCGTACCGCGGGCGCGGAATGCTCGTCGTCCCGGATGCTGCCGCCGAGCCCCGCCTCGCCGAGGTCGCCGACGCGGTCGCGGAGGCCGGCATCGAGGGCGCCATCGCCCTCCCACTCCTCGTCGGAGAGGAGGTCACCGGGCTCCTCTGCGTGTACTCGCCCCGCGGCCGTCCGGTCGAGCCCGACCACGCGCCGCTCCTCTCGGCCGTCGCCGGCCGGCTCGCCGTGGCCGTCCAGAACGCCCAGCTGCACGAGGAGGCGACGCGCCTCGGCAAGGAGCTCGAGCAGGCGCTCGCCTCCGAGCGCGCGGCCGCGCGCAGGCTCGGCGCGCTCTACGAGATCTCGCGCGCGTTCGCGCAGAGCCTCTCGCTCGACGTCACGCTCGAGGCCGTTGCCCGCACGGTCGTCGAGGTGCTCGACGTCGACGCGGCCGTGGTCCGGATGCCCGACCAGCGGCGCGAGCAGCTCGTCCCGCTCGCGCTCCACGTCGCCGACGAGCGCCTGCTCGCGCCCGTGCGCTCGATCCTGCTGCGGCCGCAGCCGTTCGGCGGCTCGGCGATCCAGCGCGTGTTCCGCGCGGGCGAGCCGCTCGAGCTCGACGTTGCGACGGCCGCGGAGCTCGGCGGCTCGCACGCGCTGCTCGTGCCGTTCCTCGAGAAGGGCTCGACGGCGGTGATCGTCCCGGTCGCGACCCCGGCGGAGGTGCTCGCCTCGCTGACGCTCATCTCGCTCCAGCCCGACCGGCCGATCGACCGCGAGACGATCGACGCCGCGCTCGCGATCGGCGGACAGGCCGCGCTCGCGATCGACAACGCGCGCCTGTACCAGCAGCAGAAGGACTTCGCCGACGCGATGCAGCGAGCGCTGCTGCCGCAGGTGCGGCCGCCGGTCGAGGGGATCGACATCGGCGAGGTGTACGCACCGTCCGCGTTCGTCGAGGTCGGCGGCGACCTGTACGACTACCTCGCGCTCGACGACGGCCGGCTCGCCGTCGTGGTCGGCGACGTGACGGGCCACGGGATCGACGCCGCCGCCGACATGGCGATGGCGAAGTACGTCTTCCGCTCGCTCGCGCGCGAGCATCCGGAGCCCGCCGACTTCCTCGCCGCCGCGAACGACGTCGTCGTCGGCGAGATCGCTGCGGGCAAGTTCATCACGATGCTCTACCTGCTGATCGACCCGCGCACGGGCGCGATCGCGTGCGGTTGCGCCGGCCACCCGCCGCCGCGGCTGGTCGACGCCGGCGGGACCGTGGGCTCGATCGAGGCCAAGGGGCTTGCGCTCGGCGTGGACGCGGGCGTCTCGTACCACGCGGTCGACGCGCAGCTCGACCCGACGGGCTCCGTCGTCCTGTATACGGACGGTGTGATCGAGGCCAGGCGGGCGGGGGAGCTGTACGGCGTCGAGCGCCTCGACGCGCTGCTCGCGCGCCGGTACGCGCTGCGCGCGGAGGACATCGCGGCGTCGGTGATCCAGTCGGCGCGTCGGTTCACGGGCGGCGAGCTCGCCGACGACTGCGCGGTCGTCGTCCTCAAGCGTCGGTGACGCCACCCCGCTCCCTCTACGCGCTCGTGTTCCTCGCGGGCGTCGGGACGCTGGCGACGGAGATCTGCGCTTCGCGGCTGCTCGCGCCGTACTACGGCTCGTCGACGATCGTCTGGGCGAACATCATCGGCCTCACGCTCGCCTCGCTCAGCCTCGGCTACTGGCTCGGCGGGCGCATCGCGGACCGCAGCCCGTCCGGGCGGCTGCTCGGGCGGCTCGTGCTCGGGGCGGCGCTGCTCGTGGCCGCGATCCCGTTCGTCTCGCAGCCGATCCTCGACGTCGCGTCGAGCGGCCTCGACGAGGTCTCCGCCGGAGCCGTGGTCGGGTCGTTCTTCGGCACGCTGCTCCTCTTCGCCCCGCCCATCGTCGTGCTCGGGATGGTCGCGCCGTTCGCGATCAGGCTGGCGATCGCGGACCTCGCCTCCGCGGGTCGGGTGGCGGGCAGGCTCTACGCGCTCTCGACGGTGGGCAGCCTCTTCGGGACGTTCCTGCCGGCGCTCGTGACGATCCCACTCATCGGCACGCAGCGGACGCTGCTCGCCTCGTCCGCGCTCCTCGCGGCGGCGAGCGCGTCGGTGCTCGGCCGTCGCTGGCTCGTCGCGACCGCGGCGATCGCGGTGCTGCTCGCGATCCCGCCGGGGGTCGTCAAGCCGAGCGAGGGCGAGGTCCTGTACGAGGTCGAGTCGCCATACCAGTACGTCCAGGTCGTCGAGCGCGACGGTGTCAGGCGCCTCTACCTGAACGAGGGCGTCGCGGTGCACTCGCTCTGGCGCGAGGACACGGTGCTGACCGGCGGCGTCTGGGACGCGTTCCTCGCCGTGCCGACGCTGCTCGAGCGCCCGCCCCGACGCGTCGCGGTGCTCGGCAACGCGGGCGGCACGATCGCGCGCGCGTTCGGCGTCTTCTGGCCGGACGCGACCATCGACGGCGTCGAGATCGATCCGGCCGTCACCACGGCGGGACGTCGCTACCTCGGCCTGCGCGACAACCCGCGGCTGCGCGTGCACGACGCGGACGCGCGTCCGTTCCTGCGGCGGACGGACGAGCGCTACGACCTCGTCTACATCGACGCGTATCACCAGCCCTACGTACCGTTCTACCTCGCGACGCAGGAGTTCTTCGAGCTCGTGCGCGACCGGCTCGCGCCGGGCGGCATCGTCGCGCTGAACGTCGCGACCGTTCCCGACGACCGCAGGCTCGAAGAGGGGCTCGCAGGGACCCTCGCGACGGTCTTTCCCGAGGTGCGCTCGTGGCCGGCGCTGCGGTTCAACCACGTCCTGCTCGGCTTCACCACGCCGCGCGCGGCGGGGACCCTCGCCGCGGACGAGCGGCTCGACCCGCTGATCTCGCTGCTCGAGGCGGAGCTCGGGCCGCCCATCGCGCCCGCCGACGAACCGTGGACCGACGATCACGCACCCGTCGAGTGGGTGACCGACCGGATGATCCTCGCGTACGCGGCCGAGGGCGGCCGCCTCGACGAGGACGAGTTGCCGACCGCGCCGTGAACCTCCTGCGCGGCGACGGGCCTCCCCTGCGAGTCGGGCATCGCGGCGCCGCCGCGCTCGCGCCGGAGAACACGCTCGACTCGCTGCGCGCGGCCGTCGAGCACGGCGTCGACGCCGTCGAGTTCGACGTCCTCGCCGACGAGGCCGACGAGCTCGTGCTCGCCCATTCGCGGCTCGAGGTCCCGGCGAGCCGCGCGACCCTGGACGACGCGCTGCGCTACCTCGGGCAGGTCGGCGTCGGTGCGCACGTGGACCTGAAGCAGCGGGGGCTCGAGCGGCGGGTCGCCGAGGCGCTGCGCGACCACGCGCTGCTCGACGCGTCGCTCGTGAGCTCGCTCGACCACGCCGCGCTCCGCGATCTGCGCCGGCACGAGCCTCGCCTGCGCGTGGGGCTCTCGTATCCGGAGGATCGCTTCGGGATCTCGCGGCATCGCGCGGCAGCTCCCGTCGTCGCCGTCGGGCTCCGCACGCTGCGCCGGACGCTGCCGAGCCTGATCGGACGCTGGCTCGAGCGCGCGGGAGCCGCCGCGGCCGTCCTCCACCACGCGCTCGTCGGCCCCGCCGTGATCGAGCGCTGCCACGGGCGCGGCGCGGCGGTCTGGGTGTGGACCGTGAACGACCCGGAGACCGCGGCACGCCTGGCCGACTGGGGCGCCGACGCTATCATCAGCGACGATCCGCGAACACTCGGTCCCGGTCTCACGTGAAGCGCCTCTCCATCGTCATCGTCGCTCTGGCCGTTGTCGTCTGCGCGCCCGCGCGTGCGGCGGAGGAGCCCGTCCCGCCGCAGCCGGCGACGATCCCCGAAGGCGTCGTGATCGGCAACGTCCCGGTCGGCGGTCTCGACGCCGAGACGGCGATCGCGTACGTGCGCGCGCAGTTCGCGCTTCCGCTCGTGCTCCAGTACGGCACGTTCGTCTTCCAGGCGCCGGCCGAGACGCTCGCCGCTCCCGCCGTGCAGCGCGCGGTCGAGCAGGCGCTGGTCGCGCAGCCGAACACGACCGTCCCGCTCGCCGTCACCGTGCGCAAGGGCGCCGTCCGCGCCTACGTCGCGGACCTCGCGTCGCGCTTCGCGCGCAAGCCGGTCGACGCGCGGCTCGTCCTGCGCAAGCTGCGGCCGTGGATCGTGCCCGAGAAGAACGGACGCGAGATCGACCGGTCCGCCGCCGAGGCCGCGGTCGACCGTGCGCTCCAGAGCGGCGTGCGCGGCCCGCTCGTGCTGAAGGCGAAGGTGCTGAAGCCGAAGCTGACGAGGAAGGCGTTCGGCGCGGTGCTCGTGATCCGCCGCGGCTCGAACAGGCTCCTGCTCTACCGCGGGATGCGCTACGTCAGGACGTTCGGCGTCGCGACCGGGCAGCGGCAGTACCCGACGCCGCTCGGCCGCTTCCGGATCGTCGTCAAGTGGAAGAACCCGTGGTGGTACCCGCCGAGCTCCGACTGGGCGAAGGACCTCGACCCCGTCCCGCCGGGCCCCTCGAATCCGCTCGGAACGCGCTGGATGGGGATCTCGAGCCCGGGCGTCGGCATCCACGGCACCCCGCAGCCCGGGTCGATCGGCTACTCGGTCTCGCACGGCTGCATCCGCATGCGGATCCCCGACGCCGAGTGGCTGTTCGCGCGCGTCGGCGTCGGCACGACCGTCTTCATCGTCTCCGCGTGAGGCTCGTAAAGGCTGCCGGGCAGCTGGGCGCGCTCGCGCTCGTGCTCGGCCTGCTCGGACTGCTCGTCTGGAAGATCGCGTCCGACGACGGACCGGTCGCGCGGGTCGGAGAGGACGTGCCGCGCTTCGATCTGCCGACGCTCGACGACGACGCGCGCGTCGCGGTCGCGGACCACATCGGCAAGCCGATGGTGATCAACTTCTGGGCGACGTGGTGCGGACCGTGCCGCGACGAGGCGCCGCTGCTCGAGGCCGCCTGGCGCAAGTACCGCGACCGGGATGTCGTCTTCATCGGCGTCGACACGAACGACTTCGTCGGTGACGCGAAGGACTTCGTCGAGCAGTACGACGTGACGTACCCCATCGCCTATGACGGGCCCGGGCGGCTCTGGGAGCCCTGGGGCCTGACCGCGCTGCCCGAGACGTTCGTCGTCGGCCGCGACGGCCGCATCCTCGAGCACCGGGTCGGCGAGTACACCGATGCGCGGGAGCTCGAGGAGTCGATCGAGCGGGCGATCTCGTGAGAGCCCTGGTGGCCGTGCTGCTCGCGCTCGCGCTCGCCCCGGCCGCGCTCGCGAGCGAGGAGCACCCCACGCAGGCCGAGCTCGAGGGCGAGCTCGTCTGCCCGACCTGCCACACGACGCTCGACCAGTCCAACGCGCCGGTCGCGCTCCGCATGAAGGCATTCGTGCGCGAGCGGATCGCGGCCGGCGACACGAAGAGCGAGATCAAGGACCGGCTCGTCGCGCAGTTCGGTAAAGGCGTGCTCGCCGCGCCGGAGACCGAGGGGTTCGATCTGCTCGCGTGGGTCCTGCCCGTCGCGGGCCTGATCGCCGGCGGCGCCGTGCTGTCCTTCCTGCTCTGGCGCTGGACGCGCCGGCCGGAGGACGAGCTGCCGCTTCTCGAGTGACCGGCCAGCTCGCCGCCGCGTTCCTCGCAGGCGTCGTCTCCGTCGCGGCCCCGTGCGTGCTGCCGCTGGTGCCCGGCTACCTCTCGGTCGTCGCCGGCGGCGCGCCGACGCCGAGACGGATCCTCGCCGGGAGCGTTCCGTTCATCCTCGGGTTCACGCTCGTCTTCGTCGTGCTCGGCGCGGGCGCGGCCGCGCTCGGTTCGGTGCTCGCCCCGCAACGACGGATCGAGCTCGCGGGCCTGCTGCTCGTCGTCTTCGGGCTCGCGTTCGCGGGCCTGCTCCCGTGGCCGGAGCGGATGGTCGCGCCCGGCCTGGTCGCCCGAGCGCGAAACGGCTCGAACGCGCTTCTCGGCGCCGCCTTCGCCGTCTGCGCCGCGCCGTGCGTCGGCGCCGTGCTCGGCTCCGTGCTCGCGCTCGCGAGCGCGACCGGAACCGTCGCACGCGGGATCGTGCTCCTGACGGCGTACTCGCTCGGCCTCGCGGCCGCGTTCCTGCTGCTCGGTGTCGCGTTCGCACGGGCGCTCGGCGGCTTCCGCCTCCTGCGGGACAACTGGCGCTACCTCCGCGTGGCCAGCGGCCTGACGCTCGTCGTGCTCGGGCTGCTCCTGTTCTTCCACCGGGAGTGGTGGCTGTACGTCGGGCTACGGCGGCTGCTCGACGCCGTCGGCCTCGGCGAGATCTAGCGGCGGCATCCGTCCCGGCCCGGCTCGGCGCACCTGCGCGAGGAGCGAGGCGACGTCGACACCGCGGTGGGCCGGCGTGAAGGTCGCGAGCCTCCGCTCCGCCTTCGCGAGCTGTCGCTCGCAGCCGATGGGGTTGCCGCGCCCGTCCTGGTACCAGGCGACGACGACGTGCACGAGCCCCTGGAAGAAGTCGCGCTCGACGGGCTCGGCAGCGCGCCACGCCTGCTCGAACGCCTCGTGCGCGTCGAAGTAGCGGCCCGCCCGCCCGAGCGCGAGCCCTTCGGCGAACGCCTTCTCGACCACGGGTTGCAGTGTTACGCTCGCGGGGCCGTGGCGACGATCCTGCTCTGTGGGGTCGACCTCTTCTTCAGGGGCAAACTCGAGGGGCTGCTCCCGGGGCACCATCTCGTCACGACCGACAGCGTCGATCCGGCGGACGTCGTGATCGCCGACATCGCCCGCATCGACGCGCAGGAGGTCGCCGACGCGTACCCGGACATCCCCATCATCGGGTTCACGAACCACACGGACACGGCGGGCCTGCGCGCCGGGCAGGCGGCGGGCTTCGACCAGGTGCTGGCCAAGTCGGCGCTCGTGGAGCGGATCGGCGGCATCGTCGACGAGCTGATCGGGGAGCCTCGCTAGACTCGAAAACGGCGTGACGTACATCATCGCCGAGCCCTGTATCGACATCAAGGACAGGTCGTGTGTCGACGTCTGTCCGGTCGACTGCATCCACGAGGCGGAGCGCATCCTCGTGATCGATCCCGAGGAGTGCATCGACTGCGGGGCCTGCGAACCGGAGTGCCCGGTGGAGGCGATCTTCCCCGAGGACGCGCTTCCCGACAAGTGGGAGGCGTTCGTGAAGATCAACTACGCCTACGGAGAGGGCGAGGGGTTCGACGTCGTGAACCAGCTCACGACCGCGTACGCCACCGAGCACAACGTCCAGAATCCGCCGCTCGAGTAGCGCGATTAGCCGCCCGGCAAGCCGGGAACGACCCCGAACGAATCGACAAGGGGGTCGAACGATGCCGCAGGAAGCATGGAGCGCGAAGCGCGAACGGCAGTACGAGCACATCAAGGGCAGCCTGAAGGAGCGAGGCGCCGGCGCGGACAAGGCGGAGGAGATCGCCGCGCGGACGGTCAACAAGGAGCGTGCCCGCAAGGGCGAGGCGAGAGAGTCCTCCCGGCTGTCCCGCACCGACATCTCGTCCGGTCGCCGCGGCGGACTGCGCTCCGGCACGAGCCGCCAGAAGGGGCGGACGAAGGAGCAGCTCTACAACGAGGCGAAGCGCATGGGGATCGAGGGCCGCTCGGCGATGAGCAAGGCCCAGCTCCAGCGGGCGGTCGATCGCCGCAAGTAGCGGGTCGGCGCGGGGGGTCGTCGCGTCGCTACCCTGCGCCGGTGACGCCCCGCACGATCGACCATGTCGCGTTGTGGGTCGCGGACCGCGAGCCGATCGCAGCGCGGGCTACCACCGAGCTCGGGATGCACGTGATCGACCGGACCGACCGGTTCACGCTGCTCGGGGCCGACGCCCGTCGGTTCAAGCTGACCCTCTTCGCCGAGGAAGGCCCCCGCGAACGGGGTGCGCTCAAGCACGTCACGTTGCGCGTCAACGACGGTGAGGAGGGAACCCACGAGCTCGGCGAGGGACTGGTCGTCGACGTCGTGCGCGCACCGACCGAGGTCGACTACGACCTCGACCACGTCGCCCTCTTCTCGTCCGACCCCGCCGCGACGGCGGAGACGTATCGGTCACTCGGGTTCAACGAGGCCGAGCCCCGCGACGGGAACCCGCGCGTCGAGCTCGGAGGGGCCTACCTCGAGTTCCATCCCGGTGGCGCGGCGGAGCCGGAGCGGCCCCTGCTGAACCACCTCGCGGTCCTCGTCGATCGCGCCGACGACGCGAAGTCGCTTCCGGCCGAGGTCGCGGACGTCGTCGAGGGCCCCAACACCTACGCGGTGTTCCTCTGGGGCCCCGAACGCGTGCGGATCGAGTACGTCGAGCACAAGCCGACGTTCTCGCTCGTCTAGCGGTTGCTCGCGGTCGCCGGCGCCGGGATGGCCGGCCTCGTCGCGGCGGCGCGAGCGCGGGAGCTCGGCGCCGACGTCGCCGTCTTCGAGAAGGGGGACCGCGCGGGCGGGTCGATGCTCCTCTCGAGCTGCGTCGTCTGGAGGCACGTCGACTTCGCCGGTTTCCGGGCCGAGTGCCCCGACGGGGACGAGCGGCTCCAGCGGCTGATCTGGTCACGCCTCGACCAGGCGCTCGCCTGGCTCGAGCGGACGACGCGCGTCGGGCCCTTATGGCAGGACACGAACAATCCGCGCACAACGGGCCGCCGCTACGACCCTGTGGCCCTGCGGGACGCGCTCGTCGGCCGAATCGGACACGACCGACTGACCTTTTCGGCCGGAGGTGATGTAGATGTACATCGACATCAGGGGCCGCTCGTCCTGGCCACGGGTGGCTTCCCGGTACGCGTCGCGCGGGAGCGCGGTCTCCTCGTTCGCTCGAACCCGTGGAGCGAAGGCGACGGTCTCGACCACGCCCGCCGGGAGGGCGCGGCGACGGCAGGCGACCTCGACGAGCTCTATGCCCGCGCGCTGCCTGCGCCGCCTGCGCGGATCGAGGAGAGCGACTACGTGCGCCTCTCGCAGCTCTACGGCGGTGCAGCGCGAGTGTTCGACGAGCGCGGCGACGTGCTCTTCGCCGGACCGCCCGCGTGGCACGAGAACGACCTCGCGCAGGCGATCGGACGAGCGCCGGGCGGCACCGCGTGGTTCGAGCTCGACGACGCGGAGCACCCGCAGGTCCGGGCGGCGCGCGAAGCGGGCGGCGAGGTCGTCGGCGTGCCGGGCGGGCTCGTCCGCGTGCACGTCGCCGCGGGCGTCACGCACACGCTCGGCGGGCTCGCGATCGACGAGCGCGCGCGCGTGCTTCGTGAGGACGGCAGCGCGATCGACGGTCTCTACGCGGCCGGCGTCGACGCCGGGGGGATCGCGAGCGGCGGGTACGCGAGCGGGCTCGCCCAGGCCCTCGTGCTCGGCCTCGTCGCCGCGGAGGAGGCCCTAGCCGAGTGAGGACGCGCTAGCCGAGTGAGTACGCGCAGGCGCGGTCGTCGCCCGGCAGCGGCGACACGCCGACCTTCGTGATCCACACGCGCTTCTCGTCGACATCGACCTGCTCGCCGACGCTCGGCGGCTCGCCCTCCCGCTCGCGGAGCTCGTAGCCCGTCGGCGTCCAGACGAAGAGGAGGTGGGTCACCGTCGCGGATCCTACTGTCTCGCGTACGGCGGCAGCGTCACGCGCACGGTCGTCCCGCGGTCGTCGTGCTGCTCGACGTCGAAGCGGGCGTTGAGCGTCCGCGCGCGTTCGGCAAGCGAGTCGAACGTCGCCCGGCGCCGCTCGCCCGGGGCGTCGTCGGCGATCTCGACCGTGAGCCCGCCGTCGTCGCGGCGCGTGACCCCGACCGTGATGCGCGTCGGCGGTCCGCGCCGGATCGACGCGGAGAGCGCCTCCCGGATGATCTGGTAGAGCGCCGCCTGCGCCTTCTCGCCGAGCGCCTCCGCAGCCTCGACGTCCACGTCCACCTGGAGCTGGTGCTCGAGCCCGAGCTGCTCGGCGAGCGCCTGCACCGCGGGGCCGAGCCCCTGGTCGCGGAGCACGACCGGCTCGAGGTTGAACGAGAGGTCGCGCAGCGCGCGGATCGTCTCGCGGTGCTGCGAGAGCACCTTCTCCATCACCGGCAAGGCCTCCGGCGCAACGGTGTCGGCGACGGAGTCGAGCATCAGCGCCATCCCCGACATCGACTGCACCGGGCCGTCGTGGAGGAAGAGCGCGAGCCGGCGCCGCTCGTCCTGCTCGGCCGTGACGATCTGCTCGGACAGCCGTGCGCGCTCCGCCTCGCGCACCTGCGCCTCCTCGAGCAGGCGTGCGTTCTCGCTCTCGCGCGCCGCGAAGTCGGCGAGCACCGTCGCGCGCGCGACGTCGGCGCGTCGAAACGGGCGAACGCGGACGAGGTGGAGCGCGCCGATCTGTTGGTCGCGCACGCGCAGCGGGACGAGGATTCCCTGGCGGCCGTTCGCACTGGCCGTCGGTTCGTCCCCCGGCGCGAGCAGCCGCGCGTCCGCGTCGAACAGATGCTGCGCCTCGACGCGCGCGTGCTCGAGCACCTCCTGGGGGCCACCGCGCGCGGCGATCGCATGCATCGACTCGATCAGCGCCTCGAGAAACGACGCCTGCTGCGAGAGCTCGTCCTCGATCTCGAGGTGTCGGTCGCGCTGGACGAGGATCAGGTAGACGGCGACGAGCGCGGCGGCGGCGATCGCCGCGAGGAGCCGCAGCGCTCCGAGCACCGTGACGCCGCTGCTCGCGTACAGGATCGCGGCGACCGCGGCGAACGCGACCGCGCCGACCAGGAGGCCGGATCTAATCGATGATCGCGTCGCGAAGCGCAATCGCCACCGCGTGCGTGCGCGTGTCCGCCTCGAGCTTCGCCAGGATGTGCCGAACGTGGCTCTTGACGGTCTCCTGGCTGATGAAGAGCTTCGCGGCGACGTCGGCGTTCGACATCCCGTCGGCGAGCAGCTGGAGGATCTCGCGCTCGCGGCCCGTCAGCATGTCGTCCTTGTCCTTGCCGGACAGGAAGGCCGGCATCAGCGCCGGGTCGACGTAGCCCTCGCCCGCCGCGACCTTCTCGATCGCGCGCAGGAGCGTCTGGTGCGGCGCCTCCTTGAGGATGTAGCCCTTGGCGCCGGACTCGAGCCCGCGACCGAGCAGCGAGCGCTCGCTGTACGCCGTGAAGATGAGGACGGCGGTCTCGGGGAGCTTCTCGGTCAGGATCTTCGTCGCCTGGAGCCCGTCCATCCCCGGCATCCGGACGTCCATGATCACGACGTCGGGCCGCCGGCGCTCGGCCAGCGAGACGGCGCTCGCCCCGTCCGAGGCTTCGCCGATCACGCGGATGTGCGGCGCTCGCGAGAGCGACAGGCGCAGCCCCTCCCGGACGACCTCGTGGTCGTCGACGATCAGGCAGGTGATCTCGGAGGACGAGTTGGCGGAGGATGAGGCTTCCACGGCGGCCTGCGGATTGTAGGTGGCTCGCTGGACGCGGACTAGGAGGGCTTGACGGAGCAGTGCTCGCCGACGGGGTGCGATGGGCGTCGCGAGGCAAGAACGCAGGGAGCCCGCGTATCGGTCGATACGGGGGCGACTGAGGACGCAGCATCGCGGCGTCCAGCGCGGCCCGGGGGCTCAGCCCTGCTTCGTCGAGCCCTCCTTAAACGGCCAGGGACAACTGCTCCGGCCGGGGTTCTGGCCGGATGCGAACGGTCCTGCGGTCCGCGATCTGGAAGCGGCTCGCGAGCTCGGCCACCTGGGCGCGCACGGGCTTCGTCTGGGCCGCGGTCAGGTACGCGCGTCCCGCGTACAGCTCCTCGTAGAGCGGCAGCAGCTCGGGCCAGTCCTGCCGCAGGTGCTCGAGGAAGTGCTCCCGCGTCCCCGGCCGCATGAAGAGCACGTTCGCCCAGACGCCGGTCGCGCCCGCCTCGCGCGCCGCGCGGACGACCTCCTCGAGCTGCTCGGGGCGGTCCGAGATCCCGGGGAGGATCGGCGCCATCCCGACCCCGACCTTGATCCCCGCGTCGACGAGCTCCTTCAGCGCGCGGAGCCGCTGGCGCGGATGCGCCGTCGAGGGCTCCGTTTTCCGCCAGACCTCCTCGTCGAGCGTCGGGATCGAGAACGTGACGCCGACGGGCGCGTGCCGTGCGGCCTCGACGAGCACGTCGACGTCGCGGACGATCATCGGCCCGCGCGTGATGATCGAGAGCTGGTTGCCCGCCTCGCCGAGCGCCTCGATGCAGGCGCGCGTCAGCCGGTAGCGCCCCTCGGCCGGCTGGTAGGGGTCGGTCGCCGCGCCGATCGCGACCGGCTCACCCGCCCAGCTCGGGCGCGCGAGCTCCCGGCGGAGCACGTCCGCGACGTTGATCTTGACCCTGATCGACGTCCCGTAGCGGTCGTCGAAGGGCCGGTCGGCCCGGTGCTCGAACGCGCGGACGTAGCAGAACGTGCAGCGGTGGACGCACCCCATGTACGGGTTCAGCGACCACTTGAACGACATCCCCCGGACGCGGTTCAGCGCCGTCCTGCAGGGCTCCTCGCGATACTCGACCCCCACGTGGGAAGAATAGAACATCTGTTCGATGGGGTGGCGCGGCTGACCCTGCCGCTGCCGATGCGCCCCGGCCACGTCCACGCCTACCTGCTCGAGGGAGCGGACGGCTGGACGCTCGTCGACACGGGGCTCGCGCTCCCGGCCACCGCCGAGACGTTCGAGCGGGTCGCGCGGGCGCTCTCGATCCGGCGGATCGCGATCACGCACTTCCACCCGGATCACGTCGGCGGCGCGCAGGACGCTCGGGCCGCGACGGGAGCGGCGGTTCACCAAGGCGCGCTCGACTACGAGCAGTGCGCGCACGTCTGGGGCAACGACGGCTGGCCGCAGGTGATCGCCGACTGGTTCCTGCGCCACGGGGTCCCGCCGGCCGTCGCGAACGAGCTGCTCGAGGCGGGCTCCGTCTACTCGCAGTTCATCCGCTACGTCCCCGATCCGGAACCGCTGCATGCGGGGGATGCGATCGACGGCTGGGACGTGATCGCGACGCCGGGGCACGCGGACGGCCATCTCGCGCTCGTGCGCGACGGCGTGCTGATCGCGGGCGACCATGTGCTTCCGCGGATCACGCCGGCCGTCGGGCTCTACCCGGATTCGCGCCCCGATCCGCTCGGCGACTACCTCGACTCGCTCGAGCGGACCGCGGCGCTCGGGCTGCGGATCGCGCTGCCGGGCCACGGCGACCCGGTGGAGGACCCGACCGGTCGCTGCCGCGCGCTCGTCGAGCACCACCGGCTGCGGCTGGACGAGACCGCCGCCGCGCTCAGGCCCGAGCCGAGGACGGGCTACGACGTGTCGTACGTGCTCTTCGGCGCCGAGCTCGCGCCGGCGGCGCGCCGGTTCGCGGTCGCGGAGACGCTCTCGCACCTGGAACGGCTCGTCCACGAGGGCCGCGCCCGCCGCAACGAGGCCTCCGGAGGCGTCTCCTATACTGATTCGTAGCTTTGGACGACGACCGACCGCCTAGTCCCCGCGCCCCGGAGAGCGGGGCATGAGCGATTTCCTCCGCATCATCATCGTGTTCCTCCTCGTGCTGGGGAACGCGATCTTCGTCGCGGCCGAGTACGCGCTCGTCACGGCGCGGCGCGCACGCCTGGAGCAGATGGACTCGCTTCCGGCGCGGCGGGCGCTCCGCTTGATGGACGAGCCCGTCCGCTTCATCAGCACCGTCCAGGTCGGGATCACGCTCTTCGGGATCGCGCTCGGCTCCGTCGGCGAGCCGCTGATCTCCGGCTACTTCGACGGCTGGATGTCGCACGTGATCGCGTACATCCTCGCGTTCCTGATCCTCACGTACCTGACCGTGGTGATCGGCGAGCTCGTGCCGAAGGCGGTGGCGCTCCAGAAGGCCGAGCCGCTCGCCGTCGTCCTCGCCGTCCCGCTCGACCTGCTCGCCCGGATCGCGCACCCGCTCGTGTGGGTGCTCCAGTACTCCGCGAACGCGGTCTCGCGCCTCTTCGGCGTCGAGCCGGCGCCGGCGGGCGTGCACGGCTACACGCGCGAGGACATCCTCCATACGGTCCGCGAGGCCGAGGACACCGGCGTGATCGAGGAGGCGGAGGAGGAGATGCTCTACAAGGTCTTCGACTTCGCGGGCAAGGAGGTGCACGAGGTGATGGTCCCCCGGCCCGAGGTCGTGGCGATCTCGGTCGACCTCCCGCCCGAGGAGTGCCTCGCCGCCGTGATCGACTCGCCCTTCACGCGCTACCCGGCGTACAGGACGACGTTGGACGAGGTCGTGGGCGTCCTCCACGTGCGCGACCTCTTCTCGGCGCTCAACGACCGCGGGATCGCGAACGTCGTGATCGAGGAGATCCTCCGTCCGGCGTTCGTCGTCCCCGAGACGAAGGACCTCGCCGCGCTTCTTGCCGACTTTCGCCGCACGAAGAACCACATGGCGATCGTGGTCGACGAGTACGGCGCGACGGAGGGGCTGATCACGCTCGAGGACGTGCTCGAGGAGATCGTCGGCGAGATCGAGGACGAGTACGACCTGCCGGACGAGGCGGTCGAGCGCGTGGACGAGTCCACCATTCGCGTCTACGGGACGTTCCCGATCGACGACTTCAACGAGCAGTTCGGGACCGAGCTGCCGCAGGACGACTACCACACGGTCGCCGGGTTCGTCTTCGGGCTGCTCGGCCGCGCGCCGGAGGAGGGCGACGAGGTCGAGCACGGGCGGCTGACCTTCCGGGTGCTCGACATCGAGGGCTCCAGGATCGAGCGGCTCGAGGTGCACTGGCTCACGCCAGAGGAGGGCGAGGAGCCGGTCGCGGCGGAGGGCTAGAAGCTAGGCCAGGACGCGCTCGAGCGCGCGCTTGCCTCCGCGCAGCACCGGCTCGCCGTGCGCGACGAGCACGCGTTCTGCCGGGTTCACGAAAGCGCCGTCCGCAGCAGCTCGCGGCCGTTCTCGAGCACGGGATCGCCGTGCGTGACGAGCACGTGCCGGATCGGCAGGTCGAGCAGCGGGCGCAGTCCCTCGCGCATCTGCTCCGCGCTCAGCCCCGGCGGGAGCCACTCGTCCTGGAGCTGGAAGCCCCGCTCGGCGAGGAACGCGTCGCCGACCACGAGCGCGCTGTGCCGTGGAATCCAGTATGCGACCTCCTCGTCGTAGTACGTCCGCACCCGCTCGACGTCGCCGGGCGGCTCCTCGTCGCGTGCGAACACGTGCGCGCCGTAGCGCTCCACGCACTCGTCGGCGCTGCGGCGATGCCACTCGGCGGTCAGGAGCACGGCGACGTCCTGCGCCTCGATCAGCCCCTCGACGAGCGACGGCGGCGCGATCGGGTCGAAGAGGACGAGGGACGAGCCCGCGTCGTAGGCGTAGGAGCGCACCTCGGGCCCCCACTCGTCGCCTTCGGTCCAGTCCGGGTGCGGCGACGCCCAGCTCCAGAGACCCGGTCGCAGCTCCTGCACGCGGCCGAGCCTACCCGCGCGAAATGATGCGAACCGTGCTCCGGCTCGCGCTGCTCACGACGGCGAGGATCAACGAGGCGATCCTGACCGGCGCCGCGCTCTCGGACGAGGTCGAGGTCGTCGGGGTCGCGAGCCGCGACCCGGCACGCGCGGAGGTCTACGCGCGTGAGCGAGGCCTGCAGCGCTGGTGGCCGCGCTACGACGATCTCCTCTGGGAGGAGGACGTCGACGCCGTCTATGTCGCGTTGCCGAACGCGCTGCACGTCGAGTGGTCGATCCGCGCGCTCGAGGCGGGCAAGCACGTCCTCTGCGAGAAACCGCTGGGCCGGGACCCCGACGCCGTCGCCCGCGCGTTCGCGACGGCCGAGCGATCGGGCCTGCTCCTGATGGAGGGCTTCATGTACCGGCACCATCCGCAGATCAAGCGCGTCCGCGAGCTGCTCGACGAAGGCGCGATCGGGGAGCTCCGCCTCGTGCGCGCGCAGTTCGACTCGACGCTCGGCCGGCCGGAGGACGTGCGCTGGGTGCGCGAGCTGGGCGGCGGCGCGCTGCTCGACGTCGGCTGCTACTGCGTCGACGCGCTCCGGCTGCTCGCGGGCGAGCCGCTGCGCGTCTTCGGCGAGAGCACATCCACGCCGGACGGGGTCGACCGCCGCTTCGCGGCGACGCTGCGCTTCGGCGAGGGCGTCCTCGGGACGTTCGACTGCGCGCTCGACGTGGAGCCGCGCCAGGTGCTCGAGGCGATCGGCTCCGAGGGGTCGATCCTCGTGCGCCGGCCCTTCACGGCGGAGCTGGAGGGCGTCGAGGTGCGGCGCGGCGGCGAGCTGGAGCAGGTCGCCGTCGAGAGCGCCGACCGCTACCGGCTCCAGCTCGACAACTTCGCGCGTGCCGTCGCCGGCGAGGAGCCGCCGCTGCTCTCGGGTGCGGCGTCGATCGCCCAGGCGCGCGTGCTCGACGCGCTCCTGCGCTCGGCGGAATCCGAAGGGCCGGTAGTGCTCGTAGAAGGAGCGTGACCAGATTCGCACTCGCCGCAGCGGCAGCCGCCGCGCTCGTGCTCCCCGCGGCCGCGCCGGCCGCTCCCGCGACCAGGCTCGTCGCAACCGTCGGGCCCGGCTCGAACATCACGCTGACCAAGGCCGGCAAGAAGGTGACGAAGCTCAGGCCGGGCGCCTACAGGATCACGGTCCGCGATCGCTCGCGGTCGCACAACTTCGCGCTCAGCGGCCCGCGTCTTCGCCGCGCGACGACCGTCTCGTTCTCGGGGACTCGAACCTGGACCGTGACGCTCCGCCGCGGCAAGCACACGTACGTCTGCACGCCGCATGCGTCGTTCATGCGCGGCACATTCGTGGTCAGGTGAGCGGCTCGGGCACGCTCGCGCCGTCGCTGATCCGCCACACCGCGAGCTCGCCGGTGCGCACGTTCAGGATCACGTAGGGCCGCCCGGCCCAGAGGCCGATGTTCTCGACGTCGGTGCGGGACGGCCGCGGCGGGGAGGAGAGGTGCGAGTGGAAAACGGCGAGCTCGTAGCCGTCGTCCTCGAGGAACCAGACCTCGGGGTCGACGTCGAGCTCGAAGCGGTAGGGCGACGCGGCGGCGTTTCGGCCCGGGACGTAGCGCTCGGCCGTCCCCTCGCGCAGGAGAATGAGTCCGCACGCCTCGTTCGGCCGTTCGTTCAGCGCGTGCTCGACGAGCTCGGCGCGAAGCCGATCGGGGATCACCACCAGACGGTGCGCTCCATCGACCGCTCGACGTCGTCGGCGGCCCAGAAGTCGGCGGAGAGGTACTTCCAGCCCGCGTCCGCGAGCACGGCGACGACGACCCCGCCCTCGCGCTCGCGCGCGAGGGTGCGGGCGACGTGGGCGACAGCGCCCGACGAGACGCCGGCGAAGAGACCGTCCTCGTCGAGCAGCCGCCTCACTCCGCGCACGGACTCCTCGTTCGAGACGAGCAGCTTTCGGTCCAGCTTGGCCACGTCGAGGATCGGCGGCACGTAGCCGTCCTCGAGCGAGCGGAGGCCGAGGACGGGGTCGCCCGGGAGCGGCTCGGCGGCGGCGACGACGACGTCGGGGAACGACTCGCGGAGCCGTGCGCC
>JAICPI010000110.1 GCA_025929895.1 Thermoleophilia bacterium
CCTGCTCGGCCGCGACCACGGCGACGTCGTCGGGCAGCTCCGCGTTGAGCGCGCCGGCGGCGCGTTCGGGCGGCGGCCCCGCGTCGACCTCGACCGACGCGACCTGCCCCCTCGCGTGCACGCCCGTGTCGGTGCGGCCGGCGACGGCGAGCTCGGACCAGCGGGGGAACACGGCGTCGAGCGCCGCACGGAGCTCGCCCTCGACCGTGCGCAGCCCCGGTTGCGTGGCCCAGCCGTGGAAGTCGATCCCGTCGTACTCGAGCGTCAGCTTCAGCCGCATCGCCACGCCATTCTGGACAGGTCCGGTGCCTGGCACCGGGCCCTGTGGGGCGGGGGCCGTGGCCGTCCGGGGCGGGCGGAAGACTCCGTGCGTGGCGTCCACCTGGGAACGGGCGAAGCCGATCTACGTCGCGCTGCTGCTCGCGCTGCTGACGTGGGTGGCGCTCCAGGCCCTCGCCGACCTCTCGCACGTCCTGCTCATCCTGTTCGTCTCGATCCTGTTCGCGGCGGCGCTGACCGGGCCGGTCGCGCGGCTCGAGCGGTGGCGAATCCCGCGGGCGATCTCGGTGATCGGGATCTACCTCGTCTCGCTCGGGCTCGTCGTGGGCGTGCTCTGGTTCGTGACCCCGCCGCTCTTCGACCAGGTCGCGACGCTCGGCGACCGTGCGCCCGAGTACGCGGACCGCTACGACACCGTGCGCGAAGCCTACGAGGAGATCCGCGAGAACTACGGCTCGCTGCCCCCGTGGGACGCGCAGGCGAACCGCCTCGGCAACGGCGTGCTCGAGTGGGCGGGCGACCGCGCGCTCGCCCTCCCCGAAGCGGTCTTCACGCTCTTCCTCGACGCGCTCGCGGTCTTCGTGATCTCGATGCTGCTCGTCACGAACCGCGAGCGGCTGCTCGGCTTCGCGCTCTCGCTCGTCCACCCCACCGACCGGGCGCTCGTCAGCGGGCTGCTCGAGAAGATGTGGTCGAGGGTCGGCGCCTACCTGCGCGCGAAGGTGATCGTGATGACCATCGTCGGCGCGATCACGTACGTCGCGCTGCTCGTCATCGGCGTGCCGTTCGCGCTCGTGCTCGCGATCATCGTCGCGTTCGGAGAGGCGATCCCCCGCGTCGGCCCCTGGCTCGCCCGCATCCCGTTGCTGGGCATCGCAGCGCTCGAGGGCCTCACGACCTTCGGGCTCGTCTTCGCCGCGTCGGTCGTGATCGAGAACGGCAAGGGCTACTTCATCTCGCCTTACGTCGAGGGCGACCAGCTCGACATCCACCCGCTGCTCGTGTTCGTCGCCGTGCTCGTCGGCGCCACCCTCGGCGGCTTCGCCGGCGCCTTCGTCGCGGTTCCCCTCGCGGCGATCGTCGACGTCTTCGTGCGGGACGTCGTCGTCCCGTGGCGCAGGCGCGACGTCGCTACGGAAGCGCCGGCTCCACCGCCAGCGTGAGCCCCTCGCGGGCGACGACGCGCACGCGCTCCCCCGCGGCGGCGCCCGCCTCGCACCGCGCGTCCCAGAGCTCGCCCTGCAGCTTCACCTGACCGCGCGGCCGGCACGGCGTCACGACGACGCCCTCGAGCCCGATCAGCGTCTCCGCGCCGACCTGGACGCGGCGGCGCTTGGAGTACCAGAACCAGAAGAAGACCTCGCCGACCTCGAGGAAGATCGCCCCCACGACGACGATCAGCCCCCACGGGTCGTCGAGGACGTAGAACGCGAGCAGGAGCGCGACGACGAGCGTCACGCCGGGCCGCTAGCCCTCGGCTGCTGCTGTGGCCGGCGCGCGCGACGCCACGATCGGCGTCGTGTCCGGCACGAAGTCGACGAGCTCGAGGTACGCCATCGGCGCGGCGTCCCCCGGACGGGGGCCGATCTTGACGATCCGCGAGTAGCCGCCCGGCCGGTCGGCGAAGCGCGGCCCGACGTCGGAGAAGAGCTTGTGCACGACGTCGGGCGAGCGCAGGAACGCGAGCGCCTGACGGCGCGCGTGGAGATCGCCTCGCCGCCCCAGCGTGATCATCTGCTCGGCGATCGGCTTGACGGCCTTGGCCTTCGCCTCGGTCGTCTTGATGCGGCCGTGCTCGATCAGCGCGCCGGCGAGGTTCGCGTACAGCGCTCGGCGATGTGCCGAGTCGCGGCCGAGCTTCTTTCCGGCGCGCTGGTGGCGCATTACTGCCCCGCGCCGTCCTCGCCGCGGAGGTTGAGCCCGTGCGTGCCGAGCGTCTCCTTGACCTCCTCGATCGACTTGCGGCCGAAGTTCGGGATCGCGGCGAGCTCGTTCTCGGTCTTCGAGACGAGGTCGCCGATCGTCTCGATCCCGACGCGCTTGAGGCAGTTGTACGAGCGCACGCCGAGCTCGAGCTCCTCGATCGGGAAGTTCTCCATCCCGTGCGCGAGCGACGGCTCGGCACCGGCGCCGTCGGTCGCCTGCGCCTCGCCGAAGCCCTCGATCCGCTCGAGGTCGGTGAAGATCGCGAGCTGGCGGATCAGGATCTCCGCCGCCTGGCCGATCGCGTCCTTCGGGTTCAGCGACCCGTCGGTCGTCACGTCGAGCCGCAGCTTGTCGTAGTCGGTGCGCTGGCCGACGCGCGCCGCCTCGACGTCGTACGAGACGCGGCGGACCGGCGAGAAGATCGAGTCGATCGGGATGACGCCGATCGTGTGCTCGGGCCCGCGGTTGTTCTCCGAGGGAACGTACCCGCGCCCGCGCCCGATCGTGAGCGTCAGCTCGAGCCGCCCCCGGTCGGCGAGGTTCGCGATCTCGAGGTCCGGGTTCAGGATCTCGAGCTCGGCGGGCGCCTCGAGGTCGCGCGCCGTGACGGCGCCCGGGCCCTTCTTCGAGAGGCGCACCTCGATCTCCGGCGAGTCGCCGTGGAGGATGCAGACGAGGTTCTTGAGGTTGAGGATGATGTCGGTGACGTCCTCGCGAACGCCGGGGAGCGTCGAGAACTCGTGCTGGACGCCCTCGAGCTTCACCGAGGTGACCGCAGCGCCCTCGAGCGACGAGAGCAGCACGCGGCGCAGCGAGTTGCCGAACGTGTAGCCGAAGCCGCGGTCGAGCGGCTCGATCTCGAAGACGCCACGGTTCTCGTCGATCTCCTCGTGGACGATCTTCGGGATCTGGAACTCCATCAAACTGGTGCGGACTGCCAAAGTGCTTCCTTCCTTCGCGGTTACTTGGAGTAGAGCTCGACGATGAGCTGTTCCTGCACCGGCGTGTCGATCTCGCCGCGCTCGGGGAAGCGCAGGACCTTGCCGGTCAGGTTGTCGTGGTCGGCCTGGAGCCATGGAGCCACCGACGCGGTCAGATCGGTGGCGTCGCGGATCACCTGCTCCGCGGAGCTGCCGGCCTTGATCGAGACGATCTGGTCGGGGCGCACCTGGAAGCTCGGGATGTTCACGCGGCGGCCGTTGACCTGGAAGTGGCCGTGGCGCACGAGCTGGCGCGCCTGCGAGCGCGAAGCGGCGAAGCCGAGCCGGTAGACGACGTTGTCGAGCCGCGTCTCGAGCATGCGCAGCAGCACCTCGCCCGTGATGCCCTGCTGCTTGGAGGCCTTCTCGTAGTAGTTGCGGAACTGCTTCTCGAGCAGGCCGTAGTAGCGGCGCGCCTTCTGCTTCTCGCGCAGCTGGAGCAGGTACTCGCTCTGCTTGATCCGGCCGCGGCCGTGCTCGCCCGGCGGGTACGAGCGGCGCTCGATCGCGCACTTCTCGGTCAGGCAGCGCTCGCCCTTGAGGAAGAGCTTCATGCCCTCGCGCCGGCAGACGCGGCACTTGGCGCCGAGATCGCGGGCCATTAGACGCGCCTCCGCTTCCGCGGCCGGACGCCGTTGTGGGCCTGCGGGGTGACGTCGCGGACGCCGAGAATCTCGAGGCCGGCGGCCTGGAGCGAGCGGATCGCGGTCTCGCGGCCCGAGCCTGGGCCCTTGACGAAGACCTCGACCTTCTGCATGCCCTGCTCGATGCCCTTGCGCGCGGCGGCGTCGGCCGTCACCTGCGCCGCGAACGGCGTCGACC
>JAICPI010000071.1 GCA_025929895.1 Thermoleophilia bacterium
GCCGATGGTCGCCCAGATGGTGAAGATCGGCGAGGAGACGGGGGAGCTCGAGAAGATGCTCGGGAAGATCGCGGACTTCTACGAGGACGAGGTCGACGCGTCGATCGCGTCGCTGACCGCGATCATCGAGCCGCTGATGATGATCCTGGTCGGCCTGATGGTCGGCGTGATCATCATCGCGATGTACATGCCGATGTTCAAGATGCTCACGCTCCTCCAGTAGCGCCGCTCAGCCGCGGGCCCTCCTGGTGTCTGAGACCGGTGTCAGACACCGCTGTGGAAAAGTTGGGCGAAACGGGGCCAGCCGCATGCACGTTGCGATTTTTTCGGCGCCTCGTCTTGAGCCCCGGTGTCAGACACCAGGGGTTCGATGGCCGCCGAGGCTGCGCGTGGTCGCGCCGGGCTAGCGGCGCAGCGACCGCGGCGTGCCGATCGCGATGTGCGGCGCGGCGCCTGGCCTGAGCCAGCGCAGCACCGAGCGAAGCGGCGGCTTCGCGATCGAGATGCAGCCGTTCGTCGGGCCGCCCGTCTGCGCGTGCAGGAAGATGCCCGACCCGCGCCCGGGGACGACGGGGCGCATGTTGAACTCGACGACGGCGAGGTACGGGTACGCGCGCGGGCTCTGCCACATGCCTTCGCTGTTGCCCGCGAAGGGCGGCCGCGTCCCGCAGCGGACGCGCCGGAAGGTGTTGTAGGTCGGCGACGAGGGGTCCTCGTCCCACCAGTCGCCGCACCGCACGCGGCGGTAGCGGAACGAGACGCCGGGGTTCGGCTCGTTGCCGTACATCGTGTCGTGGATCCGGAACGTGCCGGCGGGCGTGGTGCCGTCGCCCTCGCGTCGGTTCGCGGAGAGGCCGGCGTGACCCAGGCGCGCGGGATAGGGGCCAGCGACCGGCCGCCAGCAGGCGCCGACGCGCCGCCACGTCCGCAGCGTCGCGCGCGTCGTGCGGATCGACGCCGCCGTGACGGTGATCAGCTGCGTCGCGCGGGGCTGGACGCGCAGGTCGTTCGCGAGGTTCGACGGGCACGCGGCGGTCACTGCGGTCGCGAAGAGCGCGGCGAGCAGCATCGGGCGGCAGAGTACTCTGGCGGCGTGCGCGTCGCCGGCCTCGCCGCGATCCTGCTCGCGCTCGCGCCCGGAGCGACGGCGGCGCCGGCGCCGTTCGAGTCGAGCATCCGGGCGGTTCGGTGGGCCGAGCTGCGCCACTCCTACCGCGGCGGGTGCCCCGTCGGGCCCGCCGACCTCCGCTCGGTCCGGCTCACGCACTGGGGCTTCGACCGCCGTCTCCACAACGGGACGCTGATCGTCCACCGCATCGTCGCCGGCGACGTCGTCGCGATCTTCCGCCGCCTCTACGCGCAGCGGTTCCCGATCCGCCGAATGGTGCCGGTCTCCGCCTACCGCGGCAGCGACGACGCGTCGATGGCCGCCGACAACACGTCGTCGTTCAACTGCCGTTTCGTCGGTGGCACGCGCCGCTGGTCGATGCACGCGTACGGCCGGGCGATCGACCTGAACCCGCGCGAGAACCCCTACGTTGCGGGCGGCCGTGTCAGTCCGCCCGCCGGCCGCGCGTACCTCGACCGACGGCGTGAGCGGCCCGGGGTGATCGCGTCCGGCGGCGCCGTCGTGCGCGCGTTCGCCTCGCGCGGCTGGGAGTGGGGCGGCGTGTGGAGCGCGCCGGACTACCAGCACTTCTCGACGACCGGCCGCTGAGGCCGACGCCGTGCGCGAGCTGCCGATGGCGCACACCGGCCATCCCGCGCCGTTCCGGCTCGGCGCCCCCGCCTACCTCGCCGCGCTCTGCGGCTGGGTCGCGGCCGCGGTCCTGCTGGTCGCTGCCGCGCCCGACCTCGCGCGAGCCGCGGTCTCGGGCACGTACGCCGTCGGCGCCGCGCACGCCGTCGGCGTCGTCTTCTTCCCGTTCGCGGTCGCGGCCGCGGTCTGGCAGCTGCTCCCGGTCATGCTCAGGAACGATCCGCCCTTCCGGCGGCTGCGCTGGGTGGCGCTCCCGCTGCTCGCCGGCGGCGTGCCGCTCGCGGTCGCGCTCGCGACGGAGCGCCGTGCGCTCGCCGCGGTGAGCGCGGTCGTGCTCGGCACCGGGCTCGTGCTCCTGCTCGTCGAGCTCGCCGCGCTGATCCGCGGCGCGCCCGGCGGCCGCACGCTCGTGGTCAGCCGCGCAGCCGTCGCCCTGGCCGGCGTGCACGCGGCGGCCGCGTTCGCCGTCGGCGCGGCGGTGCTCGCCGACGCGGGCCCGGAGCCGCTCGGCGTGCCCTACGAGCGCGTGCTCCTCGTGCACCTCGCGCTCGCGCTCGTCGGCTGGCTCACCGTCCTGATCGCGAACGTCGGGCGCACGCTCGTGCCGATGCTCGGGCTCGCCGCAGCGGCGCCGCGCCGCCGCGTGCCGGTGCCTGAGCTCGTGCTCGCCGCCGGCCTCTGGGTCCTCATTGCCGGGATCGCCTCCGAGCGCGACGCGCTCGTGGCTGCGGGGGTCCTGGTCGCGGGCGCCGGCTTCTCCGTGCCTGCGTGGCGGTTCCTGGTCGTGGCGGCCCGCGGGCGGATCGGCGTGCGCGAGGGGCCCGTCGCCCACGTCGTCGTCGGGCTCGCGTGCCTCGCGCAGGCCGGCGTGCTCGTGCTCGTCGACCCGGCCCGCCGTACCGCCGTCGCGGCCGTGCTCCTCGTCGGCATCGGCTGGGCCGGCGGCGTCGTGCTCGGGCACCTCGGCAAGCTGATCTCGCTCTCGGCCTGGGGCTCGTGGCCCCCGGGGCCGCGGCCGAAGCAGGCCGAGCTCTATCCGCGGCGCGCCTGGCAGGTGGAGAGCGTTCTCTTCGCCGTCGGGATCGAGGCGCTCGCCGCCGGTGTCGTGATCGACGCGCCCTCACTCGCGCGAGCCGGAGCGGCCGTCCTCGCCGCAGCCTCGCTCGTCGCCCTGGCCGCGGGGACCGAGACGGTGCGGCGCGCCAGAATGCGCCCGTGACCCCGGCCGTCGCCCTCGACCGGCTGACCAAGTACTACGGCCCGCGCCGGGGCGTGTCGAGGAGCTGACGCTCGAGGTCGAGCGCGGCGTCTCGGTCGCCGTCACGCCGCCCGTCTTCTCGCTCGAGATCGGCACCGGCCGGATCGCCGCCGCCTCCTCGGGCTCCTACCTGCTCGCGCTGCTCTACGGGCTGCTCGCGCTCCTGGTGGGCGCCGCGACCGGCAGCCGTGCCGCGGCGATCGCGGTGCCCGCCGTCCTGGCGACGGCGGCGTACCTGCTGAACGGCCTCGGCCAGGTCGTCGACGTGCTCGAGCCGTTCCGGATCCTCTCGCCCTTCCGGCTCGTCGGAGATCCGCTCGCCGACGGTGCCGGCTGGGGCTTCGCGGCGCTCTCGGCGCTCGTCGTGCTCGTCGTCGCGCTCGCACCGCTCGCGTTCGAGCGTCGCGACGTGGCCGTCTGAGCCGACCGGGGCTACGCTCCGCGCGTGGGGGGGAGGGTCTTGGTCGTCGGGCTGATCGCGGCGGTTGCCGCGGCGCTGGCGCCCGTTGCGTCGGCGGAGACGCTCGCCGCGGACGGCGCCGTCTACCGCTCGGGGTTGACCGGTCGTTACTTCCACCCGCTCGCGAGCTTCGGGAGGCTGAACGGCGCGGTGACGGCCGGCGAGCGCAGGCGGGCGGCGCGGCTCGCCGACTCGCTGATCGCGCGGGGGCAGCGCAGCGGGCGGTTCGGCCTCGTCTGGCGCTACGACGTCCCGGGCGGGCGGACCGGCTGGACGTCGGGGCTCGCGCAGGCCGTGGCCGCGCAGGCGCTCGCGCGGGCGGGAAGAAAAGGTGAGGCGCGCCGCGCGTTCCTCGCGATCCCGAGCGGGCTGCTCGCGCAGACCTCCCACGGGCCCTGGGTCCGGCTGTACAGCTACAGCGCCGAGCTCGTCCTGAACGCGCAGCTCCAGGCAGCACTCTCGATCGGCGAGTACTCCCGGCTGACGGGCGACGAGCGGGCCCGCCGGCTCGCCCGGGAGCTGCGCCGCAGCGCGCGCGCCCTGCTGCCGCGCTTCGACATGGGCTCCTGGTCGCGCTACTCCTTCGGCGGGCGCGGCTCGACGCTCGCCTACCACACCTACGTGACGCAGCTTCTCTGGAAGCTGTCCGCGCGGCAGGGAGGGGGCGTCTGGCGGGCCTATGCGAACCGCTTCTCGTCGTACCACCGCGTGCCGCCGGCGCTGCGAGCAGGTCGGCGTCCCGCCGAGGTGCTGCCCGTCCCCGACGGCTTCCGCGACTTCACGCAGGTCCAGTTCTGGCTTTCGAAGCCGGCCACCGTGACCCTCCGGATCGCCGGGACGAGGACGTCGCGCTGGTACGAGCGCGGCTGGCGCACCTTCGAGTGGTGGCCCGCCGAGAGCGTCCGCCCGGGGCGCTACCCCGTCTGGGCCACCGCGACCGACCGCGCCGGCAACAGCACGCTCCTCGGCCTCCCGTGGGTCACGGTGGACGAGGACACCGAGCCTCCGGCCGTCCGGGTCGAGCACGCGGGCGCCAGCCTCGCCTGGCGCGCGTCCGATCCGAAGTCGCCCTGGTTCGAGGTGAGCGTCGAACGGCGGGTCGACGGCCGGCTCTTCCGGCGCCAGCTCGGCCGGTTCGCGCGCCGCGGCGAGGCCGAGCTCCACGACCCGCCCGTGCTCCCCGGCACGACGGCGGTGATCGTGCGCGACTCGTCCGGCAACGAGACGCGAATCCCGCTCTGCCCGGCCTACCAGGCCTACTAGGCCGCTACACTGCGCCGGCTCGGCGGCGTAGCTCAGTGGTTAGAGCGACGGACTCATAACCCGTAGGTCGGTGGTTCGAATCCACCCGCCGCTACTCCGCCGAAAAGTCCGCCGCCTGCGGCGGCGGTCGACTTTTCGGCGTCGCGGGGCTGCCGAGAGCGTCTGGGAGCAGTACCGGGCGAAGCCCGGCACTGCGGCGAGATTCCGCTAGCATGCTCGCGTTGCGGGCGGAGTGCCCGATTTTGTTGCGCCCTGAGGGAAGAGGAAATGGCCACCGGAGTACGCGTCGGAATCACGCTTGCCTGCACCGACTGCAAGCGGCGGAACTACCAGACGACGAAGTCGAAGCGGAACGACCCGGACCGCGTCGAGTTCAAGAAGTTCTGCCGCTGGTGCGGTCGTCACACGGCGCATCGGGAGACGCGCTGATGGCCTCGCGCGCGCAGCGGCGCGCCCAGCGCCGGCAGCGTGAGGCGTCGGCCGCCGGCGCCGGAGCCGGCGGCGCGGCCGCCGACGCGTCGTTCTCGCAGCGGGCTCGCTCGCGCCAGGCGCAGGTACGGCCGGCGCAGCAACAGAGCCGCGGGCAGACCGGCCGCCGGGAGATCCAGCGCGGCTCGTTCGTCCGCGAGTCGGTCGCCGAGCTCCGCAAGGTCGACTGGCCCGACCAGAAGCAGGTCACGACCGGCTCCGTCGTCGTGATCATCGCCTGCGTGATCGTGGGCGCCTACCTCTGGGTGAACGACCTGATCTGGCAGCGCGTCGTGGAGGCGATTCTCTGATGTTCCGCTGGTACGTGATCAACACCTACTCCGGCCACGAGAACAAGGTGAAGGCGAACCTCGAGCACCGGATCGACTCGATGAACCAGCGCCCGCGCTTCCGGCGCGTCGTCGTGCCGACCGAGCAGGTGATCGAGACGAAGGACGGCCAGAAGGTCCAGGCCGAGAAGCGCGTGCTCCCGGGCTACGTGCTCGTCAACATGGACCTGAACGACGACGCGTGGACGGTCGTGAAGAACACGCCGGGCGTGACGGGCTTCGTGGGTGCCGGCAACAAGCCGATCCCGCTCTCGCAGCCCGAGGTCGACCGGATCCTCCACACGGGCACGTCGACGGCCGAGCGGGCACGCACGCTCGTCGAGTTCATCCTCGGCGAGCAGGTCAAGGTCACGTCCGGCCCGCTCAGCGACTTCGACGGCGAGATCGTCGACGTCAACCCGGACCAGCAGAAGCTCAAGGTGCTCGTCGACATCTTCGAGCGGCAGGTCCCCGTCGAGCTCGGCTTCGACCAGGTCAAGAAGATCGACTAGCGACACGAGCTATGGCCAAGAAGATCCTCACCGTGATCAAGCTGCAGATCCCCGGCGGGCAGGCCAACCCGGCCCCGCCGGTCGGGCCGGCGCTCGGCCAGCACGGCGTCAACATCATGGAGTTCTGCAAGGCGTTCAACGCACAGACGGCCGACCAGAACGGCCGGATCACGCCGGTCGAGATCAGCGTCTTCGAGGACCGCTCGTTCACGTTCATCACCAAGACGCCGCCCGCCGCGGTCCTGATCAAGGAGGCGCTGCGGATCGAGAAGGGGTCCGGCGAGCCGAACCGGGACAAGGTCGGGCGCCTGTCGCAGACGCAGCTGCGCTCGATCGCCGAGGCCAAGATGCAGGACCTGAACGCCCGCGACGTCGAGCAGGCGATGCTCGTGATCGCGGGCACGGCCCGCTCGATGGGCGTGGAGGTGGAGAAGTAGTGGCCCAGCACGGCAAGAACTACCGCAACTCGCGCGCGCAGATCGACCGTGAGCGGCTGTACTCGCCCGTCGACGCCGTGCGGATGCTGAAGAGCTTCGACGGCCGCAGGTTCGACGAGACCGTCGAGGCGCACTTCCGGCTCGGGCTGAACGTCCGCCACGCGGACCAGCAGCTGCGCGGGACCCTGATGCTCCCGCACGGGACCGGCCGCGAGATGCGTGTGGCCGTCTTCGCCGAGGGCGACAAGGCGCGCGAGGCGCAGGAGGCCGGCGCCGACGTCGTGGGCACCGCGGACCTCGCGAAGACGATCGAGGAGGGGACGATCGACTTCGACGTCGCGATCGCGACCCCCGACCAGATGGGCGTCGTCGGGCGGCTCGGCCGGGTGCTCGGCCCGCGCGGCCTGATGCCGAACCCGAAGACCGGCACCGTCACGATGGACGTCGCCAAGGCCGTCCGCGACGCGAAGGCCGGCAAGCTGGAGTACCGCACCGACCGCGGCGCGAACGTCCACGTGGCGATCGGGAAGAAGAGCTTCGACGAGCGCCAGCTCGTCGAGAACTACGCGGCGCTCGTCGACGAGATCGTCCGGGCGAAGCCCTCGGCGTCCAAGGGACGCTACATCCGGGGGATCACGCTGACCTCGACGATGGGCCCGGGAATCAAGGTCGATCCCTCTCGCACGCGCGGGATCGCCGAGGACTTGGAGGAGCAGGCAGAGGCAACGGCGTAACGTCGAAGGCACGTCGCCGAAGACAGCCGGCAGCGCGCGAGCGCAGAAGCCCGGCCGAGGCGGTCCTGCGAAGAGGTTCGTTCGAACCCTCCTCGAGGCCGCCCGTGGGCGGCCTTCGCATTTCGAGGAGGTGAGATGCAGAAAGCAGACAAGGAACGGGTCGTCGCGGAGCTGGCCGAACGGCTCCGGACGAGCCAGACGCTGATCGTCGCGGACTACCGCGGGCTGACGATGCCGCAGATCGACGACCTCCGCACCGAGCTGCTGAAGCACGGCGCGAAGTTCACGGTCGTCAAGAACACGCTCACGCGGCGCGCGGCCGAGGCCGCCGGCGCGGAGCAGCTGCTGGCGCTGCTCGAGGGGCCGACGGCGATCGCGTTCCTCGAGGCCGAGGGCGATCCCGTGGCGGTTGCGAAGGCGATCGGCGCGGCCGCGCGCGAGACGCGCGTGCTGGAGGTGCGCGGAGGCGTGCTCGAGGGACGGTCGATCACGGCCGCCGACATCGAGAACCTCGGGAAGCTGCCGCCGCTCGACCAGCTCCGCGGCCAGGTCCTCGGAGCCGTGGCGGCGCCGCTCTACGCGGTCGTCGGCCTGTTCAACGCGCCGCTCCAGAACCTCGTGGGACTGATCGACGCGAGGATCGAGCAGCTTGGTGGCGAGGGCGAGGAAGGCGGCTCCGGAGAACCGGAAGCCATGCAGGAACCGACCATGGAAACCACAGACGAAACCGCCGAGGAAGCGACAGCTTCCGAGGCGGCACCAGAGGAGGAGTCGTAATGGCAAGCGGTGTCGACACCGTCTTCGATTCGCTCGGGAAGATGACCGTCCTCGAGCTGGTCGAGCTGAAGAACAAGATCGAGGAGGAGTGGGGCGTCACGGCCGCTGCGCCGGTCGCGGTCGCGGCTCCGGGTGCGGCGCCGGGCGCCGACGGCGGGGCCGCCGCCGAGGAGCAGACGGCGTTCGACGTCGTCCTGACCGCGGCGGGCCAGCAGAAGATCGGCGTGATCAAGGTCGTCCGCGCGATCACCGGTCTCGGGCTGAAGGAGGCGAAGGACCTCGTCGACGGCGCACCGCAGGCCGTCAAGGAGGGCGTCGCCCGCGAGGAGGCCGACTCGATCAAGGCGCAGCTCGAGGAGGCGGGCGCCTCGGTCGAGGTCAAGTAGTCCCCGCGGAGCGTGCTTCGCACGTTCCGCGGGGATCGTCAGGGAGGGCCGCGAAAGCGGCCTTCCCTCGTTCCAGGGACTTTGCGCAGGAATCCCGCTGCCGAGGCATCTACCTGGACGTACCCACCCACCCAGGAGCCTCCATACCGTGAGATTCAAAGCGCTCGTCACAGCCATCCTCTTCGCCGCCGGCATCGCTGCGTCCGTCGCCGTCGCGAAGGGCCCGCCGCCCGGCAAGGGCAAGGACAAGAAGCACCCGACGACCACGTCGACGACGGGGTCGACCTCGACGTCGACGGCCGCGTGCAAGCCGAAGGTCGCCGTCGTCCTCAAGGGCGACTTCGTCTCGGGCTCCGGCACCGGGGACGAGGGCGTCTTCCAGATGAAGGTGCGCCAGGCGAACCGGCACGGGAAGCGCTTCGTGGCCGAGACGGTCACGATCCGCTACGACGAGAAGACGAAGTTCCGCCGCCGCGGCCACGCCGAGGCGGACGACTTCGAGGCCGGCGACCGGCTCAACGTCCAGGCGCGGGCGTGCAAGGAGCAGAAGGCGAAGAAGCCGAAGCACGGCTCGACGACCGCCTCGACGAGCACGGCGACGACGACCGCCTCCACCGGCACGACCTCGACGGGGACGAGCCCCGCGGCCGCGGAGCTCCTCGCCAAGCGCGTGACCGGCAGCCCCGCGAAGCACCCCGGCACGACGACCGTCACCACGACCACGACGTCGACCGGCCCCTAGCCAGGAACACCCCCGCCGCCTCACCAGGGACGCCCGGAAGGGCGTCTCTGGCGTTCAGGCCGGATTCGCGCTACGATTCTGTCCCCGGCGGCGAAATCCGCCCGGGCACCCTTGCGCGCGCCTGGGGTATTTCGGTACCCTTAGCGGTTCCGCGCCGTTTCCGCTCGTCCGTCCGCTCATCCACACGTCTTTTCTCCAAGGGAGGCTGTTCGCACCTTGACCACTAGGGTCGCTGCGCCTCGCGCGCGCAAGAGTTTCTCTCGCCTCAAGCACGTCCTCGACCTCCCCAACCTGATCGACATCCAGAAGGCCAGCTTCGACTGGTTCCTGGACGAGGGTCTCCGCGAGACCATCGACGACATCTCGCCGATCGAGGACTACACGGGCACGCTCGCCGTCGAGTTCGGGGAGTACCGCTTCGGGGAGCCGCCGGTCTCCATCAAGGAGTGCCGCGAGAAGGACATGACGTACCAGGCTCCGCTCTCGATGACCGTCCGCTTCGTCAACAAGGAGACGGGCGAGATCCGCGAGCAGACCGTTTTCATGGGGGACTTCCCGATGATGACGGAGTGGGGCACCTTCATCATCAACGGCACCGAGCGCGTGATCGTCACGCAGCTCGTCCGCAGCCCCGGCGCCTACCTGATGGAGCCGAAGGACCCGACGAAGCAGGTCTTCACCGCGAACCTGATGCCCTCGCGCGGCTCGTGGCTGGAGCTCGAGATCGACAAGAAGGGGATCGTCTTCGCCCGGATCGACCGGAAGCGCAAGCTCCCGATCACGACGTTGCTCCGCGCCCTGCCGGCCGAGGACCCCTCGACGGGCGTCGCGATCGACACGTCGACCAACGAAGCGCTGCTGAAGCTCTTCGACAACTCGATCTTCATCGTCAACACGCTCGAGAAGGACCCGGCCGAGACCGAGGACCAGGCGCTGATCGAGGTGTTCAAGAAGCAGCGGCCCGGTGAGCCGCCGACGCTCGACAACGCCCGCAACCTGCTTCGCTCGCTCTTCTTCGATCCCAAGCGCTACGACCTGACGAAGGTCGGCCGCTACAAGCTCACCCAGCGCCTCGACGTCGACGTCCCCGAGGACGTCCGCGTGCTCACGAAGCAGGACATCGTCTCGCTCGTCCGCAAGCTCGTCGAGCTGCCGGAGCTGCTCGGCGTCGACCACGAGTCGAAGGACTACGCGGCCGACGCGATCACGCTCTCGCGGGCGCCGATCGCGAACGAGCTCGACGAGTACGAGCACTTCGGCAACCGGCGCCTGCGGACCGTCGGCGAGCTGATCCAGGAGGCGTTCCGCGTCGGTCTCTACCGCATGGAGCGCGTCGTCCGCGAGCGGATGACGACGGAGGACGTCGACACGATCACGCCGCAGACGATCATCAACATCCGGCCCGTGGTCGCGGCGCTGAAGGAGTTCTTCGGCTCCTCGCAGCTCTCGCAGTTCATGGACCAGACGAACTCGCTCTCCGGGCTCACGCACCGGCGGCGGCTCTCGGCGCTCGGCGCCGGCGGCCTCAC
>JAICPI010000055.1 GCA_025929895.1 Thermoleophilia bacterium
CGATCAGTTTGCGACGTCCGGACTCGGTGGTCGCTCACGCGCAGTGAGAAAACGGGTGTGGGCCGCGCAGGACTCGAACCTGCAACCTTGGGATTAAGAGTCCCCTGCTCTGCCAGTTGAGCTAACGGCCCGCGGGGAACCGACAGTCTAGCCCGGGTGGTTCGCGTTCGGTTCCCTAGGCTGGCGCCCGTGAGAGTCCTCTCGGTGGTCGGGAACCGCCCTCAGTTCGTCAAGTCCGCACCGCTCTCGGTGGCCTTGCGCGCCGTCGGGATCGACGAGGTGCTCCTGCACACCGGGCAGCACTACGACGCCGAGCTCTCGCAGGTGTTCTTCGAGGAGCTCGGGCTGCCCGAGCCGGATCACCGCCTCGAGCTGCGCACGGCCGACGTGGACACGATGACGGCGCCGATCCTCGACGTCGTCCGCGGCGAGGCGCCCGGTGCGGTGCTCGTCTACGGCGACACGAACTCGACGCTGGCCGGCGCGCGCGCGGCCGTCGCCGGCGGCGTCCCGGTCGCGCACGTCGAGGCCGGCCTCCGCAGCGGCGACCTCGAGATGCCCGAGGAGCGAAACCGGATCGAGGTCGACCGGCTCGCCGCCCTGCTGCTCGCGCCGGACGAGCGCTCGCGCGAGGCCCTCCGCGCCGAAGGCGTCGAGGGTCGCGTCGAGGTCGTCGGCGACGTGATGGCCGACGCGACGGAGCAGCTCGCCCCCGTCGCGAGGCAGCGCTCGAAGATCGTCGCCGAGCTCGAGCTGACGGCCGGCCGCTACCTCGTCGCAACCGTGCACCGGGAGTCGAACACCCGCCCGGGGCGGCTCGCCCGCATCGTCGAGGGCCTCGGCCTCCTGACCGAGCCGGTCGTCTTCCCGGTGCACCCACGCACCGCCGCGGCGCTCGAGCGCGACGACCTCGCGCTGCCCGAGCACGTCCAGGCCCTCCCGCCCCTCGGGTACCTCGACTTCGTCGCCCTGGCCTCGCAGGCACGCGTGATCGTCACCGACTCGGGCGGCCTCCAGAAGGAGGCGTACTGGTACGGAGTCCCGTGCGTGACGCTCCGCCCGAGCACGGAGTGGGTGGACACGGTCGAGGTCGGCGCGAACCGCCTCGTCGACGACGAGCCCGAGCTCCTGGCGCGCGCGGTGGCCGACGCGCGCATGCCCGCCGAGCGCCCGCAGCTGTACGGAGACGGTAAGGCCGCGGGCCGCATAGCTGAGGCCCTCTCTATGCTTCTGCGGTCATGATCGAGCGCACGGAGGCCCCCGCTCCGGCGTCCGCTCCAGCGAAGACCTGGGACGTCGCGATCCTCGGCGCCGGCTACGTCGGCGTGCCGCTCGCGCACACCTTCGCGACGGCGGGCAGGTCGGTGCTGCTCGTCGACGTAGCGCAGAAGGTGGTGGACGAGCTCAACGCCGGCCGGAGCCACATCGAGGACGTCGCGGACGAGGAGCTCGCGCCGCTCGTCGCGGAGGGCCGCCTCGCGGCGACGACCGACTACGACGCGCTCCGGGGCGCCGACGCGATCCTGATCGCGCTGCCGACGCCGCTGTCCAAGCAGCGCGAGCCGGACCTCTCGATCGTCCTCGCCGCCACGCGCGAGCTCGCCGCCCGCCTCCGTGAGGGCCACCTGGTCGTGCTCGAGTCGACGACGTACCCGGGCACGACGCGGGAGCAGGTCCTGCCGATCCTGGAGTCGACGGGCCTCCGCGTCGGCGAGCACTTCAACCTCGCCTTCTCGCCCGAGCGCGTCGACCCCGGGTCGTCGTGGGACGTCCGCGACGTGCCGAAGGTCGTCGGCGGGATCACCGAGGAGTGCACGCGCCGGGCGGCCGAGCTCTACGAGTCCGCGATCGGGTCGGTGCACGCCGTCTCCTCGCCCGAGGCCGCGGAGCTGACGAAGCTGCTCGAGAACATCTTCCGCTCGGTCAACATCGCCCTCGTGAACGAGCTCGCGCAGCTCTGCGACCGGATGGGGATCGACATCTGGGAGGTCGTCGACGCGGCCGCGACGAAGCCGTTCGGCTTCATGAGCTTCAAGCCGGGACCCGGCCTCGGCGGGCACTGCATCCCGATCGACCCCTTCTACCTCACGTGGAAGGCGCGGGAGTACGGGTTCACGACGGAGTTCATCGAGCTCGCCGGGAAGGTCAACGAAGCGATGCCGTACTACTGTCGCTCGCTCATCTCGCAGGCGCTGAACCACGGCAAGCAGAAGTCGATGAGCGGCGCGCGCATCCTCGTCCTCGGCGTCGCCTACAAGCCCGACATCGGCGACGTGCGGGAGTCGCCGGCACTGAAGCTGATCGAGCTGCTGCGGAACGCGGGCACCGAGGTCGCGTACCACGACCCTCACGTTCCATCCGTTCCGGACCTCGGGCTCGAGTCGGCGCCGCTCGATCCAGAGGGCTACGACTGCGTCGCGATCGTGACCGATCACTCCTCGATCGACTACGAGGACGTGATCCGCCGCTCGGACCTGATCGTCGACCTGCGGAACGCGACCGGTGACGCGGGACGGCGTTCGGACAAGGTCTTCAAGCTGTGACGCGGATCGGCGTGGCCGGCCTCGGCCACTGGGGCAAGAACCTCGTCCGGAACTTCGACGAGCTCGCCGACCTGCGCTGGCTGTGCGACGTCTCCGCCGAGCGGCGCGAGGAGTTCACCCGCCGCTATCCGACCGCGAACGTCACGGAGGACTTCGCCGACCTGCTGGCCGATCCCGAGCTCGACGCCGTGGTCGTCGCGACGCCGGTCCCGACGCACTACGGGCTCGCACGCCAGGTGCTCGAGGCCGGCAAGCACGTGTTCGTGGAGAAGCCGCCGGCGATGCGCGGCGAGGAGATGGAGGAGCTCGTCGCTCTCGCCGAGGAGCGCGACCTGACCTGCATGCCCGGGCATCTCCTGCTCTACCACCCCGGCGTGCGCAAGCTGAAGGAGCTCGTCGACTCGGGAGACCTCGGCGACGTACTCTGCGTCTACGGCAACCGCCAGAACCTCGGAGTCATCCGCAAGGACGAGAACGCGCTCTGGTCGCTCGGGGTGCACGACCTCTCGGTCATCCTCTACCTGCTCGACGAGGAGCCGAGTGAGGCGTGGGCGCACGGCAACTCGTTCCTCACGCCCGGCGTCGAGGACGTCGTCTTCTGCTACCTCCGGTTCCCGAGCGGGCGGATCGCCCACATGCACCTCTCGTGGCTCGACCCGCACAAGATGCGGAAGATCACGGTCGTCGGCCGGGACAAGATGGTCGTCTTCGACGACATGGAGCTCGAGCGCAAGGTGACGATCTACGAGAAGGGCCCGTGGCAGCCCGCGCAGACCTACGGCGAGTGGCAGACTCGCACCGGCGACATCTCCGTCCCGAAGATCGCGAACGACGAGCCGCTCCGCCTCGAGTGCGAGCACTTCCTGGCGCTCGTTCGCGGCGAAGGCGACCGGCGCGGGGTCGCGCGCGACGGGCTCGGCGTCGTGCGCACGCTCGAGCAGCTCCAGCACTCGCTCGCGGCCGTCCCGGCGTGACCCATCACATCGCGCCGACGGCGGTCGTCTACCCCGGGACGATCCTTGGCGACGGTGTGAAGATCCTCGACCACGCGGTGGTCGGCAAGCAGCCGTCGCTCTCGCCGCGCTCGACCGCGAAGCGCGAGGAGCTCGCGCCGCTCGAGCTGGGACCGGGGACGATCGTCTCCACGAGCGCGGTCGTGTTCGCAGGGACGCGGATCGGCGCCCGGGTGATCGTCGGCGACGGCGCGCGTGTCCGCGAGCGCTGCGAGATCGGCGACGACGTCGTGATCGGCAGCGGCTCGCTGATCGAGAACGACACCACCGTCGGAGCGCTGACGAAGATCCAAGCCGAGGCGTACATCACCGCGTACTCGACGCTCGAGGACGAGGTCTTCATCGCGCCGTGCGTGGTGACGACGAACGACGACTTCATGGGCCGGACCGAGCGGCGCCACGAGCTGATCAAGGGCCCGACGATCCGGCGCGGCGCCCGCGTGGGCGGAGGCGCGGTCCTCTGCCCCGGGGTCGAGATCGGCGAGGAGGCGTTCGTCGGCGCGGGCGCGGTCGTGACGAAGGACGTACCGCCGCGCGTGGTCGTCGTCGGCAACCCGGCCCGCGTGCTGCGCGACGTTCCCGAGGACGAGCTGCTCTAGGACTTCGAGAACGCGAGCCGGTAGGCGCCCGAGCCCGGCTGCGTGAGCTTCACCTGCACGTAGTGCCAGCCCGCGGAGGGAGCCCGGTACACGATCCGCTCCTTCGAGCCGCGCCGCGCGGAGCGCGCCGCGAGGCGGCGGAGGTCGAGCGACAGCCCCTCGACACGCAGCGTTCCCGGCCTCCAGAGCACGAGGTCGGCGTTCGCCGTGCGCGGGCCGTTCAGGGTGATCGAGATCCGCTGGCGCTTGCGCAGGTAGACCTTGTAGACGTCGACCTGGTCGTCCCAGAAGTCGACGGTGGCGGCGAAGTTCGCGCGGGCGCGCCGGAGCGGCGTGGCCTGGCCGCCGGCGTCGTCGTTCGACTCGAAGCGGTCCGGGCCGGGGATCGGCCCCTGGAGCGAGGCGAGCGCCCGGCCGACGTCGAGCCGGCCCCAGCCGCTGTGGATGTCGCGGAAGGCGGCGCAGCGCTGGCAGCCGCTGGCCGGGCTGACGTCGTCGGCGGAGCGGGTGAGCACGAACGCGACCTGGTCGGGCTGGAGAAACGGGCGGAGGCTCAGCACGAGCGCGGCCGCCGCGGCCACCTGCGGCGCCGCGAACGACGTCCCCTCGGCGGTGCGGTACTCGTCGGAGCCGCACGGCGAGTAGCCCTGCTCGTCGCAGTTCGGCCGCTGGGCCGTGAGCTGCCGCGGGAGGGTCGAGACGAGCTCGTGCCCGGGCGCCGCGACGTCGTTGTAGATCGGGTCGCGGTTCGAGAAGTTCGGCACCGATCCGTCCTTCGCCAGCGCGCTCACGCCGATCACGTGCGGCAGCGCGGCCGGGTAGCTCGCGTACGGCCAGGGGGTCGTCGGCGCCTGGTCGCCGTTCCCGACCGCCGCCACGACGACGACGCCGCGCGTGTACGCGTAGCGAATCGCGGCGGCCTCGAGCTGCGAGTACGTGTCGCGGGTCGGGTCGCGCGGATCCCGGAGACCGCCGATCGAGAGGTTGATCACGCGCGCGCCGTTGTCGACCGCCCAGCGGATCGCCTGCGCCTCGGCCTCGAGCGAGACCATCCGGTTCGCGCGCACGACCTTGGCGACGAGCAGCTGCGCGGGGAACGCGATGCTGGCGACGCCGACGTCGTTGTTCGTCTGCGCGGCGACGAGGCCGGCGATGAACGTGCCGTGGCCCTGCTGGTCGGTCAGCGCGCTGCCGCCGACGAAGCTCCGGTGCGCGGCGATCTTGCCAGCGAACTCCGGATGCGTCCCGTCGATCCCGGAGTCGATGATCGCCACCCGCGGACCTGCCAGCGTGGGCAGCTCGGGCCAGAAGTCGAACGCCCTCACGCTCTCGAGGTGCCACTGCTTCGCCGCGAGCGGGTCGTTCGGCGCGAACGCGAGCCGTCGCCCGACGTCGACGCGCTCGACGTACGCGACGCCGGGGAGCGCGCGGAGCGTCTCCGGTGCGGGCGTCTCGACGAGCAGCGTGTCGAGGCTCGCGAGCGAGCGTCCCGAGGGCGCGCCCGTCACCCGCTCGACGGACGACGCCACCTCGACGAGCGAGGCCCCGCTCTCGACCCCGACGGCGTAGCGCGCGGCCTGCACGGGCGCTGCCTGGACGAGGGCGGCGGTGAGCGCCGCCGCGAGCGCCAGCCTCATCCCACGACCCGGAGCACCGGCGAGAGGCCGGGCACGAGCCCCCGCCCGGGAGCCCCGCGCGCGCGGTACGTCCCGGGCGTCAGGTCCACGCTCACCTCGAACGCGCCCCCGACGTCGACGGTCCCGGTGCCGGCAACCCGCCAGCTCAAGCCCTCGAGGCGCTGCACGGAGACGCGCGCCCCGGGCACGACGGGCCGCACGAGACCGCGCACCGTCGCCGAGTCGCTCGTCGTCTCCAGGCGCACGCGCGGCGCGACGAAGACCCGGACCGGCTGGCCGACGATCTTCGCCGACGCGGCGAGCCGGTACCACGTCGTCGTCGTCGGCTTGACCGCGACCTGCACGACGCCGGCGGCGGCGGGGGCGACACGGGCAGCGGGCTCCCAGATCCGACCGGACACGCGCTGCTCGAGCCTGAGGTTCCTCCCGGCCGCCCGGGCGAGGCCGGTCAGCCTGATCGCGCCGCCGTACTCGACGGTCTTCGCCGGCCGGTCGAGCGCAAGCACCCCGACGCGGAACCACGTCGAGCGAAGGCCGAGCCTCGTCCGGACGTCCGAGCCCGACACGGTCACCTGTCCCTTCGTCCCGATGAGCGTCATCGTCTGGACGCGCTGCGACTTGTTCAGGGCGACGCGCACGTCGACCAGCTGGCCGGGCACGTTGAAGGACGACCGCAGCTTCGCGCTCGTGAAGGGGTACGGCCCCCAGCTGTGGTGCGGAGACGCCGTCTCGTGCGGGTCGGGGACCGAGACGAGGTACGGCGTCGGCGTGCCGTTCGCCCAGACGTCCTCGATCGACGCGGTGCGGCCGCCCGACGTGGAGAAGAAGAACGTGGTCGCGACCTCGCCCTCGTAGAGGAGGACCTCGCCCGCGGTGGCGTCGACGGCGGCGTTCGTCGTCGGCTTCTCGGCGGCGATGCCGCCGTAGACCTGGCTGCGCGTGTCCGCGAAAACGTCGTACGCGCCGGTCTTCCGCACCGCGAGCGCATAGCTCCGCGCGACGACCGCCTGCGCCTTCAGGGACTCTGCTGGCCAGTCGGACGGCACCTCGCGCGGCACGACGCCGTACAGGTACGGCTCGAGGCCGAGGGTGTTCACGAGCTGGAGCCGCTTCCCGACGACGTTGACCCGGAGCTGTCCTCGGTACGCCTTCCCCGCGTACCTGAGCGGGGCGGAGCCCGGCGAGAAGAGCAGCGGGCCGGGCAGGGCGCGCGCGGGCGCGTCGGCGTCGACCTCGAGCTTCAGCGTCGGGCCGAACGCATGGGGGCCAGGCGCCAGGCGGTGCACGGTGCCCGACCCGTCGCGGACCGCGAACGCCGTCTCGGACGCGATCGCGAGCGCCTTCTTTCCCTCCCCGAGCAGGACGCGGATCCGGGCGACCGGCGCGCGGCCGAGCTCGGTGCCGCGGTAGTAGTGGGCGAGGATCTGGTCGTAGGTGGCGCCCTGCTGGGCGAAGCCGTGGGCGCCCCACTGGCTCATCCCGATCCCGTGCCCCCAGCCGCGGCCGCTGATGAAGAAGGAACTAGCGGGAGCGCTCGCCGTCGCGCCACCGCGGGCCGCGACGCGCGCACCTGCGCCCGCCGTGACGACGAGGGCGAGAGCGGTGGCGAAGGTGAGCGCTCGACGAAGCATCGGCGATGGAAGGCCCGGCGGAGACGCGATCGAGGCTAGCGAATGCCGGAGCGGATGGACGGGCGCGTTCACGGAATCCTCAAACTTCGCCGGAGCCCCGCGTTTTCCGGGACCTGGGGGCGGCAACCCTGAGCGGCATGGCGGTGAGGACGGATCTGCTGCCCGGTCGCTACCGCGAGCCGCGGCTGATCGGCCGCGGCGGGATGGGCGAGATCTACCGCGCGACCGACGAGCTGCTCGGCCGCCACGTCGCGATCAAGACGCTTTCGGAGCCCTACGCCGGCGACGCGTCGGTCCGCGAGCGGTTCACGCGAGAGGCGCTCGCCGCCGCGCGGCTCTCCGGTCGCCCCCACATCGTCACGATCTTCGACGTCGGCGAGCATCGCGGAACGCCGTACATCGTGATGGAGCATCTGGCGGGCGGCACGCTCGCGGATCGCGTGCGGGAGGGCCGCGTGCCGGTGGGGCAGGCGCTCGAGTGGCTCGAGCAGGCGGCGACCGCGCTCGACGGTGCACACGCCGAGGGTGTGGTGCACCGCGACGTCAAGCCGGCGAACCTGCTGCTCGACGAGGCGGGGCACCTGCACGTGGCCGACTTCGGGATCGCGGACGCTGCCGGGATGGATTCGCTGACGAGGACGGGCACGGTGCTCGGCACCGCGTCGTATCTCTCCCCGGAGCAGGCCCGCGGCGAGCGCGCGACGGCCGCGAGCGACCGGTACGCCCTCGCCGTCGTCGCGTGGGAGCTCTTCACGGGTACGCGACCCTTCCCCGGAGACTCGATCGCCGCGGAGGCCGCCGCGCACGTCTACGGGAAGATCCCCGCCCTGAGCGCGGCCCGGCCGGATCTGCCGCGCAGGCTCGACCACGTCTTCTTCACCGCGCTCGCCAAGGACCCGGACGACCGCTTTCCGTCGGCCGCCGAGTTCGTCGCCGCACTCGGAGCGGCGCTGCACGAGGGCGCGGAGCGGACCGGGGTGATCCGGCGGACGGTGCCCGCCGCCGCGCGGGACCGGCCGGCCTGGCTCGTGCCCATGATCGTCGCGCTCGCGCTGCTGGGCGCGGCCGGCCTCGCGGCCGCGGTGGTCGTCGCGGGCCGGGGCGACGGCGACGCGGCCGGGACGACCGTCGTCCGGACGGTCACCGCGGACGGCGAGACGCAGCGCGTGACGGTCACCGCGCAGGCGGCGCCCCAGCCTGCGGCGACCGAGGCCACGTCCACAGCCGGCCTGTCGGTCGGCCAGGCACGCGCGCTCCAGGACGAGTCCACCGCGGCGCTCGAGGGCGGCGACTGGGAGCGTGCGCTCGCGCTCGCGCAGCAGGCGCTGCCGGCGCTCCAGGGACGGGACACGACGTACGAGGGGTACGCGAACTACAACATCGGCCGCGCGCTCGCGGAGCTCGGCCGGTGCGAGGAGGCGCTCCCGTACCTCGAGCGCCGGGTGGAGCTCGGCGGGCCGCACCCCGACGTCGAGCGCACGCTCGAGCGCTGCCGCGGCTAGCCGAGAGGAGGGTTTGGCGGAACGGGCCTCGTCGTCGGGGTGCGCTGGGGGTCGCGAGGCAAGGACGCAGGGAGCCCTCGTACCTGGAGGTACGGGGGCGACTGAGGACGCGGCAGCGCGGCGTCCAGCGCGGCCCGGCGGCACAGCGCCTGTTCGCCAAGCCCTCCTACTAGCGCCAGGCGGTCTCTTCGACCGGAGCACGCTGCTTGAGCGGCTCCCACCACTCGCGGTGCGCCGCGTACCAGCGCACGGTGTCCGCGAGGCCCTCCTCGAACTCCCAGCGCGGCTCCCAGCCGAGCTCGCGCCTGAGCCGCGTCGAGTCCAGCAGGTAGCGGCGGTCGTGGCCTGGGCGGTCGGGGACGATCGTGCGGAGGTCGCTCGGCTTCCCCGTCAGCTCGAGGATGCGGTCGGCGAGCTCCTCAATCGAGGCCTCGCGGCCGGAGCCGACGTTGTACGTCTCGCCGATGCGGCCGTTCTCGAGCACGAGCTCGATCGCGCGGCAGTGGTCGTCCACGTGCAGCCACTCGCGCTTGTTCTGCGTTGCCTCGTACAGCGGGAGCGGCTTGTCGTCGAGCGCGTTCGTGACGAAGAGCGGGATCACCTTCTCCGGGAACTGGAACGGCCCGTAGTTGTTCGAGCAGTTCGTGATCGTGACGGGCAGACCGTAGGTCTCGTGGTACGCGCGAACGGCGTGGTCCGCGCCGGCCTTCGAGGCGTTGTAAGGGGTGCGAGGCCGGTACGGGTGGTCCTCGGTGAACGCATCGTCCGAGTCGAGGGGGAGATCGCCGTACACCTCACAGGTCGAGACGTGGTGGAAGCGGGCGACGCCGACCGCGCGTGCGACGTCGAGGAGCGTCTGCGTCCCGAGGACGTTCGTGCGGAAGAAGCGCGCCGGGTCGATCACGGCGAGGCTGTTGTGCGACTCGGCGGCGAAGTTGACGATCGTGTCGATCTCCTCGTCGCGGACGACGCGCTCGGCGAGGTCGCCGTCCGCGATGTCTCCCTGGACGAAGACCAGGCGGTCATCGAGATCGGCCAGCGTCGCGCGGTTCCCGGCATACGTCAGCAGGTCGTACGCGACCACGTGGTCGCCCGGGTGGTCGTCCAGCCAGAAGCGGGCGAAGTTCGAGCCGATGAACCCGGCGGCACCGGTGACGAGAAGGCGCATCGCCAGAGACTATCCCGACGCCTGCGCGACGAGCGCGACGCCGAGCGCGCTCGCGAGCCCCGCGCCGCCCTGCTTCATCACCGCGTGGTGGTTCCAGGCGAACAGCGGCCGCGCGACCGGCGCGATCGCGTTCATCCACGCCTTCGTCGTCCGCACGGCCCAGTCGTAGGTCACGGCGGTGCCGAGCGGGCCCTCGAACAGCCGGAACGTGCCCGTGCCCGCGAGGCCGCCCTCGGCGCTCGCGGCGATCAGGTTCGGGGGTCGCACCGACGTGACCGTCACCTCGAAGCGCACGGCGTAGGGGATCTTCGAGCGCCACACGTGCCGGTACACCGATCCCTCGCCGTTGCCCTCGCCGTGGCTGAGCTCGGCGACGCTCCGGACGCCCGGCCACCACTCGGGCCAGCGCTCGATCGCGTACACGACGTCCCAGACGGGCTCGATCGGAGCGTCAACGATCCAGGTGGTCAGGAAGCGATAGTCGGCCACCTGCGCTCCGGGGAGTCCGCCGATGTACACCTCCATCGGCGGAGGTGTACATCTACATCACCGTTGCGGATTCGTATCGATTCGTTCACGGTCACGGCTCTTCCAGCCGCGCCAGGCACGCACGGAGGCCCTCCCGCCAGTTCGGAAGCACCGGGGTCTCCGGTTTCTCGGAGCGGAGCACCGACCACGCGGGACGCGCGGCCGGACGGCCGAGCTCCGCGGTCGTCGTCCGCCGGACGCGACAGTCGACGCCGGCCTCCTCGAAGATCGCCTCCGCGAAGTCGGCCCACGTGCAGTCGCCCTGCGCGGTCACGTGGTAGATGCCGAACGGCAGCTCGACGAGCGCTCGGCTGGCCTCCGCCAGGTGCGCGACGTACGTCGGAGACCCACGCTGGTCGTCGACGACCGCGACCTCGTCTCGCTCGGCCCCGAGCCGCAACATCGTGCGGACGAAGTTGTGGCCCGTCGGCCCGAACAGCCACGCCGAGCGGACGATCCAGGCCCGCTCGCCGGCGGCCGCCTCGCCGTGCGACTTCGTCCGGCCGTAGGCCGAGATCGGATTCGGCGCGTCCGACTCCACGTACGGCTCGCGCTTCCGCCCGTCGAAGACGTAGTCGGTGGAGTAGTAGACGAGGGGCGCGCCGAGGGACGCAGCGTTGAGCGTGCCGCCGACGTTCACCGCGGCCGCGCCCTGCGGATCCTCCTCGGCGCCGTCCACGTCGGTCCAGGCGGCCGCGTGCAGGACGATGTCCGGCTCGAGCGGGGGCGGCGGCATCGTCACGTCCCAGTCCTCCCGGGTCAGCGCTACGACGTCGTCCTCGGCGAACGCGTCGGCGAGCGCGCGGCCGAGCTGGCCGCCGGCGCCCGTTACGACGACGCGGCGTTGTCTCGCTCGGACAGGATCGGCGATTGCGTCCTCCAGAGGTGCGCGACCCGCGGGTCGTTCCACGCGATCACGTGCTCGTCCGGATCGGCGGCGTCGTACTCCTCCGTCACGTGGTAGCAGAAGAGCAGGTCCGTGAGCGCTTCGAAGCCGTGCGCGTGGTGGCCGGGGATGTACACGGCCGCGGGATTGTCGTCGCCGATGTCCTGCGTGAAGGTCTGACCGCTCTCGCGGTCGAGGACGACCACGCGCGCCATCCCGTACAGACAGGCGAAGAGGTCGTCCTGACCGCGCTCGTGGTAGTGCAGGCCGCGAATCGTTCCCTTGCGCGAGAAGGAGGCGTTCGTCTGCCGCCACTCCTTCCGCATCCAGGACGCGCGCGCGAGCTCGAGGAACCACCCGCGGTCGTCCTCGAACCGCCGCAGCGGGATGACCTCCACGCCCGTCATGCGAGCTTGTTCGCCCCCGTCTCCTCGACGCGCGCGCCGAGCTCGGCGAGCGCCTCGTGCGCGCCCGCGTCGTGCCACCACCCCTGCACGCGGGCGACCTCGAGCCGACCCTCCTCGGCGTAGCGGCGGTTGACGTCCGTGATCTCGAGCTCGCCGCGGCTCGACGGCTCCAGGCCGCGGATGATCTCGTACACCGTCGCGTCGTAGCAGTAGAGCCCGACCACCGCGTCGGCGGTCGGCGGCGTCTCGTAGCGCGTGTCGACGACGCCAGCCTTCTCGACGAGGTCCGTGACGCGTCCGTCCTCGCCGTAGACGACGACGCCGAAGCGTTCGGGATCGGGTACCTCCTTGACGAAGATCTGCGCGCCCTCGCCGGCGTCCGCCCACGAGCGGATCGCCGACACCTCCGCGAACTCGAACAGGTTGTCGCCGAGGCACACGACGAGCTTCCCGCCCCCGGCGTAGGCCTCGGCCATCCCGACCACCTGCGCGATCCCCCCGGGCTCGGTCTGCACCTTGTAGGTGAGGTCGAGGTCGAAGAGCGGCTCGTCGCCGCCGCGCGCGGCCATGCGCCCGTCGCCGAGCAGGTCGATCAGCTGACCGGCGTGGCCCTGTCCCGTCACGATCAGCACCTCGCGCACGCCGGCGAGCTGGAGGAGCTGGAGCGGGTAGTAGATCATCGGCCAGCGGCCGACCGGCAGGAGGTGCTTGTTCGCGACGCGCGTCAGCTCCCCGAGCCGCGTCGCCTCGCCGCCCGCGGCGATCAGACCCTTCGCATCCACGCGGGCGATGGTACTTTCCGGCCGGTGCCAGAGCAGGACCAAGAGGATGTGGTGGAGCCCGACGCCGGCGTGATCGGCGGCGAGGACGACATCCCCCGCCAGCCGGCGCCGCCGCTCGACCCCTACACGCCCGAGCCCGCCGCCCGACCGGGCGAGCGCCGAGCCTGGCGCGTGATGCGACTCGCGTGGCTGCCGCTCCTCGTGGGCCTCGCGGTCGTCCTGTACGCGTTCGTCCGCTAGCGGAGCGAGATCGCCGCGCTGAGGTTCCCGCGCGACCACACCTGCACGGCGGTCCGGCGCGGAAGCGTGGTGCGAAGGCTCCAGTAGCCGCGGCGGGAGGTCCGCCGCATGCCGCCGAGCCAGAGCCAGCGGCCACCGCGCCGGTAGCGCACGCGGTAGCTCTGCCGGCCGTCGCCCGGGCGCACCTGGCCCCAGAGCGTCGCGACCCTGCCGCGCCGCGATACCTGGGCGAGCGGGAGCGGGAACGCGAACGCGGCCAGCTTGGGCTTGTCATTGATCGTGAACAGCCCGCTCTGCCAACGGCCGACGTGCGCCTCGTCGCGCACGAGGAAGCGGATCAGCATGTCGACGCGCGGCGCGCGGTACGCGCGGAGCGACGCCTCGGCCAGGTAGCGCGCCTGGAGGGCGGGCGAGACGCCCAGCGAGCGATCGGGCGGGTTGGTCTGGTAGCCGTACTCGGTCAGCCAGATCCGCTTCCTCGTCCCCCACGAGCGCTTCACGTGCGAGAGCAGGCGCTCGAGATCGGCCATCGTGATGTTCTCGCAGTAGCGGCAGCCGCCCCTGGTCGGCGTCTCGCGCCGGCTCATCGGGTACGGGTGGTGCGCGTACGCGTCGAAGCGGGCCCGGCTCGCGCGCATGCCGCGGATCCAGTCGACCGGGGAGACGCTGCCGCGCCCGCCGCGCGGCGCCGTGACGCCGCCGCCGACCTGGTTGCGCCGGTTCGCGCGCTTGAGCGAGACGTACGCCGGGTTCAGCAGCACCTTCGTGTACGTGCGCGCGCTCGTCGGCCTGAGCTGCCAGTACTTGTTCGGCTCGTTCCAGATCAGCCACTTGCGCACCCACGGGTAGCGCTTCGACGTCGCGTACGCGAAGTTCGCGAGCGCGGAGCCGCTCTTCGGCGCCCAGTTCGGCGCGCGGCCGCCGTTCGCCCAGCGCGGCGTGCCGACGAGCGTGACGACCGGAGCGATCCCGTGGCGGCGCAGGCCGAGCAGCAGTGCGTCCGGGGCGGCCCAGTCGTACGCAGGGTCGAGGTGGTTCGTCTTCTTCGTCGGCTTCTTCGCCGCGACCGTGTCCCACCTGATGTTGATCCGCACGACGTCCACGCCGAGCGCCTTCACCTGCGCGAGCCGCTCGTCGAAGGTCCCGGGGCCGCCCAGGAGCCAGGCGTCGTCCTGGATGCCGTACTGGACGTACGGCGAGGCCTCCGCCTTGACGGTGTAGACCAGCAGCGCGCCGACGGCGACGATCGCGGTAAGGATGACGCGAAGCACGCGGCCACGCTAGCCCCGCCCTGTTTTCAACTCGTAAGCCGTACCTCAGGACTTCGAAAGGCGTGCGCGACGCCGCGCAGCCTTGCGGCGTTTCACCTCAGGCGTGTGTCGAACGGCCTCGAACCAGACCGCGATCGTCCCGGCCAGCAGCCCGAGCGCGAGCTTGACCAGGCGCATCAGGCGCGGCACGGGTGGGAACTCTACGCTCTAGCGCATGGCCCGACGCCGCGACATCGACCGCCTGGCGGAGCTCGAAGAGCTCTTCGCCGACCTCTGGCAGGTGCCGCGATTCGCCGCCGGGATGCGGCGCGCCTATCGGCCCCAGATCGACGTCTTCCGCGGCGACGAGCCCGAGCAGGTGACGGTCGTGGTCGAGATCCCCGGCGCCGACCCCGACCAGATCCGGGTCTCGCTCGACGGCGCGCGCCTCGTCGTCTCGGGGAACCGGCCGCGCCCGGCCGGCCCGCGCCGCGTCTGGTACCGCAGCGAGATCGAGTACGGGCCGTTCGCCCGCGAGGTCGCGCTCGCGGTCGACGTCGACCCGGACGGTGCCACCGCCACGTACGAGCGCGGGCTGCTGCGGGTCGTCCTGCCGCTCGCGGAACGCCCGCCCGCGCCGGCGCTCGTCGCGATCGAGGTCCGGAGAGCCCAGTGACCGAGGTCCAGACGATCGAGGTCGACGAGGTCTCGATCCCGCAGGTGCTGCCGGTCTTGCCTCTGCGCGAGACCGTCGTCTTCCCGGAGTCGATGACGCCGCTCGCGATCGGCCAGGAGCGCTCGGTGCAGCTCGTCGACGACGTGGTCGCTGGGGACCGGATGCTCGCGCTGCTCACCTCTCGCGACGCCGAGCAGGAGCAACCGACGTTCGACGACACGTACGACGTCGGAACCGCCGCGGTGATCCACAAGATGATCCGCGTCCCCGACGGGACGCTGCGCGTGCTCGTGCAGGGCCTCCGGCGCATACGGCTCGACGAGCGCGTCGACGACGACCCGTACCTCGTCGGCCGCTTCGTCGAGCTGCCCGACGAGCTCGTCGAGACGCCCGAGGTCGAGGCGCTGACGCGGAACGTGCAGGGGCTCTTCTCGCGGATCATCGGACTCGTCCCCTACCTGCCCGAGGAGCTCCAGCTCGCGACCGCGAACGTGGACGACCCGAGCGCGCTCTGCCACCTCGTCGCGTCCACGCTGCGGCTGAAGACGGGGGAGAAGCAGACGCTGCTCGAGCTCGTCGACGTGGAGGAGCGGCTGCGCGAGGTCTCGCGCATCCTCAACCGCGAGCTCGAGGTCTTCGAGCTCGGGACGAAGATCCAGACGCAGGTCCAGTCGGAAATCGAGAAGGGCCAGCGCGAGTTCTTCCTGCGGCAGCAGCTGAAGGCGATCCAGGAGGAGCTCGGCGAGAGCGACCCGGAGCGCGCCGAGGTCGACGAGCTGCGCGAGCGGCTCGACGCGGTCGAGCTGCCCGAGGACGTGCGCAAGGCGGCCGAGCGCGAGCTGGGGAGGCTCGAGCGGCTGCCCTCGGCCGCAGCGGAGCACGGCGTCATCCGCACGTACCTCGAGTGGATCCTGACCCTGCCGTGGGCCGCGACGACGGCCGACAACCTCGACCTCGAGCAGGCGCGCGCGGTGCTCGACGCGGACCACTACGACCTCGAGAAGGTCAAGGACCGGATCATCGAGTACCTCGCCGTCTCGAAGCTGAAGAACGACCTCAGCGGGCCGATCCTCTGCTTCGTCGGCCCGCCCGGCGTCGGGAAGACCTCGCTCGGCCAATCGATCGCGCGCACCGTCGGCCGCACGTTCACGCGCATCTCCGTCGGCGGCGTCCGCGACGAGTCCGAGATCCGCGGCCCCCGCCGCACGTACATCGGCGCGATGCCGGGCACGCTCCTCCGCGCGCTCCGCGACGCCGAGTCGAAGAACCCCGTCTTCCTGATCGACGAGATCGACAAGATGGGCACCGACTTCCGCGGCGACCCGGCCAGCGCGATGCTCGAGGTGCTCGACCCCGAGCAGCACGTCTCCGTCCGCGACCACTATCTCGACCTCCCGTTCGACCTCTCGAAGGTGCTGTTCATCTGCACCGCGAACACGACCGACACCATCCCCTCGCC
>JAICPI010000114.1 GCA_025929895.1 Thermoleophilia bacterium
GGCCTCGCGATGCGGCGGCTCGCGATCATCGACCTCGAGACGGGCGACCAGCCGGTGTCGAACGAGCGCGGCGACGTCGTCGCGATCGTCAACGGCGAGCTCTACAACTACCGCGAGCTGCGCGCCGAGCTCGAGGCGAAGGGACACACCTTCCGCGGCGTCGGCGACGTCGAGCTCGTCCCGCACCTGTACGAGGAGCACGGCGAGCGCTTCGTCGAGCGGCTCCGGGGGATGTTCGCGATCGCGCTCTGGGACGATGCGCGGCGGCGGCTCGTGCTCGCGCGCGACCGCCTCGGGATCAAGCCGCTCTACCTCGCCGAGCTCGCCGAGGGCCTCGCGTTCTCGTCGGAGCTCGCGCCGCTCCTCTCCCTGGGCGCCTCGGCCGAAGTCGATCCCGAGGCGCTCGCGGACTACCTCGTGCTGGGGTACGTGCCGGGCACGCGGACGGGGATCGCCGGCGCACGGAAGCTCGCGCCCGGGTCGCTGCTCGTCCACGAGGACGGCCGCGCGCGCGAGGAGCGCTGGCACGTCCCGGAGCCGCGGGCGCACCCGCTCGAGGAGACGCTCGCGGAGGCGGTTCGCCTGCACCTGCGCTCGGACGTGCCGCTCGCGGTGCTCCTGTCCGGTGGGCTCGACTCGTCGCTGATCGCGGCGCTCGCCGCAGCGGAGCTCGAGCTCCCGCTGCGCACGTTCACGGTCGGGTTCGCCGACGCCGCGTACGACGAGCGTGCGCCGGCGCGGGAGATCGCGCGCGCGATCGGCGCGCAGCACGAGGAGCTCGTCGTGGAGACGCGCGTGGCCGAGGACCTGCCGGAGATCGCCGCGCGGCTCGAGCAGCCGCTCGCCGACCCGGCCGCGATCCCGCTCTGGTACCTCTGCCGCGCGGTCGCGGCCGAGGTGAAGGTCGCGCTCGCCGGCGACGGCGGCGACGAGGTCTTCGGCGGCTACTCGCGCTACGCGTGGGACCCGGTCGCCGCCCGCCTGCGCGCGCTCGCGCCGCTCGGGCGGCTGATCCCCGAGCGCGGGGGACGCAAGAGCGTCGTGCGGCGCGCATCCAAGCTGCTGCGGAACGCGGCGAGGCCCGACGCGTCTCGCTACCTCTCGTGGTTCGCGCTCCTGGACGGCGACGCGCGAGTGCACGTGTTCGAGCGACTGTTCGCGGACGCACCGGAGCGGCTGACGCGGCTCGGGCGGCTCCAGTGGGTCGACCTCGAGTCGTTCGTCGCCGACGACCTGATGCTGAAGGCCGACAAGCTGAGCATGGCGCACTCCCTCGAGCTGCGTGTCCCGCTCCTCGACCATCGCGTCGTCGAGGCGGGGCTCGCGCTGCCCGACCGGGAGAAGGTGCGCGGCGTGCGCACGAAGACCGCGATCAGGCGGCTCGTCGCGGCCCGGTTCGGAGACGAGATCGCCCGGCGCCCGAAGCAGGGGTTCGACCCGCCGGTCGAGCGCTGGCTCGACGGCGAGCTGCGCGAGCTCTCGCGCGACGCGGTCGCGGCGCTCGACGGGCTCGTCGACCGGCGCGTCGCCGAGGATGCGTCGCCCGCGCAGCGCTACGCGCTGACGATGCTCTCGCTGTGGCGATCGGGGCTGGAGTCGCGCGCGCGTGAGCTCGTTCGCAACTGAGGGACGCGCGCTCGAGCGCGCCCGGCCGCTCGGCTTCCGCGCGCGGGCCGCGGCGCGACGGGCCGCGCTCGGCGGGCTGTCGCTGCTCCCGCGGGCCACGAAGCGGGGAGTGAGGATCGTCCACTACCACTACGTCTTCGACGACGAGCGCGACTCGTTCGAGCGGCAGCTCCGCTTCCTCGCGCGCCGGTTCCGCCCGGTGTCGCTGTCGGACGCCGTCGAGCGGCTCCGCGTCGGGAAGGTGGAGGGCGACGAGCTGGTGGTGACCTTCGACGACGGCTTCCGGAACCAGCTCGACAACGCGGCGCCGCTCCTGGCCCAGCAGGGCTTCTCGGCGTGCTTCTTCCTCGTCACCGAGCTGCTCTCCGCGACGCCCGAGCAGGCGCGCGCGTTCTGCGGCGAGCGGCTGCACCTGCCGCTGCCGGTCGAGCCGCTCGACTGGGAGGGAGCGGGGCGGTTGCTCGAGCTCGGGCACGAGCTCGGCTCGCACACGCGCTCGCACCGCGACCTGACGACGCTCTCGCGCGACGCGCTGCTCGAGGAGCTGACCGCCTCCAGGGAGGAGCTCTCGCGCAGGCTCGGCGCGGTCCGGCACGTCAGCGCTCCCTACGGCGAGCGCGCGCGCTTCTCCGAGGCGGTGGCGGACGCCGCGCGCACGGCGGGCTACGAGAGCTGCGCCACCGCGATCCGCGGGGTCAACACGTCGGCGCTCGACCTCTACTCCCTGCGGCGCGACCACCTGA
>JAICPI010000016.1 GCA_025929895.1 Thermoleophilia bacterium
CCGGCCGCACCGACACGGGCGTGCACGCGAGGGGGCAGGTCGCGTCGGTCGAGGTCGACGCGGGGCCGCCGCCCGAACGCGCCGCCGGCGCGCTCAACGCGGAGCTGCCCGACGACGTCGCCGTGGTCGCGGCCGAGCAGGCGCCGCCCGGGTTCCACGCGCGCCACGACGCCACGGCACGCGGCTACCGCTACCGGATCTGGAGGCGGCGAACACCCTCGCCGTTCGAGCTCGGCCGCAGCTGGTGGCTGCCCCGCCCGTTCGACGAGGAGCAGCTTGCGGACTCCGCGCACGTGATCCTCGGCGAGCACGACTTCCGCGCCTTCACCCCCACGGAGACGCAGCACCGCGTCTTCGTGCGGACCGTGACCTCGGCGACGTGGCACCGCCGCGGCGAGGCGCTCGAGCTCGAGCTGACCGCGGACAGCTTCCTCCGCCACATGGTGCGAATCCTCGTGGGGACGATGGTCGAGCGCACACCGGCCGAGCTCGCGGCGCTGCTCGAGGGCCGCACGCGCGCGGAGGCCGGCACGACGGCGCCGCCGTGGGGCCTCTACCTCGAACGCGTCGCCTACGAGCTCTAGAGAACGTCCACCGGGAAGTTGACCCGCTGCGTCCCGCCTTCGCCCTCGACCTCCGCCTGGAGGATCACTTCCTCGCCGCGAAGCGCGCGTGGCCAGCGGTGCGTCCCTTCGTACCGCCCCTCGAAGGGGAACCATCCGAGCGTGTCGACGAGCTCGTCGCCGACGAACACGCGCATCTTCGCCGTCGCGCTCGCGGGCATCCCGTCCTTCATCGCGGTGACCGTGTACCGCCAGGCGGCACCCGCCTGGGCCGACTCGCCCTGAGCGGTCAGCGCGGCCTCGAACGTCGGCTCGCCGCTCGGCACCTCGTCGGGGTCCGCAGTCTCCGGGATCGTGACGGTCTGGACGCCCGTCGGCGTCGGCTGAGCGCCGTCGGTCGGGGTCGCGGAGCCGTCGCCGCCGTTTCCGCCGCCGCACCCGGCGGCGAGGAGCGCCACGAGGAGCAGGCACCTTCGCACCCCGACATTCTGCCCGAGACCTCGCGGCTACGATCACCCCGTTGCGGTTCCGCACGGTTCTCTTCGATCTGGACGGCACGCTCGTGGACTCCGGCGCGATCATCCTCGCGTCCTTCCGCCACGCCACGCGGACCGTCCTCCGGCGCGAGATCCCCGACCACGAGCTCCTGGCGGCGGTCGGAGGGCCCGGGCTGCGCGAGCAGATGGAGGCCCTCGACCCCGAGCGGGTCGAGGAGCTGATCGACGTCTACAGCACCCACAACGTCGGGCTGCACGACGACCTCCAGCCGTGCGTCGGGATCCTCGACGCCCTCGAGACGCTCCGTGCCGAGGGCCGCACGCTCGGCGTCGTCACCGCAAAGCGCCGCGCCACGCTCGCGCTCGCGTTCGAGGTGCTCCCGGAGCTCGGCGGCTTCTTCGCCGTCACGATCGGGGCCGAGGACACGCAGCGGCACAAGCCGCACCCCGAGCCGCTGCTGGCCGCGCTCGAGCAACTCGGCGCGGACGCGTCGGGCGCCGTGTACGTCGGCGACTCGCCGTTCGACGTGCAGGCGGCGAAGGCGGCCGGCGTCGGCTCGGTCGCCGTGACGTGGGGACGCATCCACTCGCGCGAGCGCCTCGAGCGCGAGCGCCCGGACGCGATCGCCGAGACCGTGGAGGACTTGCTTGCCGCCCTCTAAGGCGGTGCAGAGGCGCGTCGAGGAGCTGCGCCGGCTCGTCGATCACCACCTCTACCGCTACCACGTCCTCGACGACCCGGAGATCTCGGACGCGGAGTTCGACCGCCTCTGGGACGAGCTGCTCGAGCTCGAGCGCCGGCACCCTGAGCTCGAGACGCCCGACTCCCCGACCGCCCGCATCGGAGCGCCGCCCTCGGACGCGTTCGCGAAGGTCGCGCACCCGTCGGCGATGGGCTCGCTCGAGAAGGTGACGACCGGCGAGGCGCTCGAGAAGTGGCACGACGACGTCGTCAAGCGCCTCGGCACGGCCGACGTCGTCTACGTGACCGAGCCGAAGATCGACGGCCTCTCGATCAACCTCGTCTACGAGGACGGCGTCTGGGTGCGCGGCGCAACGCGGGGCGACGGCCGGCGCGGCGAGGACGTGACGACGAACCTGAAGACGATCCGCGCGATCTCGTCGCGCCTCCAGCTCCCCGGCAAGGAGAAGCCGCCGAAGCTGCTCGAGATCCGCGGCGAGGTGTACATGCCGCTGTCCGGGTTCCGCGAGCTGAACGAGCGGCTCGCGGCGGAGGGCAAGAAGACAACCCCGAACCCGCGCAACGCCGCCGCGGGGTCGCTCCGCCAGAAGAACCCCCAGATCACGGCGGAGCGCCCGCTCAACATCTGGATCCACGGGCTCGGCCACACGGACGGCCTCCCGGTGGAGACGCACTGGGACGCGCTCCAGTGGCTCCGGGAGCGGGGCTTCCGCACGAACCCGCTCGCCGAGCGGCACGACTCGATCGAATCGGTCGCCCGCGCGTGCGCCGAGTGGGAGCAGAAGCGGATCGAGCTCGACTACGAGATCGACGGGCTCGTGATCAAGGTCGACTCGTTCGCGCAGCAGCGGCGCCTCGGCGCGCTCCACGACCGCCCGCGCTGGGCGCGCGCGTTCAAGTGGGCGCCGATGACGGCGACGACGAAGCTCGAGAAGATCCTGATCCGCGTCGGCCGCACCGGCGCGCTGAATCCCTGGGCGCTGCTCGAGCCGGTCGAGGTCGGCGGCGTCACCGTCTCGCGCGCGACGCTGCACAACGAGGAGGACATCAACCGCAAGGACATCCGCGTCGGCGACCAGGTGATCGTGCAGCGTGCCGGAGACGTGATCCCGCAGGTGGTCGGGCCCGTCCTGCCCCACGCGAAGGGGACGAGGCGGTTCAGGATGCCGAAGAACTGCCCGCTCTGCGGCGCCGAGATCGTCAAGCCCGAGGGCGAGGCGATGCACCGCTGTCCGAACCGCGCCTGCCCCTCGCGCGGGCTCGAGTCCCTGATCAACTGGGTGCAGGCCGCGGCGGACATCGAGGGCGTCGGCGAGCAGTCGGTGCGCAGGCTCTGGGAGCTGGGCCTCGTCCGCTCGCTGCCCGAGCTGTACCGCCTGACGAAGGAGCAGCTGATGGAGCTCGACGGCTACGGCGAGATCTCCGCCACGAAGGCGGTCGAGTCGATCGAGGCGTCGAAGGAGATCTCGTTCAGCCGCGTGCTCTTCGGGCTCAACATCCCCGACGTCGGCTGGGTCACCGCGCAGAACCTCGCGCGCCACTTCGAGAACGTCGACCGCCTGCTCGAAGCGGGCCAGGAGGACGTCACCGAGGTCGACGGGATCGGGCCCGACCGCGCGGAGTCGATCGCCGAGTGGTTCGCGGAGGAGCAGAACCGCGCGCTCGTCGCCGAGCTGCGCGGGCTCGGCCTGCGCTTCGAGCTCGGCGAGGAGGACCGCCCGAAAGAGGGCCCACTCACGGGCGACACGTACGTGATCACGGGCACGCTCGAGGGCTTCTCTCGCGAGCAGGCGGCGGCCGCGCTCGAGGCGCTCGGCGCGAAGGTGACGAACTCGGTCTCGAAGAAGACGACCGGGCTCGTCGTCGGGGAGGAGCCCGGCAACTCGAAGCTGACGAAGGCGCAGCGCGAGGGCGTCGCGCTGCTCACCGAGCAGGACCTGCTGAAGCTCCTAGCCGGCTAGCACGAGGACGAACCGGTCCTGCGCCCGCCGTGCCCAGGTGGTCGACACGGGACGTCCGTTGTGCATGATCGCGAACGCGTAGCGGCCCGTCACATAGCCGGCCAGCGTGGAGGCCGCGCTCGTCGTGCCCGTCTTCGCCCGCACCCGGCCGCGCACGCGCAGCAACCGCTTCCGCAGCGTCCCGCTGACGCCGGCGACCGGGAGCGTGCGGACGAACGTCGGGCGGAGCGCGGGGTCGCTCCACGCGACGTTCAGCAGCGCGACGAGCGAGGTCGCGGTCAGTCGGTTCAGCAGCGACAGGCCCGACCCGTCGACGAGCCGGACGCCGCCGAGCGGAACGTCGAACGTCCGCAGGAGCGCGGTCACGACCGCGGCGCCGCGCGCGCTCGTCCCGAGGCCCGTCTCCCGCGCGCCGAGCTGCTTCAACAGCATCTCCGCGACGAAGTTGTCGCTCTCGACTCCCATCCAGCGGACCAGCTCGGACAGCGGCGGCGAGTGCACGGACGCGAGGGGGAAGTCGGGGGCGTCGGTCGTCCCCGCCCTGGCGCGGCCGGTCACGGCGACGCCCGCCGCCACGAGCTCGGCCCGAAAGAGCGCGGCCGCCTGGAGCGGCGGGTTCCTCGAGGTCGCTCGGCCGATGCGGGCCCGGTCGACGATCAGCGCGGAGAGCGGGGGCGACTCCTGGATGAAGTACGACGGCTTCCAGCCGGAGACGACGCGCTGCGTGTCGAAGTACGACTCGTCGCCGACGACACCGCCGGTGACGGCCCGGATGCCGAAGTCGCGCACGCCACGCGCGAGCGCCCGCAGGTCGGCGCGCGAGAGCGAGGGGTCGCCGAAGCCCTTGAGCACGAGGCTCCCGCGCCACGTCGTCCCCTCCATGACGCCGTCGCCGAGCACGTCGGTCTCGATCCGGAAGTCGCCGCCGAGCGCGTACAGCGAGGCGTACGCGACCGCGAGCTTCTCGGTCGACGCCGGGAGGAACGAGCGCTGCTCGTTGAGCGAGAACACCTTTTCGCCGGTGCGGAGATCGATCGCGATCGCCCCGGTCTGGCGTGCCTGGACGTTCGGGACCGCGAGCGCCTTCGCGAGCCGCTCCTGGAGCGGGACGGCGGCCGCGGCCGGCTGGGGACCGGCGAGCGCGAGCGCGACGCCGAGAACGGCCCAGAAACGTGGGCCTGCCCGGTGCAGAAGATGGGCCGCGCGGCCCATGATCCCCACCGCTTCCGATTCCATAATCGTCAAGACCCTCCGTGCCCGACCACGCCGACATTCTCCGCCAGATCCAGGGGCTGCTCGACGCAGGGCAGACGCCTGCGCTCGACGAGCTCGAGGATACGCTCACGTCGGGCTACGCGGCGGCGCTCGCGCTCGAGGCCGAGCGCTGGCGGATCGAGCGCGGGATCGCCGAGGCCGCCGCCACGCTCGGCGACGGCGAGGGCGGGCGGACCCAGGAGCTCGCGCGCCTCGGACAGCGCTTGAGCGTGGCCGCGGACGACCTCGCGCGCCTTCGCTCCATGCTGGGCACGCTGCGCGACCGCGCCGACGCAGCCCGCGCGGCCGCCTGAGACTCCGCTAGACGATCCCGGACTTGACGGCGTAGACCGCCGCCTGGATGCGGTTGTCGATCTGGAGCTTCATCAGGATGTTCGAGATGTGGTTCTTGACCGTCTTCGGGCTGATGTGCAGCTCCGCCGCGATGTGTGCGTTGTCCTTGCCGTTCGCGATCAGCTTCAGGACCTGGATCTCGCGGTCCGAGAGCTCGGCGCGGATCGTCTCGGCGATCGCCGACACGCTGCTCGTCGAGCGAACGCGCTGAAGCACCTTCGCCGCGATGTTCGGCGAGATCAGCGACTCGCCGACCGAGGCCGCACGGATGCCGGCCATCAGCTCCTGGATCGAGGAGTCCTTGAGCAGGTAGCCGCACGCGCCCGCGAGGATCGCGTCGAGCACGTCGCTGTCCTGGTCGGAGATCGTGAGCACGAGCACGCGGGTGAGCGGGGCGAACGCGACGACCTGGCGGGTCGCCTCCACGCCGGACATGCCCGGCATGTTCAGGTCCATCACGACCACGTCGGGCGTCAGGTCGCGCACGGCGCGCACCGCCTCCGCGCCCGCCGCGGCCTCGCCGATCACCTGGAGGCCCTGCTCCTCGAGCAGGTTCCGAAGCCCGGTCCGGAAGAGGTCGTGGTCGTCGACGATCAGGACGCGGAGCGCGTCCTGACGAGCGCCGCTCGCCTCGATCGTCTGCGTCGTTCCCCCCTGCTCCGCGATGGCCTGAGTCTAGAACGTCAGCCGTGGATCGTGATCGTCACGGTTCGCCTGCCCCAGGCGAGCGCCTGGGCGACGGACGGGAACCAGAGGTCGATCTTGGCTCCCTGGACCGCGCTGCCGGTGTCGGCCGCGACGCCCTCCCCGTAGCCCGGGACCGTGATCCGAGTTCCCAGCGGGATCACCGACGGGTCGACCGCGACGACGCCCCACGCGGTGGGAAGCCCGGTCGCCGTGCGGCCGCGGATCGCGTAGCCGGTGGCCTCGACGGTCAGCGTGCGCAGCCCGTCCGCGGTCACGTCCGGCACGACGGGAGCGGACGTCGTCTCGAGGGCCATCGGGGTGGCCGCGGGCCGGTCGGGAGCACGCGTCGCCGCAGCGCGGGCGGTGTGCTGCGCCCGGGCGATCCGTCGGGTCGTCAGGCCCCGCTCGCCGGCGAGCTGCGCGAGATACGACCGGCGCTCGCCTACGGCCGACTCCAGCTCGGACGCGCTCGCCGCCGCCGCGGCCTCGGCCGCGCTCAACGCGGCCGCCCGGGCCGCCACCTCGCGCTTCGCGCGGGCGAGCCTGGCCCGCGCCCGCCGCACCTCCTCGGCGATCCGGGCGTCCCCGCTCGCGACGCTCCGGATCCCCTCGAGCCCTCCGATCGCCTCGTCGAGCGACTGTGCCCCCAGCAGGACGGCGATCGGGTCGACTCCGCCGGACTCGTAGAGCTGGCGGATCCTGGCGCCGAGATTCCGCTCGGCGACGGAGGCCGTCTGCCAGGCCGCGTCGAGCTGGATCCGGAGGCTCTGGAGGCGGAGCTCGGCGGCCTCACGCTCGGCCCCGAGCTCGGCCACCTGGGCCCTGGTCCGGGCCAGCCGCGACTCGAGCGCGTAGAGCTCGAGCGTCGCCGCCCGCTCCCGCTGGGCCAGTGTCGAGGCGCGCTCCCGCAGCTCCGCGACCCCACCGGCAGGGCTGGACGCGCCCTCCGCGGCGGGAAGCGCAAAGGCGGACAGTGCTCCGACGAGAACGGCCAGCCGGCGCGCCGCGAGCATGCTCGAGCATCCGCGCACAGAGGCGGGACCGTACCAGACCACGCGCGCTTGTAACACACCGTATTTGGGCGCCGAACGCCGTTTTCGGCCCTATTTGGCGATGCAAGCATCCGGGAAGGTTGCTAGCCTCCGACCCTTGTGACGCGCCTGCCCCGGGTGCGTCGCATGTTGGAGGAGCTGGAGCAACCATTCGACTGACCCGCCGAATCCTCCCTGCGTTCCTGCTCGGTCTCGCCGCGACGCTCGCGACGGCAGGTGGAGCAGTCGCCGAGCCGTCGCAGCTCGAGCAGCAGCAGAGCCGCGCGCAGGACGTGCTCGCCCAGATCCAGGAGATCGACGCGCGCCTGGGTCACGCCGTCGAGGCATACAACCTCGCGAACGTGAAGCTGGACCGCATCGAGGGCGAGCTCGCGCGCAACAAGCGCCACATCGTCATCGCTCGCAAGAACCTCGGGACCGCGCAGCGCCGACTCGCCGACCGCGTCGTCTCGATGTACACGTCGGGCGAGCAGACCTCGACGGTCGCGGTGCTGCTGGGGGCGACGAGCCTCGACGAGCTCCTCGATCGCATCGACACCGCGAACCGGGTCTCGGAGCAGGACGCGGCGACGCTCCGCCAGGTGATCGACTACCGCGCGGAGGTGAAGCGCCGCGGCGTGCGACTGGCCAGGGCGCGGGCGGAGCAGTCGAGCGTCGTCGAGGAGAAGGCGGCGCAGCGCGCCTCGATCCAGAGCCAGCTCGACGAGCGCGAGTCGATGCTGGCCGGCATCCGCGACGAGATCCGGCGGATCCAGGCTGAGGAGGCGCGGCGCTCGCGCGCGATCGCGAGCCAGCTCCGAGGGCAGACCTTCGAGGCGCCCGCGAGCTACGGCTCGGTGCCCGACGGCGCGGCCCCGCCGGCCCGCTACGGCGGCGTCGTCGGGATCGCGATGCGCTACCTGGGCGTTCCCTACCGCTGGGGCGGCGCGTCTCCGTCGGGCTTCGACTGCTCGGGGTTCACGATGTACGTCTACGCGCAGATCGGCGTCTCCCTGCCGCACTACACGGGCGCGCAGTGGAACATGGGCTCGCCCGTCTCGCGCGGCGATCTCCAGCCCGGCGACCTCGTGTTCTTCAACGGACTCGGGCACATGGGCATCTACGTCGGCGGCGGCAACTTCATCCACGCGCCGCACACGGGCGACGTGGTGAAGATCTCGTCGATGACCGGCTGGTACTCGTCGACCTACGTCGGCGCCCGCCGCCTCTGAGCCACGCCCACCACGGCGGAGCCGCGACCGGCGCGACGCTCAACCGGCTCGCCGCCAGCGCCACGAATCACTGCCTCACGGGCTGCGTGATCGGCGAGGTCGTGGGCATGGTCGTCGCAACGGCGCTCGGTTGGGGCGACGTCGCGACGATCGCGCTCGCGGTCGCGCTTGCCTTCCTGTTCGGCTACGCCCTCACCTCGCTGCCGCTGTTTCGAGCGGGGCTCTCGCTGGCCGCGATCCTCCCGATCGCGCTCGCGGCCGACACGATCTCGATCGCGATCATGGAGCTGATCGACAACGGCTTCATCCTGCTCGTCCCCGGTGCGATGGAGGCCGGCCTCGGCGATCTCCGCTTCTGGCTACCGCTGCTTGGGGGGTTCGTGATCGCCTGGCCGTTCGCGTTCGCCGTCAACAAAGCGATGATCCGCCGCGGCAAGGGCCACGCCGTCGTGCACGACTACCACTAGCCTGCGGTGCGTCGGCTCATGCGCCGGTCGCTCGTGGCCCTCGCGGCGGTCGCCGTGCTCGGCGCGGCGCTCGTCGCCGCGAACGCGACCTGGAGCGACCGGGCCGAGAACATCTGCGCTGAGCAGGCTCCGCGCGGAGCGGCCTTCTCCATGAGCTGGGAGTGGAAGGAGGCCGCGTACGTCTGCACCTACCGCAACGTCGAGGCGAAGCCGCGCCGCGTCGGCGTCATCGAAGCGTTGCACGGCGATCGCGGTCCGCAACACACGGGTCGCTGAGCCTATGCGCGGTAGAGCGCCTCGATCTCGTCCGCGAAGTGCTCCTGGCACACGCGCCGCTTCAGCTTCAGCGTCGGCGTGAGCTCGTCTGCCTCCATCGTGAAGTCGCGCGGCAGGATGTCGAACTTCTTGATCTGCTCGTAGCGCGAGTGGTCGGCGTTGACGCGGTCGACGATGCCCTCGACCAGCTCGCGCACCCTCGCGTTGCGCGAGAGTGCGGACGCCGACAGCTCGCCGGCGATCCCGTGCGCGTGCGCCCACTTGACGAGCTCGGGCTCGTCGAGCGTGATCAACGCGACGCAGTAGGGGCGCCGGTCGCCGATCACCAGCGCCTGCGAGACGAACTTCGACATCTTCAGCTCGTTCTCGAGGTTCTGCGGCGCCACGTTCTTGCCGCCCGCCGTGACGATGATGTCCTTCTTGCGGTCGGTGATCGTGAGGAAACCGTCCTCGTCGAGCTCGCCGATGTCGCCCGAGCGGAGCCAGCCGTCCTCGCCGAGGATCTCGCGCGTCGCCGCCTCGTCCTTGTAATAGCCGGCGAACACGGTCGGCGAGGAGATCAGCACCTCGCCGTCGTCGTCGATGCGGAGCTCGGTTCCCGGGAGCGCGGGGCCGACGGTGCCGAAGCGGAAGCGCGAGGGCCGGTTGACGGTCGCGGCAGTCGTGCACTCGGTCAGCCCGTAGCCCTCCAGGATCAGCACGTCGAGGGCGTGGAAGAACTCGGCGATCTCCTTGGCGAGCGGGGCGCCCCCGGAGATCCCGATGCGGAAGCGGCCGCCGAGCTGCTCCTTCACCTTCGAGTAGACGAGCCGGTCCGCGAGCCGGTGCCGGGCCGCGAGCATCGGCCCGAGCGGCTTGCCCGCGGCCCGGCGCTCGGACGCCCTGCGGCCGACGGAGAGCGACCAGGCGACGATCTTCCGCTTCAGCCCCTGCTCGGCGTCGAACTTCGAGACGACGGCCGTGTGCACCTTCTCGAACACGCGGGGCACGCTCGGGAAGAGCGTGGGGCGGACCGCTTTGAGCGCCTCGGCCGCGCGCAGCGGATCGGCGAGAAAGGCGAGCGTGAAGCCGACGTACGGGCCCTCGAGGTGCATCAGGCGGCCGAAGTTGTGCGCGAGCGGCAGGTAGAGCAGCATCGTGTCGTCGGCCATGGTGAAGTCGTCGATCTCGTCGACGACCGCGGCCATCGCGTGGTAGTTGCGGTGGCGGATCATGCAGGCCTTCGGCGGGCCGGTCGTCCCCGAGGTGTAGATGTAGGTGAAGACGTCGTCCGGCCCGACCTCGGCGACGGCGGCGGCCAGCGCACCGGGGTTCGCCTCGGCGTGATCGCGTCCGCGCGCGCGCAGCTCGCCGAGGTCCGCGTACGTGAGCACGTGCTCGAGACGCGGGTTGCGGTGCCGGTACTCGGCGAGCTTCGCGAGCTGACCCTCGTCCTCGGCGAGCACGGCCACCGACTCGGAGTGGTCGAGGATGTACTCGCAGTCCTTCGCGGCACTGTTCGCGTAGATCGCGGCGCCGATCGCGCCGACGTGCGCGAGCGCGAAGTCGAAGAGCGCCCACTCGAGGCTCGTCTGCCCGAGGATCGCGACGGCGTCGCCCTTGCGCACCCCGAGCGCCAGGAGGCCGTTCGCGAGCTCCTCGACGGCGACGGCCGCTTCCTCCCAGGAGACGGGTTCCCAACCGCCGTCGCGCTCGACCAGGTAGGCCGCATTCGTCCGCTCGGCGGCGATCGCGTCCTGCCACAGGCGCGGGATGGTGCGCTCCTGCGCCGTCCGTCGGTCGCTCCGCGCCTCTGGGGCCACCCGCGTTGCCATCGGATCCAACTCTAGTCGGAAGGAATGCCCGCTCAAGGGCCGAAATCCCCCGGTCCGTCACTAGACTTGAAAGGCCCCATGCGCACGATCTGGAACGGCTCCATCTCGTTCGGCCTCGTCAGCATCCCCGTCGGGCTGGCCCTGGCGACGAAACCCGCTGCGCGTCAGAGCGACGTCAGCTTCCGCATGCTGCACCGCGAGTGCCGCACGCCGATCAGGCAGAAGCGCTGGTGCCCGACCCACGACCGCGAGGTCGGCCCGGACGAGCTCGTCAAGGGCTGGGAGGTCGCGAAGGGCGAGTTCGTGATCGTCGAGGACGCCGACCTCGAGGCGATCGAGCAGCAGGACGACTCGCGCGCGATCGAGATCGACCGCTTCGTCCCGCTCGACGGCGTCGACCCGATCTTCTTCGACCGCACCTACTTCCTCGCCCCGTCGTCGACCGCGGCGCAGCGCCGGCCGTACGTACTCCTGCTCGAGGCGATGAAGGAGACGCAGATGGCGGCGGTCGGCCGCTTCGTCCTGCGCGGCCAGGAGCACTTCTGCCTGATCCGCGCGCGGGGCGACGCGCTCGCGCTCGAGACGCTCTTCCTCGCCGAGGACGTGCGCTCGCAGGCGGAGATCGAGGAGGCCGTCGAGGAGACGCAGGTCAAGGACGCCGAGCTCGCGCTCGCGCGCCAGGTGATCGAGAGCCTCGAGAGCGAGTTCGACGCCGAGGAGCTTCAGAGCGAGTACCGACGCGACCTGCGCGCGATGCTCGAGGCGAAGCTCGCGGGCGAGGAGATCGCGCGGCCGGAGCCCGTCGCCGAGGACGCGCCGGTCGTCGACCTGATGGAGGCGCTCCGCAAGAGCGTCGCGGAGGCCTCGAAGCAGAAGGCCCCCGCGAAGAAGAAGACGGCGGCCCGGCCGAAGGCCAAGGCCGCCGCCAGAAAGAGTGCGTAGGCGCTCCTAGTGGGGCTGGGGGAGCGCCCCCAGCGCCTGCAGCTGCGCCTGGAACAGCGTCTTGTCGATCTTCCCCTGGTAGATCGGCACGCCCTCCTGCAGGCAGACGCGGATCACCTCCTGCCGGTCGATCCCGAGCTCCTTGGACAGCTCTTCGGGCGTGAGGTGATTGGCCATACGGCTCCTTTCGCCGGTGACTCCGGAAACGAAAAACCCCGCCTCGCGCGTACGCGCGGACGGGGCTAGAAGCTCCTCTCGGACGGGGCAGGCATCAGCGGGCCTGCTTCCGTGAACTGCTCATCGTCCGGAAGGATAGACGGCCTCGATGACGGTTGCCACCCTGCTGTCGGGCTTCGAAGAGCGGGTCGAGACGATCCGCGGAGCACCGCTCCGTGCCCTCGTCGGCGGCGCGGCGGAGGGCACGCCGCTCGTCCTCCTGCACGGCCTGGGCGGCTCTTCGGCCAACTGGGCCCTGCTGGCCCCCCGGCTGGCGGAGCGGCGCCGGGTCGTGCTCGTCGACCTCCCGGGACACGGCCGCTCCGGTCCGCTCCCTGCCGCGCCGGGAATCGGCGCCTACGCCGACAGGATCGCCCTGCTGCTCGAGCGCCTGAGTCTCGGCGAAGTCGTCGCCGTCGGGCACTCGCTCGGCGGGCTCGTGGCACTCCGGCTTGCGGCCCGCCATCCCGACGCCGTGAGCGGGCTCGTGCTGGCCGCGCCCGCGGGGATCGGCTCGGGGACGAGAGCCGCCGAGCGTGCGCTCGCGTTCGTGGGCTGGGTGCAGCCCGGCCGCAGGATCTCGCGGCATTGGCAGTCGGTGGCGAGGAGCGGCTCGCTCAAGCGGATGGTCTTCGGCCCGTGGTTCGCCGCCGACCCCGAGGCGCTTCACCCGGACGCCGTCGAGGCCCTGCTCGGCGAGCTCGACCTCCACACGGACACGCGGAGCGCCTCCCGCGCGCTGACGGCGGACGACCCGCGCCTCGACCTCCACGACGTGCGCTGCCCCGCGCTCGTGCTCTGGGGCGCCGAGGACCGCCAGCTCCCGGTCGACGACGCGTTCGACTACGCCCGGCGGCTGCGCGCGCCGCTCCGCGTGATCGCGGATTGCGGCCACCTGCCGATCGTCGAGCGGCCGGACGCGTGCCTGGACGCGATCGAGGAGTTCCTGGCGCCATAGACCGGCGAAGAAGGGGCCCACGGGGGAAACACGGTTTCCCCCGTGCACCTCATCGGGGTGCCCAGATTCGAACTGGGGACCTCTCCGACCCGAACGGAGCGCGCTACCAGGCTGCGCCACACCCCGAGCGGGGTACAGGGTAGCTTCTCCGCGCCTCGATCAGAGCGTCCGGTGGACGATCGCCGTGCACGCGTTCTCGACGTAGTCGAGCCCGGCGTCCTCGCAGATCCGGCGCGCCTCCGGCGAGTGCAGGTCGAGCTGGAGCCAGAACGCCTTCGCGCCGGCGGCGACGGCCTCGCGCGCGTGCCCCGGCGCCGCGTCGGCGCGGCGGAAGACGTCGACCAGGTCGATCGGCGGCTCGACCTCGGCGATCGAGCCCACGGCCGGAACGCCGAGCACCTCGTCGCAGCCGGGGTTGACCGGGACCACGTCGTAGCCCTGCGAGAGCAGGTAGCGCATGACGTCGTGGCTCGGGCGCTCCGGGTTCTTCGACGCGCCGACGAGCGCGATCCGCTGGGCCTCCCGGAGGATCTGCTCGGGGGTTCGGGACACCGCCCAAGGCTATCCTCGCCGCCGTGGCCGAGCTCCGCGCCGTCCTCTTCGACGTCGACTTCACGCTCGTCAAGCCGGGCCCCGACCTCGGTCCCGAGGGGTACCGGCGCATGGCGGCCCGGTTCGGCTTCGACCTCGACCCGTCGCGCTACGACGAGGCGAGGCACGCAGCGCTCGAGACGCTCGAGCGCCACCCGGAGCTCGAGCACGACGAGGAGGTCTGGGTCCTGTTCACGGAGCGGATCATCCGCGGCATGGGCGGCGACTCCGACCGTGCGTACGAAGCCGCGGCGGAGCTGACGCGCGCGTGGGAGGACGCCGGCAACTTCGAGCTGTACGACGACGTGCTGCCGACGCTCGTGCACCTGCGCGAGCGCGGCCTGAGGTTGGCGCTCGTCTCGAACACCGCGCGAGATCTCGATCTGTTCGTCGTGCACCACGCGCTCGACGTCGACGCCGCCGTGTCGTCGCGCGCGCACGGGAAGGTGAAGCCGCACGAGTCGATCTTCCGCGCCGCGCTCGAGCGGCTCGGGATCGGCGCCGAGGAGGCAGCGATGGTCGGCGACTCGCCCGAGGACGACATCGACGGAGCGCGCGCGCTCGGGATCCGCCCCTTCCTGATCGACCGCGACGGTCGCTTCCCCGACGCGGACGGCCGCCTGACCGACCTGCGCGAGCTGCCCGCGGCGCTCGGCCTCGCGTCCTAGTTCAGCAGCGCTCCGTTCCCTCGCACGAGCGGAGCACCTGCACGTGCGGCACGCCCCCCGGCCGCGTCAACCGCAGCCGGATCGCAGCCGCGTTGTTGTCGTAGCGGCGCTCGCGCAGCAGCCCGTCCGGGTTCGCACGGTTCACGAGCACGTAGATCCCCGGGCGGGCTCTCGTCAGGTCGACGTTCTGGCCGTGGAAGTGGGCCGGGTACCGGTCGGTGAACCCGACGGACGATCCCTGCTCGACCGTGCGTGCGCCCGGCGCGCCGGCGGCGCAGTTCCCGAGGAACGTCGGGCGGCCCGGTCGCACGCCGCGCGCGGTGCCGTAGTGGTCGGCGAGGCAGAAGCCGGTCTTGCGGTCGGTTCCGAGGAGCGAGCTGTCGCTCGCGCGGCGCAGCTCGTAGCGCGCGAAGCGCAGCAGGTGCCAGTGCGAGTGCGACGACGACCAGGTGTAGCGCAGCGTCCCGGCGTCGCGGTGCGCCTCGAAGCCGCCGCCGGCGACGCGGACGAGCTGGCGCGCCTGCATGCCCGCCCCGGTGCGCAGGCCGCGGATCCAGAGCGGGCCGAGGCCGACGCTGTCGACGGCGGACTCGAACCCCAGCTTGTACCGGCCCGCGATCCTCGACACGACGAGCCCGCGCGGCGCGCGCTGGTCGAGGTCGGGCAGCAGCTCGGCGGCGAGGGGGACGCGAGCGACGTCGACGCGGCGGCCCGGCCCGAGCGGTCGCGAGACCGTGCCGTCCGGCGCGTAGGCAACGATGTTCTCACTGTGGACAACGACCAATTCGGACCCGTCCGGGAGCCACACGGGGGCTCCCGCGCCGGAGTGGACCGTCAGCAGCCGCACGTCGGTCGCGTCCGGAGCCATCGTCGCGACTCCGCCGGCCTCGTGCGCGAACGCAATCCGCCCGCCGTCTGGTGACCAGTCCGGATCCGTTCCGCGGGCGAGCGTGGTCACCGCACCGCCGGACGCAGCGACAACCGAGATCGCTCCGTCGCGCACGAACGCGATCCGCCTGCCGTCGGGGCTCCACGCGGGGCGGCCGTCCGAAGGCCCCGTCGTGACCGCCCGCGGCGAGCGCCCGTTGCGGCGGGCGACGACGATCCGGCCCGCCCGGACGACCGCGATGCTCCGCCCGTCGGGCGACCACGCGGGCTCGGCGCCGGCCAGCAGCACCCGGACACCCGTCCCGTCCCGGTTCGCGCCGAAGATCGTCCCGTCCCGCTCGAACGCGAGCTCGCGGCCGTTCGGAGCCCACGCCGCGGCGACGGCGCCCCGCGTGCCGGGGATACGCTGCGCGCGTCCGTCGTCCGCGCGCACCCGCCAGGCACCGTCGTCCCGGACGACGAGCAGCACGACGCGCGTCCGCGGTCCCTCCGCCCCGAGCGCGGCGACCGCGAGGGCCGCGAGCGCGACCGGGAGGAGCGCCGCGGTCAGAAACCGAGCTCGTCGCGCCATGCGGCCGTATGGTGTCCGAGACGGGCGGCTGCTTGCGGGGGCGGGCCGCCGAAGGTCGCGGCGGCTTCCTCGAGCGTCGCGACGGGCCCGACGGCGACGTCCTCCCCGTCGACGAGCGCGAGCCAGTCGGCGAGCGCCCTCCGCTCGAAGACGTCCGCGAGCTCGCGCGCGAGCGCGTCCTGGTCCGCGTCGAACTGCCGGCCGGCGAGCTCTGGACGGCCGATCAGCTCGCACAGCCGGCGGAAGAACTTCTCCTCCAGTGCTCCCACCGTCAGGTAACGGCCGTCCTGGGTCGCGTACGTGCGATAGCACGCGAGCCCGCCCGTGAGGAGCCGCGGGACGGGCTCGCCGCCGAGGCGATGAGCGACGAAGCGGTGCGCGCCGTGCGTCATCGAGACGACCAGCCGCGAGCCGCGGCCGGTCCGTCCGCGCTCGAGCAGGGCCGCGAGGATCTCGACCACCGCAGCCTGCGCGCCGGCCCCGAGATCCGCGACCTGGACCGGCGGCGGCGCCGGAGCCGTGTCCGCGAGCGCGCCGGCCCACCCGAGGTAGTTGAGGTCGTGGCCCACCCGGGAGGCGTGCGCGCCGTCGGCGCCGAAACCGGTGATCGAGCAGTAGACGACGCGGTCGGGCAGGTCGTCGGCCCCGACGCCGAGCCGTGCCGCGACGCCGGGCCGGAACCCTTCGAGCACCACGTCCGCGCGCGAGCAGAGCGCGCGGCCGAGCTCCGGCTCGGCCTTCAGGTCGCAGACGACCGATTCCTTGCCCGCGTTCAGCGCCGCGTCCCACTCGGGCGCGATCCCGCGCAGCGGATCGCCCTCGGGGGACTCGAGCCGCACCACCCTCGCGCCGAGCCGCAGCAGCTCCCTGCTCGCGAACGGGCCCGGCAGGTGCCGCGTGAGGTCGACGACGAGGAGCCCCTCGAGCGGTTGCACCGCGGGCGAACCTACACTACGCTCGGCGCGCGTTGACTGAACGGTCAATCACCGCCGACCGGCGCCGCGCGCTGCTCGACGCGGCGGTGCGGGTCTTCGCCCGGCGGGGCTACCACGCCTCCCGCGTCGGCGACATCGCCGAGGAAGCAGGCGTCGCCCACGGGCTGCTGTACCACTACTTCGCCTCGAAGGAAGAGGTGCTGGAGACCGTCTTCCGCGAGACGTGGACCGAGCTCCTCGCCGCAGTCCGCGAGGTCGAGGAGTCGGGCGCGGCGGCGCAGGAGCAGCTGCGCCAGGTCGCGGCGATCCTCCTGCGCTCGTGGCGGCGCGACCCCGACCTCGTGCGCGTGCTCGTGCGCGAGGTCACGCGCGGCGCCGAGCTCGGGCGCCGCGTGCAGGAGATCACCGATGCGTTCGCCGCGATCGAGCGCATCGTGCGCCGGGGCCAGTCCGAGGGCGCGTTCCGCGACGACGTCGACGCGGCGCTCGCGAGCGTCATCTTCTACGGCGCGATCGAGGAGATCCTCACCGGGTGGGTGCTGGGGATCCTCCCGGACGGCGACGGGGGCGTCGCCCGCGCCGAGCAGACCGTCGTCGCGGTCGTCGGCGCGGGCCTCACCGACACACGCGTACCGACCGGAGCATGAGCCCGAACGCCCAGAGCACGTCGTTCTTGAAGTAGAAGGCGCTGACGACGTTCCCGCGCCGCTGCACGAGCGCGAAGTAGTGGCCGCACTCGACGCGTGCGAGCGTTCCGTACACGCCGTTCACGCTGACCGTCGAGTCGCCGAGGCGCACGCCGCGATCGGTCCGCCAGCCGGTCGGCACCCAGAGCGTGAAGAGCGCGACCGCGCGACGGCGCCGCAGCTCGACGCCGGCGCCGACCTGGTTGAACTTGCCGTAGGTGAAGTAGAGCGTGCGCCGCGGGCAGCCCCGGCAGACACCGACGTGCGGTCCCCATGCGGCCCTCGCCTGCGTTTCCGTGGCCCCGAGCCGCAGGCCGCCGAGCCGCTCCCCGGGCACGAACACGCCACCCTGTGGGAGCGCGAGCACGACGGCGGCGAACGCGGCGAGCACGACCGGCAGGGTAGAACACTCCCGTGAGCGACTACGAACGGCTCGCCGGGCTCGAGCTCCGGATCGACGGCCTCGAGCTCGAGCGGCGCGAGCTCGCGCTCGGCTTCTTCACCCGGGTCACGACGGTCGTCCGCCTGCTCGGCGATGGCACAGTCGGCGAGGGCGAGGACGTCACGTACGACGCGGCCGCCCACGACGGCTACGCCCGCCCGGACCTGAGCGGCGCGTGGACCTTCGACGAGCTCTCGCAGCGCTTCGGCGAGCTCGACCCGCCGGGCTACGGGCGCTGGGCGTTCGAAAGCGCCGCCCTGGACCTCGCGCTCCGGCAAGCGGGGCTCACGCTCGCCGACGCCGTCGGTCGTCCGTACCGGCCCGTCCGCTTCGTCGTCTCGACGCGCGAGGACATCAACCGCTACCTCGCGGTGGCGCCCACGCTCGAGTTCAAGGTCGACCCGACGAGCGAGTGGACGCGCGAGCTGATCGAGTCGCTCGCGGCGACGGGCAGGATCCGCTGCGCCGACCTGAAGGGCTACTACCGGGACACGCCCGTCGACCAGCCCGCCGACCCCCGCCTCTACCGCGACGTGGTCGAGGTGCTCTCGGACGCCGTGATCGAGGATGCCGCCTTCACCGACGAGACGCGACCGATCCTGCTCGACGCGGCCGACCGCCTCAGCTTCGACGCGCCGATCCACTCCGTCGAGGACGTGGAGGCGCTCGAGCTCGAGCCGCGCTGGCTGAACATCAAGCCGTCGCGCTTCGGCTCGGTCCGCTCGCTGCTGGAGACGATCGCGTACGCGAACGAGCGCGGGATGCAGCTGTACGGCGGAGGCCAGTTCGAGCTCGGTCCCGGGCGCTCCCACATCCAGGCGCTCGCGAGCGTGTACTACGCCGACAACGCGAACGACGTCGCGCCGAGCGTCTACAACGAGCCGGAGCTCCCGTCCGACCCACCCGCGAGTCCGCTCCCGGTTCCCCAGGCGCCACAGGGCCTGGCGTTCGCGTGAGGCACTAGTCCCCGCAGCGTTCGCGCCGTATCCTCGGGACATGGCTGCATGTCGGAGCTGCGGCGCCGACGTCCCGGAGGCCGCCAAGTTCTGCCCCGCTTGCGGGGCCGCTGTCGCCGGTCCGAGCGGCGAGGAGCGGAAGGTCGTCACGGTCGTGTTCGCGGATCTCGTCGCTTCGACCGCGCAGGCGGACGCCCGCGATCCCGAGGACGTTCGCGCGGCCGTCGCGCCGCAGCTCGCGCGCATGCGCGACGCCTTCGAGCGCTACGGCGGTACCTTCGAGAAGTACGTAGGCGACGCGGTGATGGCCGTGTTCGGCGCGCCGGTCTCGCACGAGGACGACCCCGCGCGCGCGGTTCGCGCCGCACTCGCGATTCGCGACTCGATCGGCGGCGTACGCGTCGCGGTGAACACGGGCGAGGCGGTGGTGACTCTGGCCGCGGGGTCCGGGACCGGCGAGGGGATCGCGACCGGCGACGTCGTCAACACGACCTTCCGGATCGAGGAAGCCGCCGCTCCGAACACCGTCCTCGTCGGTGAGCCCACGTACCGACTGACTCGGGACGTAGTCGAGTTCGGCGACTCTCGCGAGATCGCCGCGAAGGGAAAGGCCGCGCCCGTCACCGTCTACGAGGCGTTGCGTGCGCCGCCGGAAGCCGTGCACGCCGACGTGCGGCCGCTCGCGCCACTCGTCGGCCGCAAGGAGGAGCTTTCGCTGATCCTCGACACCCTCGCGCGCGCAAAACGCGACGGGACCGCCCATCTCGTCACGATCGTGGGCGACCCGGGGATCGGGAAGAGCCGCCTGGTCTGGGAGCTCGAGCGCGCGCTCGAGCAAGAGACCGGCCTTCTCACCTGGCGCCGCGGACGCTGCCTGCCGTACGGGGATCGCGTCACGTTCTGGGCGCTCGCCGAGATCGCGAAGGCCCAGACGGGAATCCTCGAGACCGACGACCCCGAGACGACGGAGACGAAGCTCCGGCGCGGCGTGCGCGACGTGATCGCCGATCCCGGCGAGGCGACGTGGGCCGAGAAGCATCTCCGTCCGCTCGTCGGCCTCGCGGCCGAGCCGACGGCCGGCGAGCGCAGAGAGGCGGCCTTCGGCGCCTGGCGGCGATTCTTCGAGGCACTTGCGGAGTGGGGGCCGCTCGTGCTCGTGCTCGAGGACATCCACTGGGCGGACGAGGGACTGCTCGACTTCCTCGACACGCTCCTCGACTGGGGCAACGGGCCGATGCTGCTCCTCTGCACGGCCCGGCCCGAGCTTCTCGAGAGCCGGGAGACCTGGGGAGCCCGACGGAATGCGGCAACGATCGCCCTGCCGCCGCTGTCTCTCGACGAGACGAAGACCCTCGTGCGCTTCCTGCTCCGCCAGCCTGAGCTGCCGAAGCGACTTCAGCAGGCGCTCCTGGACCGCGCCGAGGGGAACCCGTTGTACGCCGAGGAGTTCATCCGCATGCTCGTGGATCGCGGCTTCCTTCGCCGTGCGGACGGCGGTTGGCAGCTGACCGGCGACGAGCTGCCCGTGCCCGATTCCGTGCACGGCATCGTCGCGTCACGTCTGGACGCGCTCACCTCGGAGAAGACGCTGCTGCACGACGCCGCCGTCCTCGGCCGCACGTTCTGGGCGGGAGCGCTCGCGGCGATGGCAGACACCGCGGCGGCGGACGTCGAAGCGCAATTGCGCTCGCTCGAGCAGAAGGAGCTGGTCCGCCGCCAGCGATCCTCGTCCGTGGAGGGCGAGCTCGAGTACGTCTTCCATCACTCCGTCGTCCGCGACGTCGCGTACGGGCAGATCCCCCGCGCGAAACGCAGCGAGAAGCACCGCGCCGTCGCCGCCTGGCTCGAGTCGATCTCCGCGGATCGACTCGACCGCGCCGAGTTGCTTGCACACCACCTCTGGAAGGCGTCGGTGCTCGCGAGCGCAGCCGGACGAACGGACGCCACCCTCGAAGGCCGCGCACGTGAGGCACTGCGCGAGGCCGGCGAGCGTGCTCTCGCGCTGAACGCGTTCGAGGCGGCCGGGAACTACTTCGACGCCGCCATCGGGCTCGCCCGGGAGAACGGCGTCGAGCACGGCCGTCTTCTGGCCGGGCTCGGCAAAGCGCGCGCGGCGGCCGGCTCGGGGGTGGAGGAGCTCGAGCGGGCGAGCGCGGAGCTGCTCGAGCATGGCGACCGCCGCGCGGCGGCCGAGGCGGACGTCCTCAGCGCGCGCCTGCTCTTGATGCAGGGGAGGCACGCAGAGGCGTCCGAGCGGTTCGACCGCGCACTCGAGCTTCTGGGCGCTGACGCGCCGTCCGCCGAGAAGGCAACCGTGCTCGCGACGGTGGCGGGGTTCCGAATGGCCACCGATCGCGGAGCCGAGGCGATCGAGCTCGGACGCGAGGCGCTCGCGATGGCGGATGAGCTCGAGCTGCCCGAGCTCCAGATCGCCGCGCGGACGACGATCGGAACCGCGCGCGGGTCGACGGGCGATGCAGGCGGAGTCGACGACCTCGAGGAGAGCATCCGGATCGCCACGGACGTCGGCTCACCTGAGATCGTGCGCGCATACCTCAACCTGGGGAGCGTCGTCGCGAATCTCGGCGACGTACGTCGCGCGGCCGAGCTCCACGCGCGCGGCCGCGTCGCGGCGGAGCGTTTCGGCGATCCCACGAGGCTGAGGTGGTTCGACGCCGAGCGGCTCTACTCCCTCTACTGGACGCGCCGCTGGGACGAGGCGCTCGAGCTCGTCGACGAGCTGCTCGACCAGATCGGCGAGGGAGCGCCCCACGTTGCAGCCTTCGACGCACATCTCGTTCGCGGGTGGATCCGCCTCGAGCGCGGCGACCTCGTCGGTGCGACCGGCGAGGCCGACGCGGCGCTCGAGCTCGGCCGCAGCTTCGAGGGGCCTCAGCTTCTGTACCCGGCGCTCGCCTTCGCCGCGCGCACGCGGTTCGAGGCGGGCGACTCAGGCGGCGCCGCCGGTCTCGCCGACGAGCTGCTCGAGGCATGGGCGACGACGAGGGCGACGACGCTGCCTTCGTTCTGGGTCGGCGAGCTCGCGTTCGTCCTCCGCTCGCTCGGCCGGGGGGACGAGCTCGCGGCCGTGAGCGACGGGGCGCCTCGGACGCGCTGGCTCGACGCCGCGCTCGCCGTCGCGTCAGGCGAGGACGTCGTCGCGCGTCGAGTCTTCAACGAGATCGGCTCGCGCGCGGACGAAGAGCGACTTGCCGCCGGCGGCCGCTAGCGAGCTCGCGGGGTCTAGGACGCTTCGCTGGGCGGCTCGAATCGCCAGCCGCCCGACTCTTCGATCGTCTCGTCGGCGTCGTACTGGGGCACGGGGCAGCCCTTCATGCCCGTGTCCCAGCGCTCGTTGAACCAGTCGCACTCTTCGTCGGTCATGGGCTCCGGCGACTCGACCTCGGCCAGGCACTCGCTCAGACCCGGCGTGAAGCTGGCGTGGCGCAAGGACTTGCGTTTCGAGTGCGCGTCCTTGCGCAGCTCCTTCTTGACCTCGGGGGCGCCGCCGCGCTCCTTCGCGTCCTTCAGGTGCGGAGCGGTGTTGGAGAGCGGGACCTTGAACCAGTAGTGCGGCACCACGCCATCATCCCGCGCCGCGGCACGCGTTTCAAGGTGTGTCGCTCAGCCCGCGGCGACGGGCGGGCCCGGCTCGCGCGCGAGGAGCGCGGGGCCCCACGCCGCGATCGGCGAGATCGCGCCGTCGCGCCCGTTCAGCTTGCGCAGCCCGAGCGCGTGCTCGGCCTGCATCAGCTTGTGGATCTGGGTCGTGCCCTCGTAGATGATCGGCGCGCGCGCGTTCCGGAAGTAGCGCTCGATCCCGTACTCCGCCGAGTAGCCGTAGGCGCCGTGCACCTGGATCGCGAGGTGCGCGGCCTTGAACGCCGACTCGGTCGCGTGCCACTTCGCGAGCGACGTCTCGCGCGTGTTGCGGACGCCCTCGTCCTTCAGCCACGCCGCCTGCATCACGAGCAGCTTCGACGTCTCGTAGCCGAGCACCATCTCGGCGATCATGTCCTGCACGAACTGGTACTTGCCGATCGGCTGACCGAACGTCTCGCGCTCGCGCGCGTACTCGACCGAGCGCTCGAGGCACACGCGGATCACGCCGCACGCGCCGGCGGCGACGGTGAAGCGGCCCTGGTCGAGCGAGTACATGGCGATCTCGAAGCCCTGGCCCTCCTCGCCGATCAGGTTCTCGGCCGGCACCTCGACGTTCTCGAAGAAGAGCTCGCCCGTCGAGCCCGCCCAGATCCCGAGCTTGTGCTCGGTGTCGCGCGAGGTGAACCCCTTCATGCCCTTCTCGAGCACGAACGCGGAGATGCCCTTGTGCTTCGCGCCCGGGTCCGTCTTCGCGAACACGAGCGCGTGGTCGGCGACGGTCGCGTAGGAGATCCAGTTCTTCTGGCCGTTCAGCACGTAGACGTCGCCCTCGCGGCGCGCGCTCGTCCGCATGCTCGCGACGTCGGAGCCGGCCGCAGGCTCGGTGAGGCCGAAGCACGCGAGCTTCTCGCCGCGCGCCTGCGGCGTCAGCCACCGCTGCTTCTGCTCCTCGCTCGCGTAGCGCAGCAGCGAGAGCGAGTTGAGCCCGACGTGCACGGAGATGAGCGTGCGGAAGGCGGCCTCGCCGCGCTCGATCTCCTCGCACGAGAGCGCCTCCGAGACGAAGTCGAGGCCCGCGCCGCCGTACTCCTCGGGGATCACGATCCCGAGCAGGCCGAGCTCGGCCATCCCCTCGATCAGGGAGAGGTCGAGCTTGTGGGCGATGTCGTTCTCGACCGCGACCGGCAGGACGCGCTCGTCCACGAACGCCCGAACCGTGTCCTGGATCAGCCGCTGCTCGTCGGTGAGCGAGAAGTCCACGGCAGCAGTCTACGGACGGTTCCAACGGCACCTCTCGCTTCCTTGCACGGTTCCTTACGGTCCCCAGACCTTCGGCCGGGCTCCCGCGGGTAGACCGTGGGGAGTGATCCACGTCGAGACCAGCATCCACATCGACCGGCCCGCCGACGAGGTCTTCGCGGTCGTCTCGGATCCGCAGACGTACCCGAGCTGGAACTCGGCCGTGCAGGCCGTGGAGCCGATGGAAGGCGAGCGCCGCTTCCGGATGGAACGCAAGCTGCCGTCGGGGCGGGCGGAGAACCTCCTCGAGGTGCTTTACGCCGAGCGGCCGCGCGAGGTCGTCCTGCGCGCGGCCGACGGGCCGACGCCGTTCCTCTACCGGTTCGTCCTGAACAGCTCGAACGGCGGCACCGACCTCTCGCTCAAGGGCGACGTCGAGCTGGGCGGGGCGTCCCGGCTCCTCGGTCCACTCGCGGGAGGGGCGGTCAAGCGCGGCGTCGACGAGAACTTCTCGGCCCTGAAGCAGCTGCTCGAGCGTCGGTAGCCGGACGCGGGGGTTACCCTCGGCGCCGTGTCGGTCGCGCTCTACGCCGCGTCTCTGCTGGCCGCCGCGTCGCTGACGCCGCCCGAGCAGGCGGCGCTCGTCGTCGTCTCGGGGTTGCCCGCGCCGCCCGGCGTCGGCGGCGTGCTCGTGCAGCGCTGGAACACCGGCGCACCGCGTCCGGTCGGAGCGCTCGTCTTCATGGACCAGGAGGGCGGGCAGGTGCGGGCGTACCGCGACGCGCCGCCGAGCGGGGCGGCGAGCTCGTACACGTCGGCGGCACAGGCGCTCGCCGCCGGCCGGGCGACCCGCCGCGCGCTGCGCGCGCGCGGCGTCGACGTCGACCTCGCGCCGGTGGTCGACCTGCGCGGCCCGCTCGGGTCGCGGCACTTCCGGCGCCCCGGGTACGCGGTCGCGTTCGCGCGCGGGCTGGGCGACGCCGCGTGCGTCAAGCACTTCCCCGGGCTCGGCACTGCGGCGGTCTCCACCGACGAGCGTCCACATGTGGACGCGAAGGTGCGCGCGCAGGACCTCGCGCCGTTCCGCTCGGCGATCCGCGCGGGCGTCCGCTGCGTGATGACGAGCAACGCGTTCTACGACGGGGCGCGCTACCGAGCGTCGATCTCGCCGGAGACGTACCGGCGGCTGCGCGGGCTCGGCTTCGACGGCGTCGCGATCACGGACTCGCTTTCGATCGTCCGAGCGGCGCCCGTCGAGCGGTGGGCTCGGCAGGCGATCCGCGCGGGCGCCGACCTGCTGCTCTTCACGAGCGGAGCGCACGCGCGGCGGGCGATCGCGGCGCTGCTGCCGCTCGCGCGCGCGGGCGAGCTGGACGCTAGCGTCGCGCGGGTGCTGCGGTACCGATCCCGGCTGCGGTGAGCTCGGCGTCCGTCAGCTCGTAGCCGCGCTCGATCAACGCGCGCTTTGCGTCGCGCGTCCACTCGACTCCGCGCCGGATGCGCGCCTCGAGCGCGACGCCCTCGGCCCCGGCGCGCACCATGATCCGCGGCAGGGCGCGCTCCCGCCGGAACGGGAAGTCCGCTGCCGCGAGCCGTGCCTCGATCTCGCCTGCGAGGTCGTCGGAGCCGCCGCGCGCCCGGACGACCTCCGGCAGCTCGCGCATCAGCCGCTCGTACTCGCGGATCGACGCGTCCGCCTCGTCGGCGAAGCGCTCCTCGAGCGCGGTGCCGCGCAGCACCGAGAGGCGCATCAGCCGCGTGATCATGTCGATGTAGTGCGCCGGCTCGCCGCGGCGGTCGCGCGACTCCGCCTCCTCGAGCTCGGCGATCAGCGCGCGCACGGGCGGGACGCGCGAGAACGGGCGCAGCCGGCGCTTGAGCCGCGTGAGGCCGCCCGCATCGAAGCGCGGGTACTCGGGCAGGTAGCGGAACGCCACGATCGTCCCGACCTCGGGGCGGTTGTACGCGTAGCCGAGCGGGAAGTTCCGCGTCCAGGCGCCGTCGGTCGCGATCCTGTCGCCGACGCGGAGCGGCAGCACCAGCGTCGAGATCGCCGCGGAGGCGAGGATCGCCTGCGCCATCACGGCCGGCGGCGTCTCGCGCGAGGAGTAGGCGAGCTCGAAGTTGCTCTCCGAGGGCCGCTCGGTCTCGGTCACGTCGGAGGCGAACACGACGAGCTCGCGCTCGGCGTGCGAGAGCTCCTCGGCGAGCGCCTCCAGATTTCCGAACTTACGGTCGATCGTCGCCGGGAGCGCGTACTCGTGGAGGCCGATCAGCGGCAGCCGCCAGAGCCGGTTCGGCCTGAACACCTCGTCGGGGCGGAGGTCGAGCAGGAACTCCTCGAGCTCGTCGAGCCGGTCGAGCGCCGCCATCGTCCCCGCCAGCGCGCCCGCGGAGGTGCCGAAGATCCAGCCGACGCGCGGCCACAGGTCGCTCTCCGCGACCCGCCGCAGGAACCCCGCCTCGAGGAGGACTCCGTTGATCGCGCCGCCGGAGAGGACGAGCGCGACATCCCGCTCGTTGCCCACCTCCACAGGATGCCGTATCATTGACTGACTAGTCAATCGATGCAGCAGGAGCGGCATGGCGACGATGGATCAGGCGGTCGGGACGGGCGTCTCGTTCGCCCTCACCGACGAGCAGAAGGCGCTGCGCGAGCTCGCCCGAGAGTTCGCCCTGAACGAGATCCGGCCCAAGGCGGCCGCCTACGACGAGGCGTCGACCCACCCGGTGGACGTGATCGCGAAGGCCCACGAGGTCGGGCTGATGAACCTCCACGTGCCGGAGGAGCTCGGCGGCCTCGGCCTCTCCGCCTTCGACGGGATGCTCGTCGGCGAAGAGGTGAACTGGGGCTGCTCGGGCATCGGCACGGCCATCTGCGCCAACGGCCTCGGCGCCGGCCCAGTGATCCTCGCGGGCACCGAGGAGCAGCAGGCGACCTGGCTGCCGCCGCTGCTCGAGGAGCCGATCCTCTGCTCGTTCGGGTTGAGCGAGCCGGACGCCGGCTCGGACGTCGCGCGGATGAAGACGACGGCCGTCCGCCGCGGCGACGAGTACGTGCTCAACGGGTCGAAGACGTTCATCACGAACGCGGGCTACGCCTCGTGGACGGTCGTGTTCGCGAAGACCGACCCCGCGGCAGGCCACCGCGGCATCTCCGCGTTCGTCGTGCCGATGGACGCGCCGGGCGTCACGATCGAGAAGCACCTCGATAAGATGGGGCAGCGCTCGACCGACACGTCGGCGTTCGCGCTGACGGACGTCGTCGTCCCCGCGTCGAACCGCCTCGGCGACGAGGGCGACGGCTTCAAGATCGCGATGCGCACGCTCGACTTCACGCGGCCGGGGACGGCCGCGGGCGCGGTCGGCGTCGCGCAGGCGGCGTACGAGCTGGCGGTCGAGTACGCGAAGGAGCGCGTCACGTTCGACGTGCCGATCGCGATGCACCAGGGCGTCAACTTCATGATCGCCGACATGGCGACGCAGATCGAGGCAGCACGCCTCCTCGTCTGGCAGTCGGCCTGGCTGCACGACCTGGGCAAGCGCGCGACGCTCCAGTCGTCCTTCGCGAAGCTCTTCGCGGCGGACACGGTGATGAAGGTGACCACCGACGCGGTGCAGGTGTTCGGCGGCTACGGCTACATCAAGGAGTACCCGGTCGAGAAGCTGATGCGCGACGCGAAACTGTTCCAGATCTACGAGGGCACCTCGCAGATCCAGCGGCTCGTGATCGCCAAAGAGATCTTCCTGCCCAGGGACTAGTAGTCCCTCGCCCGCTTCGCTTTCCGCTCGGGGGCGCGCCTTCGGCGCGCATCGGCGGTGGGCGGACCACTCGCGTCTCCGAGCATGTGGTCGAGCGGTGCGGCCAAGCCGCACCGCTGACGATCTGTGCGCAAGCCGACCGTTAGGCTCGATCCGATGTCGTTGGAGATCGACCTCTCCGGCCGCGTGGCGCTCGTCACCGGCGGGTCGCGCGGGCTCGGTCGCGCCGACGCGCTCACGCTCGCGCGCGCCGGCGCCGACGTCGCGATCGCCGACATCCAGGTCGAGTCGGACGAGTCGGACGTCGCGGAGTGGGGGCCGCTCGCACTGGTCGCGAAGGCGCAGGGGATCGTCTACACCGAGTCGACCGCGCGCGAGATCGAGGAGCTCGGCCGCCGCGCGCTCGCGATCAAGTGCGACGTGACCGATCGTGCGCAGGTCGACGCGACGGTGGCGCGCGTCGTCGACGAGCTCGGCTCGCTCGACATCCTCGTCAACAACGCGGGCACGCTCGACCACGCCGCCCAGTTCCCGAAGCAGTCGTCCGAGCTCTGGGACCGCGACCTCCGCGTGAACCTGACCGGCGCGTTCAACTGCGCGCAGGCGGCGTGGCCGCACATGCAGGAGCGCGGCTGGGGGCGGATCGTGAACATGGCGTCCGTCGCGGGCACGCTCGGCGGGTTCGGCCAGGCGAGCTACTCGACGACGAAGGCCGGCCTGCTCGGCCTGACCAGGACCCTGGCGATGGAGGGCGCCCGGCACGGGATCACCTGCAACGCGATCGTGGCAGGGATCATCGGCACCGAGGCCTTCCACTTCGCGAACGCCGAGATGAACGAGCGGATCGCGAACCGGACCGTCTTCAAGCGGCCCGGCGACCCCCAGGACGTCGCCAACGCGATCGCCTTCCTCTGCTCCGACCTGGCCTCGTACGTCACCGGGGTCGGGCTGAACGTGAGCGGGGGGATCGAGCTGTTCGCGTTCTGAGGAGCCCCTGGGGGCGCCGCGTCGGCTCGCTACTCTGACCCCTTCTCTCGTGGCGGTCAGGGCTCATCGGGGTGCGCTCGGAGTGCGGCGCAGGCGCGCGCGGTCGCGGCTGCTCTGGCAGGCGCTCGCCGCCGGGATCGCGGTCGTCCTGGCGCTCGTCGCGCTGTTCGGGGCCGTCTTCGCGGGCTCGCCCGCCCGGATCGCGGCGGGGATAACGATCGGCGGCGTCAACGTCGGCGGCATGACCCCCGCGGCCGCGCAGCAGCTGCTCGAGCGGCGCGCGGAAGCGCTGGACGACGTCCCCGTCGTGTTCTTCGCCGGCGGCGAGGAGTGGAAGATCACGCCGCACCGCCTCGGCGTCGAGGCCGACTGGGGCGCCGCGGTCGCCGCGGCGAAGCGCGAGGGCGAGGGCCTCGGCCCGTTCCGCGGAATCCAGCGCGTGCGCGTCCGCGTCTTCGGGGCCGACATCGCGCCGCCGGCGACCGTCTACGAGCCCGCCCTCGACTACCAGCTCGACCAGCTCACGAACGCGATCGACCAGCGCGAGCGCGAGGCGGCGATCGTCCTGAAGCGCCGCGAGCCCGTGCTCGTGGACGGCCGAGCCGGGCGGACGCTCGCGCGCGAGCGGGCGGCGGCGACGCTCGTCGGCGCGCTCGTGTCGCTCACGCGCGCGAGGACGCCATTGCCCGTCACCGTCCGAGAGCCGACGGTCCGGGCGGACGACCTGCGGCCCGTGCTCGGGCAGGTGCGACGCGCGCTCTCGGCGCCGGTGCGGCTCGAGCTCGGAAAGAAGTGGTGGCGGATGCGGCCGGTGCGGATCGCACGGGTGCTGCTGCTGCCGCACGATGGGCGCCGGACGCTCTCGATCGGCGGTCCGGGCGCCGAGCGCTGGCTGAGGCTCTTCGGCGCGAACGTCGGAGAGCCGGCGACCGACGCCCGCTTCGTGGCCGGCTCGAACGGCCGCGTCAGCATCGTTCCGCACACCGACGGCATCGCGCTCGACGAGCAGGCGATGCGCCGGTCGCTGCTCCGCGCCGTGCTCGCCCCGCCCGGGCGACGCGTCGCGACGGTCTCGGTCGGCACGAAGGCGCCGGAGCTGACGACGTCGAAGGCGCGCGCGATGGGGATCGAGACCGTGCTCGCGTCGTACTCCACGCTCTACTCGGGGTCCGCGGACCGGATCCGCAACCTCCAGCTCGCCGTCTCGCTCCTCGACGGAACGCTCGTCGCGCCGGGGGGCACGTTCTCGCTCAACGACGCCGTCGGCCCGCGCACGCTCGAGCGCGGCTTCCGGCCGGCGCCCGTGATCATCGGCAACGAGTACGAGGAGGACGTCGGCGGCGGTGTCTCGCAGGTCGCGACGACGATCTTCAACGCCGCGTGGGAGGCCGGGCTGAAGATCGTCGAGCGCGCACCGCACTCGCTCTACATCAGCCGCTATCCGGATGGGCGCGACGCGACGGTCAACTACCCAGACCTCGACCTGAAGTTTCGAAACGACACGCCGCGCTGGCTGGTCGTCCTCGGCGCGTCCGGGAGCAGCGGGATCGCGATCACGATCGCCGGGCCCGACACGGGCAGGCGGGTCGTGAGCTCGGCCGGGCCGCTCCGGGTGACCGGCAACCCGCCGGTCGAGCGGGTCAGGGACCCGAAGCTGCTGATCGGAACGCAGGTGGTCGAGGAGGCCGGGTCGTCGCCGAGCACGATCGCGGTCGAGCGGACGGTCTACAACCGTGACGGCAGCGTCCTCTACGACGAGACGTGGCGGACGAACTACCGCGGCGAGAAGCGCGTGATCCGCGTCGGCACGAAGAAGAAGCCCGAGGCGAAGCCGCCGCCGACGACCACGACGCCGACGACCACGGGCCCGGCCCAGACGACGCCCACGCCGCCGCCGCCCCCACCGCCTACTCCGTAGCCTCCGCGCGCTCGATCGCCTCGACGAGCCACGCCGGCACGCGCGTCGGCCGGTGCGTGAGCGCGTCGACGCAGGCGTGGGCGGTCTCGCCCTCGGCGATCCGCGTCCCGTCCCGGTCGATCTCGTAGACGAAGCGGAAGCGGGCGCCGCGGACGTCGCGGCAGCTCGTCCGGATCGTGAGCCGCTCGTCGAAGTGGGCGGGAGCGACGTAGCGGACGCGCGACTCCGTCACGAACGACTCGATCCCCTGCTCGCGGAGGGTCGGGTACCCGCCCGCGTGGCGCTCGAGGTACTCCACGCGGGCCAGCTCGAACCAGACGAGGTAGACGCTGTTGTGGACGATCCCCTGCGCGTCGGTCTCGGCGAACCGCACCCGGATCTGAGTCGTCGAGCCCACGGCCATCCCGCCCATCTTCGCCGAGCCCGGCCAGGTCATTGACTTTCATCGCAGAGCTGCTATATAGCAAATATGCGATACGAGGAGGCGAGGATCGCGCACCTCGAAGCGGTCGTCCAGGAGCTGCGCTCCCGGGTCGACTCCCTCGAAGGCCGCGCTCCCGCCCCTCCGAAGCCGGCACCGCCGCCGCGCGAGCCGGTGGCAGCCCGGGAGACGCCTGCCGCTGCGCCCGGGCCCCCGGCGCCGACGCTGCCAAAGCTCGACCTCGAGGACCTGCTCGGCCGGCGCGTCCTGGGGTGGGCGGGCTCGATCGCCGTGCTCCTCGGCGTCGTCTTCTTCCTCGCGACCGCCATCCGTCGCGGCTGGATCGACGAGACGACCCGCGTCGCGCTCGCCTATCTCGGGTCGACGCTGTTGCTCGGCGTCGGCGTCTACCTCTACGAGCGGCAGGGGAAGACACAGGCGGCGCTCGCCACGGTCGCGACCGCGATCGCCGCGCTCTACGCCGCGACGACGGCGGGCACGCAGCTCTACGACCTGATCGATCCCGCCGTCGGCCTCGGCGTGGCCGGTCTCGTCGGCGCAGCCGGCACGGCGATCGCCGTCCGCTGGAGCTCGCCGATCGTCGCGGGTGTGGGGATCATCGGTGCGATCCTCTCGCCCGTGCTCGTCGACGCGGGCACGTCCGGGTACTCGCTCGCCTTCATGGCGGTCGCGCTGTGCGCCGCGGCCGGGGTGCTCGTCTGGCAGCGGTGGGACTGGCTGGCCGCAGGCGCCTTCGTCACCAGCGTCCCTCAGCTGCTCTTCTGGCTGTTCGAGGGCGCCGACGACGACATCGTCATCCGACTCGTCGTCCTCGCGCTCTTCTGGGCCGTCTACGTGGTCGCGGCGATCGGCTTCGAGCTGCGCGTGCCCACCCAGAAGCTGCGCCTGTCGTCCGCGTCCCTCCTGCTCACGAACGCCGTGCTCCTCGCGGGGGCCGGCTGGATCGCGCTCGACGAGCTCGGTCACGGCGACGTCGCCACGTCGTGGGTGATCGGGACAGCGGTCGCGCACGTCGCGCTCGGCGGGCTCACGGTCCGCGGCCGCAGCTCGCGGGAGATCGCGCTCCTGCTCCTCGCGGTCGGCATCGGGCTCTCGGCGATCGGGCTCGCGCTCGCGTTCGACGGGCCGGCGCTCGTCGCCGCCTGGGCGGTCGAGTCGGTTCTCCTGACCTGGCTCGCCCGCAGGACCCGGGAGGACCGAGGCTACGTCTTCGGAGCCGGCTTCCTGGCGCTCGCCGCGGCGCACACGCTCGCGATCGACGCCGAGCCGGAGCGCCTGGTCGAGGAACCGGTCGCCTCCGCGGTCGTCGCCGCGTCGCTGGTCGCCGCAGCGGCGTTCGCCTGCGCCCGGCTCTACCGAGGCCCGTGGGCCGGCTGGAGCCGGGCCTTCGAGCTGCTCGGAGCCGCCGCGCTCGCCTACGTCGTCCCGCTCGCGTTCGAGGGGCTTCCCGTCGTCCTCGGCTGGAGCGTGCTCGGAGTCGCAGCAGCGGCGGCCGGTCGCCGCCGCGAGCTCGCCGCGCCGGCATACCTGGCGCTCGCGGCTGCGCACGCGCTCGCCGTCGAAGTCGGCCCGGAGGCGCTGCGGATCGGCGTTGAGGACCTGGTGGTCGCCGCGGTCGCACTCGCCGCCGTCGTCACCGCGCTGGGCGGCGTCCTGCGTCTCGGCAGCTTCCAGCCCGAGCTCCGTCGCGGGCTCGAGATCGTGGGGGCGGTCGGGGTCGTCTACCTGCCGTCGGTCGCGATCGTCGACCTGACCACGACTGGCGAGCTCGACCCGGGCCAGACTCCGCAGGTCCTGCTCTCGGCCTTCTGGAGCGTCGCCGGTCTGGGCGCGCTCGTCTACGGCCTGCTCAGGGAGGCCCGGCGCTTCCGGCTCGGCGGGCTCACGCTGCTCGGCGTCGCCGTCGTCAAGGTGTTCCTCTACGACCTCGCGTCGCTCGACGAGATCTACCGCGTGCTGTCGTTCATCGCGCTCGGCCTGCTTCTGCTCGCCGCGGCGTTCGCGTACCAGCGCGTGCGGAAACCGACGCCGTGAAGACGGTCGCGGTGCTCGCGCTCGGGCTCGCTCTCAGCGTTCCTGCCGACGAGCTCCGGTACGAGCGCGCGCTCCCCGACGAGGTCGCCGGCGGCCGCGTCGCGTTCGAGCCCGACGGCGCCATGCTCGCCCACACGCGTGACGACTTCGCCGACCTCAGGGTCGTGGACGCCGACGGCGCGCAGGTGCCCTGGCGGCGCGTCCCCGCGACGCAGCTCGGGCGAGCGCCGGCGAGCGTGCTGAACAGTGGCAGACGCGGCGACGCTGCGGTCGCGCTTGTCGACGTCGGCTCGCCGCGCCGTTTCTACGAGCGTCTCGAGCTCGAGATCGCCGGCGCGAACTTCGTCGGCAGGGTGACCGTGCGGGGTGGGGACCGGCGTCTCGGCCCGTACACGCGGCTCTCCACGACGACGGTCTACGACGTGCGCGGCGCGCAGGCGGCACGCAGCACGACGGTCGTCTTTCCGGCGACGGACTTCAGATACCTCGAGCTCCGCGCGACGGGCGTCGGGCGGATCGTCGGCTCGACCGTCCTCGGCCAGTACGAGCGACCGGAGCTCGTGCGTCGGAGATTCGGCTCGGTCGCCGGCCCGGAGGAGGCGCGTGCCACCGTCGTCACCCTCGACTTCGGCGTCGCAGGCGTGCCCGTGACGGAGCTCGACGTGTCGGCGTCGGACGCGCGCTACGACCGGCTCGTTCGTGTCGAGGCTTCCGTCGACCGCGACGTGTGGACGCCCGTCGCGGCGGGGCGCATCCGACGCGCGCCCGGCGAGCTCTCGCCTCGGGTGGGCGTCTCGTCGCGAAGCCGCTTCCTGCGCGTGCGCATCGAGAACGGCGACGACCCGCCCCTCGCCGGCGTTCGCGTTGACGCCTACGGCCCGTCGTTCGCACTGATGGTCGAGCCGGGCCATCCGCCGCCGCTCAGGCTGCTGTACGGCTCGCCCTCGGTCGACGCTCCCAGCTACGAGTTCGCCCGCCTGCCCGCCGAGCGGCCGACGGAGACCCTGCCGCCCGCGCGGCTGCCGCCGGAGCGTGCGAACGCCGCGTTCGAGCTCCCGGCCGAGTCGTTCGGCCAGCGCCACCGCTGGCTCGTCCAGGCAGCGCTCGCGCTCGCCGCCGCAGTCGTCGGGATCGCGGGACTGCTGGCGCTGCGGCGCCGGGCCTGACGGGTCGGCTGCGGCGGCGGCTAGGCGGCCGCGCGTCGAAGCGGCTTCTCGTCGAGAACGCGCTTGCAGGCAGTGCAGACCCTGCGCTCGATCTCGTACGGGACGCCGCTACGCTGCCGGATGGCGTGGAGCGTGACGCTCGTGTGCTTGTGGGGGCGGGAGTGCTGCACCTTCATCCTCGGAAAGTAGGACGCTCGTCGGATAGTTCGACGCCTGAAAGGGGGATCGGTTGGTGACGACGTGCGGTTGAGGGCTTCTTCTTGCACAGTCCTTACAGTTGCCGCGCTCGCGGCTTGCGGCGGCGGCGACGGGTCGAGCGCGCCGCCCGCGCCTTCGACGGCTCCCGCGCCGGTGCCGGCGCCGCCCAGCGCCGCGCCCCGCTGCGATCCCGGCGAGCACGAGCGGCTCGGAACGGCGACCACGTCGTACGCGGCCGCGGCGCGCCGCCCGATCGCGGTCCACGCCGAGCCCGGAGGCGCCGTCGTCGAGCGGTTCGGCCGAATCAACCCGAACGGTGTCACCACGGTCTTCGGCGTCCTCGGCCGGCGGGTGGGCGAGGACTGCGGGCCGAGCTGGTACCGCGTGCGGCTGCCGCGTCGCCCGAACGGGCGCGTCGGCTGGGTCCGCGCCGGCGACGTCGCGATCGCGGAGGTGCGGACGCGGATCCTCGTCGACCTCTCGGCACGCCGCGTCACCCTCTACCGCGACGGGCGCAAGCTCGTCTCGACGACGGCCGCGATCGGGTCCACGGCGACGCCGACGCCGACCGGCTCGTACTACGTCGACCAGCGGCTGCTCTCGGGAGACGCCGGTGGGCCTTTCGGGCCGGGCGCGGTGGGGATCGCCGCGTACTCCGAGGTGCTGACCGGGTGGACGCAGGGCGGCCCGATCGCCATCCACGGCACGAACCGCCCCGACCTGATCGGCCAGGCCGTCTCGAACGGCTGCATCCGCGTACGCAACGACGTTCTGCGGCGGATCTTCGCCGCGACGCCCGAGGGGACGCCCGTCGAGATTCAGTCGTAGGGATTGGCAACGAGGAGCTCGACGTTGCGGCTCGTCGCGAGCCCGCGGCGCCCGGTCCCGCCCTCGTCGTCCGGGTCGTTGTAGGCGAGCTCCCGCGCCACCGACGCGAACCACTCGACCTCGCGCGGGCTCAAGAGCGTGCCGCGACGCGGGGGGCGAGGGCCAGGGCGCGCGGGAGCGCCGTGGTCGAGGATCGTGCCGAAGATCGAGAGCGTCCCGTCGGCGTTGTCGACGAGATCGACCAGGCGGGCCTGCTGCGGCCAGTCGGTGTGGGCGGAGGTCACGAGCTCCCAGAAACCGCTGCCGTCCGGGAGCAGGAACGGGGCCACGCGGTTGCGATGCTCGTGGCCGACGACGAGCGCGAGGACGCCCCGATGCCGCTGCAGCAGGCAGCCGACGGGCTCGGGCGTCGAGTCGCAGGCGCCGGTGCCGAGGTGGGCTCCCGACGCGGCCTGCGTCATCGTCTCGAGCGAGTGGTGCGCGAAGACGACGACGAACTCGCGACGGCCCTCGGCGGCACCGAGCTCGGCGTCGAGCCAGAGGAACTGCGTCCGGTCGAGGTTGCCGCGGTCGCCGCTGTCGGCGACGGTGTCGAGCACGACGAACCGGAGACCCGGCTTCGGCGAGAAGGCGTAGTACCCGATTCCGCGCGGTGCGTCGGCGGCGGCGTACCCGTGCCCGACCGGCGAGCCGCGCGTGCGGAAGTGCTCCTGGAGGTACTCCGCCGGTGCGAGCAGCTTGCGGCGCGCGTCGCGGAGGACGGGCTTCCAGCGGCCGCGGGTGATCTGCGGCCCGAAGACCGTCTCGACGAGGTCGCGCGCGAGGATCTGCGCGATCCGCGACCGCTCCTCCGAGGTCAGGCCGCCGGCGACGAGCCCGCGAACCTCGTCGAGGCCGCGCTGCGAGAGCCGCGTCGGCTTGACGCAGCCCACCGCGGCGAGGCCGAACAGCTCGTTGTTCGGGACGTTGCCCTGCACGAGCCCGTCGTGGTTGCCGAAGACGGAGTACCACGGCAGCCCGAGGCCGGTCGCGCGGAAAGGCCGGTTCATCAGCTCGTACAGGCCGGGGTAGTCGCGCACCACGTTCCTGCGGCCCGTGCGCCGGCTGTTGGCCCTGCCGTTCGGCGAGTAGCCCGGACCGTCGGTGCCGCGGCTGCTCCGGTCAGGGTCGTAGTAGGCGCCGTCGCCCTTGACGCCCTGGTACAGCCGGTTGCGCGCCGGCACGCGGCACGTGCCGGGGTCGGAGCCCGAGTTCGGGTTCACGACGACGCCGCCGTCGAGCAGGTCGATGTACCAGCGCGTCTCGTTCAGCTGCGTGTTGTCGACGTTGTCGCCCGTCACGACGACGAGCTCGGGCCTGCGTCCGTCGACCGGGCTGCGCACGCGGCGGACCTGCTGCACGGACTCCTCGACCACGAAGGCGAGCAGTCCTTCCTGCGGTCGGTAGGCGGCGTCGAGCGACCCGCCGTAGCGGTCGACGAGCTCGACGCGCGCGGGCGACTCCTCGTCGACGAGCTGGAAGTCGGTCAGCTGGACGAACGTCGCGAGCACGCGGCGGCGCGCGGCTCGTCCCACCTGCGCCTTGGCCACGGGCTCGAGCACCGAGCGACGCTCGCGCGGCCCCGCCTCCAGCCGTCCGTCGCCGTTCCGGTCGACGATCGTGCCGCCGAGTGTCGTCGCCGGGGGCGGCGTGGCTCCCGCGGCGAGCGCGCCGAACGCGGCGATCGCGACGGCGGCGATCAGTGTGCGTGAGCGCACGTCTGAGAGGGTACGGGAGCCGAAACCGATCGCAAAGGAGCTTCGATGGCGCAACGTGGACAGAAGGACTTGATCGCGAGACTGGCGGACGCGGGCGAGGAAGCGCTCTCCCGGCTCGCCTCCTCGCCGGGGATGGACCGCGTCACGGGCGTGATGACGAACATGCGCGACCAGGTCGACGCGCTCGCGGGCCGGGTGCGCGGCCTCGAGGATCTGGAGAAGCGGCTCGCCGCGCTCGAGCGCAAGGTCGACCGGCTCTCGACGCCGAGCGCGGGTACTTCGCGCAAGACATCGGCGACGTCGCGGAAGAAGACGGCGACTACGCGGAAGAAGACCTAGGGACCCGCACGCGCAACGCCAGCGGCACGACCTCGAAGCTCGCGGGTGTCGTGCCGGGCTGCTCGCCGTCGAGCTCGACGGGGAGCGGCTCGTCCGCGTCGATCTCGACCCGCGAGCCGCGCAGCTGCTCGATCTTCGGGTGCGAGAGGTGCGTTCCCCGGTAGATCTTCCCGACGTTCAGGACGAAGTCGCGCTTCGTCAGGTCGCCGAAGACGAGCACGTCGAAGAGCCCGTCGTCGGCGCTCGCCTCGGGCGCGAGCCACATCCCGCCGCCGTGGTACTGCCCGTTCGCGACGACCGTGTTGTTGATCTTCCCGCGACGCTCCTCCCCGTCCACGCGCACGCGCATCTCCGCGTTCCGCCAGGAGAAGAACACCTCCACGAGCGCGGTGAAGAAGCTCGCCTTGCCGCCGAACGCCTTCGACTTCGCGTTCGCCCGCCGCGCGACGGCCGCGCTCATGCCCGCGCTCGCGATGTTCGCGAAGTGCTCGGTCGCCTCGGCGCCCGACCAGGAGCGGTACGTCACCTTGCCGAGGTCGAACGCGCGCGCCTCGCCCTCGACGGCGACTCGCGCCGCGTCGGCGACCTTGGTCGGGATCCCGTGCGTGCGCGGGAAGTCCATCCCCGTGCCTCGCATCATCAGCGCGAGCTCGACGTCGCGTCCGACGACGCCGTTGACGACCTCGTGCAGGGCGCCGTCGCCGCCCACGACGACGAGCAGCCTCGCACCCTCGTCGACCGCCCGCGCCGCGAGCTCGGTCAGGTGGCGGGGCGCCTCGGAGAAGAGCGCGTCTCCTGTCAGCCCCTGAGCGGCGGCGGCGTGCGCGATCTGCGGCCAGCGTTTCCCCGTCGACCCGTTCGCCGACGCCGGGTTGACGAGGAAGACCGTGTCGGTCAGTGCGCGCCCGTGACCGTGCGCAGCGCGAGCTGGGTCATCTGGTCGACGGCGGCGCGCATCTCCTCGTCCGAGATCCGGACGAACTCGCCCTCGACGACGACGTCGCTGACCGTGAGCAGGCAGCCCGTCTGCACCTTGCGGAGCGCGCCGAGGGTGAAGAGCACCGCGGCCTCCATCTCGACCGCCAGCACGCCGCGCTCCGACCAGCGCTGGTACTGCCCGCCGTCCGGGTTGTAGAAGAGGTCGCTCGAGACGATCGGGCCGACGCGCACGGGCTTGCCGAGCTCCTTCGCCGAGTGGACAGCGGAGTGCACGAGCTCCCAGTCCGCGGTCGGCACGTGCGGCTCGCTCACGAGGTGCATCGCGGTCGCGTCCGCCGGCACCGCCGACACCGCGACGATCAGGTCGCCGAGCTTCAGGTCCGGCTGGAGCCCGCCGCACGTGCCGACGCGGAGCATCCGCTTGACGCCGAGCTGCACGAGCTCCTCGACGACGATCGCTGCGGAGGGACAGCCCATCCCCGTGGCCTGCACGGACACCGGCCGGCCCTCGAACTCCCCCGTGTAGCCGTACATGGCGCGCTCCTCGTTCCGGAGCACCGGGTTGTCGAGGTAGGTCTCGGCGATGTACCTGGCGCGAAGCGGGTCACCGGGGAGGAGGCAGGCCTCCGCGTAGTCGCCGGGCTCGGCGCGAACGTGGATCGGCATCGGGCGAGAACCTATCGTCTCGTCCGTGGGGGAGCTCTTCCAACCGCGGCTCGAGCAGATCCTCGAGTTCTGCGCACAGGATCCGATCGAGCGCGTCTTCCTCGAAGACGTCGCGCGGCGCGGGCTCGGGCGCTTCGTCGCCGCGGGCGACGACGGTGAATTGACGGCGCTCTGCCACCTCGGCGCGAACGTCGTCCCCGCGGGCAGCGGCTGCGATCGCTTCGCGAGGCGGGTCGAGCGGGCGCGCGCGCGGATGATCATCGGCGAGGAACACGCGGTCGGCGAGCTCTGGGCCGAGGCGAGCAGTCGCCTCGCGCGGCCGCGCGAGGACCGGCCGGGCCAGCCGGTCTTCGCGATCGACGAGCCGCCCGAGCCGGGCGGGACGGGCTTGCGCGCGGCGCAGGCCGCCGACCTCGAGCGCCTGCTGCCCGCGTGCGCGCTCGCGCACCAGGAGGAACTCGGCGTCGACCCGCTCGCGCGCGACCCGGACAGCTTCCGCTGGCGCACGCGCACGCAGATCGAGGAGGGCCGCTCGTGGGTCTGGCTCGAGGACGACGTGATCCTCTTCAAGGCCGAAGCGTCGGCCTGGACCCCCGCGGCGGTGCAGCTCCAGCAGGTCTGGGTCGACCCCGAGGCCCGCGGCCGCGGGAACGCGACCCGGGCGCTGCGCGACCTCTGCCGGCTGCTGCTCGAGCGGACGCCGTCGGTGTGCCTGTTCGTGCGCCCGGAGAACGAGCCCGCGATCGCGCTCTACCGGACAATCGGGATGCGGCACGTGCTCGACTACCGCTCGCTCGTGTTCTGAGGCGGCAGCTATCCTGAGCGCCTTGCTCGGGCTCGTGGAGATCATGCGGGCGCTGGACCAGGCGGCGTCCGCGTTCGGGGAGAGCGTGCGCTGGAGCCCGGCGACCTTCGTGCTCCTGCTCGCCTCGGCGTGGTGGGTCAAGTGGCCCCTGTTCGCGGCGATCGCGGCCGCGGGCGACTGCCGGAGGCGCCGCATGCCGCGCGCGACGATCGCCGCGCTCGGCGCCGTGGCCGCCGCGGGGGCCCTCGTGACGATCTTCAAGGAGCTCTTCGACCGCGCGCGCCCACCGGTCGCCGGCATCGACGCGGTCGGTGTCATCCCCGACTCGGCGTCGTTCCCGTCGGGGCACTCCGCGACCGCGTTCGCGGCGGCCGTCGCCGTCGGGCTCTTCTACCCGAAGCTCAGGCGGCCGTTGCTCGCGCTGGCTGCGCTCGTGGCGCTGTCGCGCGTGTACCTGGGAGTCCACTACGCCAGCGACGTGCTGGCCGGAAGCCTCCTCGGAGTGCTGCTCGGGCTCGTGTCCGTGTGGGCCGTTCGAGCGGTCGCACCACTGCCCACAGCACCTTCGCCGAGTCTCGTCCGGCTCGGAACGAGCTCCGCTCCGCCCCGTAGATCGCCGGGATAGGGACCCACGCCACCGGCAGGCCGTCGCGCAGGACGCGGCGGAGGTGGATCGTCTCCGACTCGTAGCCGCCGTCCGGGAACGTCGCCAGCACGCGGCCGCGCAGCAGGCGCATCCCGTTCTGCGTGTCGCGCACCTCGCGCCCCGTCGTCGCCTGGAAGAGCCTGCGCGTCGTGCGGTTCGCGATCCGGCGCTTCAGCGGCATCCGCGCGAGGTCGTCGAAGCGGTCGCCGACCACGAGCTCGGCGTCGCGCGCCGCCGCGAGGAAGGAGGGGATCGCGTCGGCGGGGTGCTGGCCGTCGGCGTCGATCACGAGGACGGTGTCGGCGCCCATCGTGCGCGCGATCCCGAAGCGGACGGCCGAGCCCTTGCCCCGTCGCTCGGGCAGGCGGACGAGCTCGACCCGCGGCCGGTCGGCGATCGCGTCGAGCGTGCGCGCGACCTCCTCGCTCGAGCCGTCGTCGACGAGCACGAGGCGGTCGACGTGCGCGAGCACGCTTTTCACGAGCGCCTCGTCGGGCACGTCGTCGTGCGAAGGCATCACGGCGACGACGGTCGCGTCGTCGGCGAGGGGCTGCGCGTCGGAGACGACGGGCCGGCGCCGCTCGAACGCCAGCGCGACGAGGAGGGCGCTCGCGGTGCCGAGCGCGGTGCCCGCGACGACGTCGAAGGGGAAGTGCGCGCCGAAGAACACGCGCGTGAACGCGACTGCGGCGACGTAGGCCCAGAGCGCGGAGCGGAGGCGGGGGAAGCGGAGCGCGACCGCGACGGCGAGCGCGGCGGTGATCGCCATGTGCCCGCTCGGGAACGAGTTCAGGTGCGCCCAGGAGTGCCCGTTCAGGCTCGGGTCGGCGACGACCTCCTCCGGGCGCGGCCGGTCGTAGACCGCGTAGACCGCCTCGAGCAGGCCCCACGCGAGGAGCGCCGAGCCGAGCACGCGGGCGAAGGTCGCCGGCACCGAGCGCAGGCTCGTGACCGCGGCGGCGACGAGTCCGACCACGATCAGCACGACGTAGTTGCGCGTGTGCGGGTCGAGGATCGTCCAGAAGAGCTCCGGGCCCGGGCCCAGCCCGTTGATCGCGCCGTACAGCCACTCGTCGAAGCGGTGCGCCTCGGTCTGCGCGACGAGCAGCCCGAGCACCGGCACCACGGCGAGCAGGCCGAGCGCGAGCCGGAGCCGGCTCTTGAAGCGGGGGACGCCGACGAGGGGGACGAGCGCGGTCAGGGTTGCGATGCCTCCGAGGAAGAAGAGCGAGCGGTAGCTGCCGGTAGCTTGAACGGTGAAGCCCGCCGCGGGAAGGGCGATCGTGGACGAGATCGCGCGGACCGAGAAGTAGAGGGCGGTGTAGGCGCCCGCCTCGCGCTCGGGGATCAACGTGGAGAAGAGCGGGAAGCCGAGCGTGGACACGAGCCCGAAGCCGGCCGCGCCGAGGACGAGCGCACCGCCGACGGGGACGAGGCTCGTCGAGGCGCCCACGCCGAGGAAGCCGCCGCCGAGCAGGACGATCCCGGCGAGCAGGAGCGGGCGGTGGAGCGCCGGGTTCTTGACGCGGCCGGCGAGGACGATCCCCATCCCGGTCGCGAGCCCGAAGCCCGCGAGCCAGAGCGAGGCGACGCCGGCGGCGAGCCCGAGCTCCTCCTCCGCGTAGAGGAGGAAGAAGGCGGGGAGCGCGGCGTAGCCGAGCACCCAGAGGATCTGCGCGAGCAGGAAGCCGCGGACGCCGGGGCGGGTCGCGGCGCGGAGGTAGTAGCCCGTCGGATGTCCCGGCGCGGCGGTCGCGGCGGGCGCGACGGCGCCGGACTCCGTCACGCGCTTGATCGTCGGGAGCGCGAGCAGCGGGACGAGCACCGCGGTCAGCGCGAACGGCGCCCAGATCGCGATCCCCGTGAGCGCGCCGCCGACCACGAGGCCGAGGAGGCCCCCGACGAGCATCGCGAGCTCCTGCGCGCTCGTCGCCTTGGGGCGTCCAGAGGCATCGAACGTCTCCGGGATCAGCGCGCGGTGCGCCGTCGTGACGGCGTTGAGGCCGGTGTAGACGACGGCGGCGAGGAGGGCGAGCACGAGGTACGAGCTCGACGCGCCGAGCGCCATCGCGGCGAGGCCGCCGGCCGTGACGGCGCTGCCGCCGACGATGAACGGCATCCGGCGGCCGCGGCCGCTGCGCGCGAGCCGGTCGCTCCAGATCCCGACGACGAGCGGCACGGCCATTCCGGCGGCGGCGTTGACGAGCATGACCATCCCGATCAGGCCGGGTGCGTCGTCGATACGCTCGAGCAGGAGCGGCAGGTACGTCGTGGTGACGGCGCGGCCGAGCCCGGCGGCGAGCGCGGCGGCGGCGAAGGCGACGACGTAGGGGAGCCGGAGGAACGGGATCCCGGCGGGGCGGGGAAGCGCGATGCTGGTCATGCCGCCGCTCCGACGACGTCGAGCGCGTGGGGGACGACGGTCAGCTCGACCGTGTCCCCGAAGGTGGTGGTGTCGGCGATGATCGGGGAGCGCCCGCGCGTCGCGATCCGGACGGTGCGGACGCGGGTGTGCGTGACGCCCGGGCGGCCGAGGTGCGTGCCGCGCCGCAGGCGCGGGATCATCGAGAGCAGCGCGCCGCGGCCGGCGTCGATCGTGACCACGTCGAGGAGCCCGTCGCCGGGGTCGGCCGGGGCGACGCGGAGGCCCGGCCCGAAGAGCGGCATGTTCGCGACGAAGAGCTGGCCGATCCGGCCGAGGCGGCAGGAGCCGTCGAGCGAGAGGGCGGCGGTGAAGGGCTCGAAGCGGGCGACGGCGGCGAGGCCCGCGCGGAGGGCGGCTCGGGTGTCCGTGGAGTTGACGCCGGTGTAGCGGGAGCGGGCGATCGCGTGGAAGCCGGCGCTGACGCCCTCGACGGCGAGGTAGCGGCTCGAGCCGTCGCTCACGGCGATCGCGTCGAGCGGGCGGGTCTCGCCCTCGACGGCGAGGCGGGCGGCGGCGGCGAAGTCGGTGGGGATCCCGAGGCTGCGCGCGACGTTGTTCGCGCCTCCGGCGGGAATCAGGGCGAGCTCGGCGCGGAACTCGGAGTTGGCGGCGGCGTGCAGCGACCCGTCGCCCCCGAGCAGCACGACGCGCCGCTCAGCCGTGGCGAGTGCGTCGTCGAGCTCTTCGAGGGACGTCGTCAGGCGGGTCTCGACGCGCGCTCCGATCGTGCGGAGCAGCTGCGCCGAGTCTGCGAAGAGGGAGGGCCGGCGCGTCAATCCACTCGCGTTCCCGTTCGCGACCAGGAGGAGGTGGGGCGACAGCGAGCGGAGACGCGCCGGGCGGGGAGCCGCAACGGGGCGGGGGAGGGAGATGGGAAGCGCATGCGTTGCGGTCATGGGAGGATCCTGCTCCCACGACGGATGGGCGCCCAGGCGGCTTCCAGGTGTCTGGGGGTGCGGTTGACCGCACCCCTACGCTGGGACCGTGCAGACCGCGATCCTGGCCCGCCACGGGGAGAGCGAGCTCTCCGTCCGGGGCGCGATGAACGGCGATCCGGGCATCGCGTGCCCGCTGACCGACGAGGGGGAGGCCCAGGCCCGTCGGCTCGCGGAGACCCTTCAGGAGACCCAGATCGACCTCTGCATCGTCACCGAGTTCGCCCGCACCCGCGAGACGGCCGACCTCGCTCTGGCCGGGCGGGACGTCCCCCGCCTCGTCGTCCCCGAGCTGAACGACATCCGGGTCGGCGACTTCGAGGGCGGGCCGCTCGAGGTCTACCGCGCCTGGGCCCGGGAGCGCTCCCCCGTCGAGGTGCCGCCTGGCGGGGGCGACAGCAGGGCGGGGGCGGCCGAACGCTACGTACGCGGCTTCCGGGTCGTCCTGGGGCGCCCCGAGGAGACGGTGCTGGTCGTCGCCCACAGCCTCCCGATCCGCTACCTGCTCCTCGCCGCCGAGGGCGTGACCCCGAGACCGTTTGCCGAGGCGGTCGAGTACGCGACGCCGCTCCGGCTGGAGCGGGACGAGCTCGAGCGCGCCGTCGGGCGGCTCGAGCGCTGGGCGCGCAGGCCCGCCTGGGCGCCTTGACCGCGCGAGTATTTAATGCAATAGTTATATAACAATGTCGTTAACCGAGACGTTCGCCGCCCTGGGCGACCCGACCCGCCTGGCGATCCTCGAGCGGCTCGCCGAGGGCGACGCGACGGTCAAGCAGCTTGCGGAGCCGTTCTCCGTGAGCCTGCCGGCGATCTCGCGCCACCTGAAGGTGCTCGAGCAAGCCGGCCTGATCACGCGTGGACGGGCGGCGCAGTCGCGACCGAGCAGCCTGCGAGTCGAGGCTCTCGAGGAGGCAACGATGTGGATGGACGCTCGACGTGAGCTGTGGGAGGGCCGGATCGACCGGCTCGACCGGCACCTGCGGCAGATCCAGAAGGGACAAGACCATGAGTGACATGCCAACCGCGCAGGACCAGCAGGTCCTGATCACGCGCGTCTTCGACGCGCCGCTCGACCTGGTGTTCCAGGCCTGGACCGATCCCGACCAGGTGGCGCAGTGGTATGGCCCCGACGGGTTCGACACCCCGCGCGAGTCGGTCACGATCGAGCTCCGGGTCGGTGGCCGCTACGAGCTCGAGATGGTCAAGCGGGCGTCGGGCGCGAGGTTCCCCGTGCGCTACGAGGTGATCGAGCTCGACCCACCGCGCCTGCTCGTGCTGAGGAGCGAGCCGATGCCGCAGGTCGGGATGCACGAGCCGACGGTCACCCGGATCGAGCTGCACGATCACGGGGAGAAGACGCGAATGAGCCTGAGCGACGGGCCGTATACGCAGTCCGCGCACGCCGAGGCGGGCTGGAACGCGGCGTTCGTCAAGCTCGACGCGGTGCTGCGAGGAGACCTAGCCCGTTCGGGCGATTGACGCCCGCTCGGGAGCGCCGATGATTCGCCTGGCGTGCGTACCGGCCTGATCGCGGCGGGGCTGGCGCTCTTCGCTGCGGCCGTCCTCCTCACGGGGAGCGGTCGCGCGCGGAGCGCCACGGTCGCGCATACCTGCTCGGCGACCGACCGGCAGTTCATCTCGAAGGTCGAGCTGAACATGACCGCGCTCGGGGCCTGGGGCGACGACTACCGGCGCGGCGACGTGACGGAGGACGAGGTGGTCGCGGAGGCGGTCCGGGCCGCGAAGCGGGTCGAGAAGCTCAACCCGAGCGACCCGTCCCTGAAGCAGGCCAAGGTGCTCGTCGCCGGGGTCTTCACCGAGTACGGCCGCGGGATGCGGGCGAAGGCGAAGAAGCTCGACGCCGCGCCGCACATGTACCGCGCGTACGGCCTGGCGAACTTCGCGTTCGACGTCCTGTCGGAGGCAGAGCCCGGGCTGCGCTCCCGCGGCTGCGACGTCTCCGGGCTGCTCTAGACACGGTCGCCTCACCGCCGTCCCCACCCGGTGTCTGACACCGGTGTCTGACACCGGCGCACGAACGAACCGGCGAGAGCAATGTTTCCGCCTTCGGTGTCTGACACCGGTGGGCTCAGGTGTCAGACACCGAGGGCACGTGGCCGGACCGCGGCGCGGGCGGCGGCCCCCGGGAGGGGGGCCGCGCGGGGGTTGACCGGGGGGGCGGGGGGCGGGGGGGGCCCCGGGGGGGGGGGGCCGGCGGGGGGGGGGCGGGGGGGGGGGGCCGCCGCCAAGCCGCCCCCCCCCCGGGGCGGGGGTTGTGGCAGCCGGCGGTGACAGCGGGGGCCCCCCCCCCCCCCGGGAGACCCCC
>JAICPI010000028.1 GCA_025929895.1 Thermoleophilia bacterium
CCACCAGGTCGCGTAGGTCGAGAACTTGAAGCCCTTGCGGTAGTCGAACTTCTCCGCGGCGCGCACGAGGCCGAGCGTGCCCTCCTGGATGAGGTCCAGGAACGGCAGACCCTGGTTGCGGTAGTTCTTCGCGATCGAGACGACGAGGCGCAGGTTCGCCTCGATCATCTGCGTCTTCGCCGCCATGTCGCCGCGCTCGATCCGCTTCGCGAGGTAGACCTCCTCGTCGGCGGTGAGCAGCGGCACCTTGCCGATCTCGCGCAGGTAGAGCCGCAGCGAGTCGAGCGAGGGCTCGACCGTCAGGTCGAGTTTCGGCGAGACCTTTTCCTCTTCCGGCTCGGGCTGCTCGTGCGGCGGGCGCTTGTGCACCTCGCCCTCCATCAGCTCGACGCCGTGGTCGATCAAGTAGGTGTAGAAGTCCTCGATCTGCTCCTTCGTGAGCTCGACCTCCTCGAGTCCCGAAGCGATCTCGTCGTAGTTCAGGAATCCCTTCTCGATGCCGTCCTGAACGAGCTTCTGCAGCTCTTCGACTTCGGGGAGAGCGATATCGACGGTGAGCATGGACCTCCTCGCGCGGACTAAGACGCCTGTAGACACGCAAAGAGCCGGCGCTGGCCTCCTTCCGGCTCACCTCTCAGGGGCCGATGTTACACCGGCTGTTGATAATTCGGTAGCGCTTTTCTTACACCGCGTTCACGATCTCGCCGACCGTCTCGCCGTGCGCGTTTCGGACCGGCACGCGGGCGAAATCGTCGCCCAGTTCTACGCCGAGACGGCCCAGAAACGCGTGCAGCGCGGGCCGCTGCGCACGGCCCAGGCCGTCCTCGACCTTGAGCGCGACGCCGAGGCCGTCGGCGGACGCGGCGCACATGAGGCCCTCGGCCCCGCCCTTCGCGATCCAGCCGGGCAGCGCGCGCATCAGCTCGGTGTCCGTCTGGCCCGCCCCTCCGACGAGGGTGGGGTGCGCGCGCATCGCCGCAGCGATGCGGTCGCCGCCGCGAAGGCGCTCGAGCCGGCCGAACGCGTGCGCGGCCCGCTCGAGGGTGAGCGCGAACGTGAGCACGCCGCAGCCGTCGACCGCGGTCGGGAGCGCGTCTTCGTCCGCCTCGGCCGCCTCCGCGTGCGCGGCCGCGAGCGCGCGCTGCACCCGGTGCGCTCCGTGGCGGTAGCCCTCGGAGCGCCAGCCGTGCGCGCGGCAGAGCGCGAGCATGCCCGCGTGCTTGCCCGAGCAGTTGTGGTGGAGCGGATCGGGCGGACGGCCCTCCTGGACGCCGCACTCGAGCTCGCGCTCGCGCGCGGGCGCGGTCGAGAGGAGCCGGCGGACCGCCTCGAGCTGCTCCGGCTCGGCGCGGTGCGAGGCGCACGCGATCGCGACGTCCCGCTCGCCGAGATCCTCCCGCGCCCGGACGAGCGGAAGCGCCTGGATCGGCTTCGACGAGGAGCGCAGGAAGAGCTCGAGCCCGGGGTCGCCGGAACGCTCGACCACTTCGCCGTCCCGCACCGCGACCGCGTGGACTCGGTGCCTCGACTCGACGACCGGGCCACGGCGGACAACGACCTGGAGCGGCTCCACGACCCGGACGCTAGCGCGCGTTGAAAATGGTCCGGAATTCTCGTATGGTCGGGATATGTCGCCCGTTCCTGCGAGCGAGCTCGAGTACGAGGCCGAGGAGACGATGCTCGTCGCGGAGCCCGAGCAGCTGCGCGCGCTCGCCGACGGCCTGCGCGGTCGCATCGTCGGCCTGCTGCGCGAGCGCGCGTGGTCGACCCAGCAGCTCGCACGCGAGCTCGACGTCCCCAAGGGGACGGTCGGGCACCACCTGAAGGTGCTCGAGCGCGCAGGGCTGATCCGCGTCGTGCACACCCGCCAGGTGCGCGCCGTCACGGAGAAGTTCTACGGCCGCGTCGCGAAGCTGTTCCTCTTCAAGGCGGAGGATCCCGAGGAAGGCCGGGCGCTCGGGGCGGCGGCCCTCCGCGACGCCGCGTTCCACCTCGAGCGTGCACCCCGCGAGGCCGGAAGCGGATGGGGCATGGTGCTGTCGCGGCTCTCGCCGCGGGACGTCGCGCGGTTCGACCGCCGGCTCGAGAAGCTCCTGGACGATTTCCGAGTGGCCGACGCCGCGGGCGGGACGCCGCATCGCCTCGTGCTCGCGTTCTGGAAGGCGGGCGATGCGTAGCGTCTGGCCGCGCGCCGGGCTCTGGCGCCACGGCGACTTCCTGAGACTGTGGTCGGCCGAGACGATCAGCCAGTTCGGCACCCAGGTGTCCCAGCTCGCGCTGCCGTTCGTGGCGATCGTGGTCCTGGACGCGAGCCCGTTCGCGGTCGCCGCGCTCGGAACCGTCGAGTTCCTGCCGTTCCTGCTCTTCACGCTGCCCGCCGGCGTGTGGGTCGACCGTCTGCCCCGTCGCACGATCTTGATCGTCGCGGACTACGGTCGCGCGCTGCTCCTCATCACCGTTCCGATCGCGTATGCCCTCGACGCGTTGACCCTCGGGCAGCTCTACGTCGTCGGGTTCCTGGTCGGGACCTTCACCGTCTTCTTCGACGTCTCGTACCAGTCGTATCTCCCGTCCCTCGTCGAACGAGGACAGATCGTCGAGGGCAACTCGAAGCTCGAAGTGAGCCGGACGACCGCGCAGATCTCGGGTCCGGGCGTGGCCGGTGGGCTGATCGGCCTGATCACGGCGCCGTACGCGGTGCTCGTCGACGCGATCAGCTTCCTCGCGTCCGGCGCCTTCCTCACCGGGATCCGCAAGACGGAAGCAAAGCCGGCGGTCCCGGAGGGCGGCCGTCCGCGCATGCGCACGGAGCTCTGGGAAGGGCTGCAGTACGTCGTCCGGCACCCGCTCCTGCGGCCACAGGCGCTGTGCACGGGCACCTCGAACTTCTTCTCGAACGTCACGTTCTCGATCTTTCTCGTCTACGCCGTCCGCACCCTCGAGCTCTCGGCCGGGGAGGTCGGGATCATCTTCACGCTCGGCGGTCTGGGCGGCCTGGCCGGCGCGCTGACCTCGCAGCGGCTGACACGGCGGTTCGGCGTCGGGCGCACGACGATCGCGACGACCTTCCTCTTCGGCAGCGCAACCTTCCTCGTGCCACTGGCGCCGCAGGACTTCCCGCACCCGTTCCTGGTCGCGTCGTTCCTGATCTCGTCGTTCGCGATCGTGATCTACAACATCACGCAGGTGAGTCTGCGCCAGGCGATCGCGCCCGAGCGCATCCAGGGCCGGATGAACTCGGTGATGCGGTTCCTCGTCTGGGGCACGATCCCGCTGGGGTCGCTGACCGGCGGTGCGCTCGGGTCGACGATCGGCCTGCGCGAGACGCTGTTCGTGGGCGCCGCCGGGGGGACGCTCTCGGCGCTCCCGATCCTCCTCTCGCGCGCGCAACGCACGCTCGTCGAGATCCCGGAGGTCGAGCCGGACCTCGCTCCCGGCCCGGGAGACATCGCGGTCGTGCAGCCCGCTCCGGCGACACCCGATCCCTGAGCGAGGGCTACGCTTCGAGAGTGCCCGAGCTGCCCGAGATGGAGGCGTGGCGGCGGCAGCTGAACGACCCGGTCTCGGCCTTCCCGATCGAGAAGGCGGGCCCCGCGCACGTGGCCACGCTGAAGACGTTCGACCCGCCGCTCGCGACGCTCGAGGCACGGCGGCTCGCGGGGGCCGAGCGACGGGCGAAACGGCTGCTCTTCCCGACGGAGGACGGCGAGCTCGTCGTGCTCGTCCACCTGATGACGGCGGGGCGGCTCCGCTACCTGCTCGCCGGCGAGAAGGGGCCGAAGGTGCCGGCGTTCCAGCTCGTCTTCGAAGGCGGCGCGCGGCTCGTCCTGACCGAGGCCGGCTCGAAGAAGCGGGCCGGCGTGTGGCTGCTGACGCCCGAGCAGGCCGAGGCCGAGCTCGCGCACCTCGGCCCGGAGGCGCCCGGGCTCGGCGCCGAGCGGCTGGCCGAGATCTGCGCGTCGCAGTCGCGTCGCCTGCACTCGCTGCTCCGCGACCAGCGGCAGATCGCCGGCATCGGCCGGGCCTGGGCGAACGAGATCCTCCACCACGCGAAGCTCTCGCCGTACGCGCTCGCCCCCGAGCTGTCGCGCGAGGAGGTGCAGCGGCTCGCCGCCTCGATCGACTCGGAGCTCTCCCGCGGGCTCGAGCTGCGCGAGCGCGGGGCGAAGGACCCGAAGACGTACCGCGTGCACAACAAGCTCGGCGAGCCCTGCTACCGCTGCGGGACGCCGCTGGCCCAGGTCGACTTCGAGGAGCACACGATCTACTACTGCCCGCAGTGCCAGACCGGCGGGCGGGTACTGAAGGACCGCCGGCTTTCGCGGCTCCTGCGCTAGACGGGCGTAAGCTCTCGCGGTGGCAATCGCGGTCGGGCAGACGGCGCGGCGCTCGCGGGTCGTCTCGCCGCGCGACATCGAGCTCTTCACGGAGCTGACCGGAGACCGGAACCCGCTCCACTACGACGCCGGCGCCGCGGAACGCTCGCGCTTCGGCGGGATCATCGTCCAGGGCGGCGTCACGAGCGGGCTCTTGAACGCCGTGGTGGCCGAGGACCTCCCCGGGCCGGGCAGCGTGTTCCTGCACGTGGACTGGAGCTTCAAGGCGCCGGTCCGGCCCGGTGACGAGCTCACCGCCGAGGTCGAGGTGCTCGAGGCGCGCTCGGACAAGCCGATCTCACGCCTGCGCACGACGATCACGAACCAGGACGGGACGATCGTGCTCGACGGAACCGCGCTCGTCTGGTCGGAGCCGCTTTGACCCAGAGACGGGCGCTGGCGCTGCTCGCGCTGGCACTCGTGCTCGCGATGTCGACCTGGTTCTCGGCGACGGCGGTCGTGCCGCAGCTGCGCGCGGAGTGGAGCCTCTCGGACAACGGAGCGGCGTGGCTGACGATCGCGGTGCAGCTCGGCTTCGTCGCCGGCGCGCTGCTCTCGAGCTTGCTCTCGATCGCCGACGTGCTGCCCGCGCGCCTCGTGATCCTCGGCGGCGCGCTCGGGGCCGCCGCGGCGAACGCGCTCGTCGCTGCGGCGGACGGGCCGCGCGCCGCGATCCCGCTCCGCGCCGCGACCGGGTTCTTCCTGGCGGGTGTCTACCCACCGGCGCTGAAACTGATGGCGACCTGGTTTCGCAACGGCCGCGGGCTCGCGCTCGGGACGCTCGTCGGCGCGCTGACGGTCGGGTCGGCTGCGCCGCACTTCGTCAACGGCGTCGGCGGGCTCGACTGGACGCTCGTCGTGCTCGCGACGTCCGCGCTGACCGCCGTCGGTGGCATCGTCGCCGCCGCGTTCGTTCCGGAGGGGCCGTACCCGTTCACCCGCGCGAGCTTCGACCCACGTCAGGTCGGGCGCGTGCTGCGCAATCGAGCCGTTCGACTCGCCTCGCTCGGCTACTTCGGGCACATGTGGGAGCTCTACGCGATGTGGGCGTGGTTTCTCGTCTTCTTCCGCGACGGACACGGCGCCGGCGGCACGGACGCGGCGTACGCGGCGTTCGCGGTGATCGGGATCGGGGGCCTCGGCTGCGTCGCTGCGGGCGCGCTCGCCGACCGGGTCGGCCGCGCGGAGACCGCGGCGGGTGCGATGGTCGTCTCGGGTGCGTGTGCGGTCGCGATCGGCCTGCTCGTCGAAGCGCCGACGTGGGTCGTCCTCGCGCTCAGCCTGCTCTGGGGGTTCGCCGTCGTCGCCGACTCGGCGCTCTTCTCGACGCTCGTGACCGAGCACGCGGACCAGGCGTACGTGGGGACGGCGCTGGCGCTCCAGCTCGCGATCGGGTTCACGTTGACGGTCGCGACGATCTGGCTCGTGCCCGTGCTCGAGGACGGAGTCGGCTGGCGCTGGACGTTCGCCTTCCTCGCGCCCGGTCCGGCGCTCGGCGCCCTCGCGATGCTGCGGCTCGCGCGCACGCCCTAGCCGCGCTCCGCCTCCCAGGCGTCCACGAGCGCGAGCACGTGGCGGCGCTGCTCGTCGGAGAACGCCATCTGCCCGACGAGCCTCCGCGCCTCGGCCGGGTCGTCGTTCTCGACGGCGGCCTCGAGGTGCTCGCGCATCGCGACCGGCTGCCGCAGCTGGCGCCGCAGCCACCGGAGCAAGCTGACGCGTGACTGCGAGACGGGCACTACTCGGGGAGGCGGACGAGCAGGCGCTCGCCGTCGAGCTCGAGCTCGCCGCCGAGCGCGCCGACGATTCGCGCCGCGATCAGCGCGCCGAGGTCGCGCGCCTCCTCGCGCAGCAGGATCGGCGCCGCGCCCGGGACGATCGGCGTGACCGCGACGACGGGGCCGTCCGCGGCGAGCTCGACGCTCTCGAGGCCGCCGTGGCGCTGCGCGCAGCGCGCGAGCTGGTGGAGCGCGAGCTCGGCCGCGTCACGGTCGACGCGCACCGTCGTCCCCTCGCCGCCCGCGGACGCCTGCTCGAGACGTGCGGCCGCTGCGTCGGCGAGCTCGCGCGAGTCGACCTCCTGCACGTTCGGCTCCCACCGCCCGCTCTCGATCCGCGCCGCCAGCCCGACCTCCTCGAGCAGCTCGGCGAGCTGCGCCCCCGCGGCGACCATCATCCCGACGTACGTGTCCGCCGGGTCGCCGAGGCTCGTGCGCTGCAGCGTGCGCGCGAAGCCCGTCACGGTCGCGAGCGGGGTCCGGAGGTCGTGGACCGCGAGCGAGACCAGACGCGCGAACGTATCCTCAGTCGAAGCCATGGACGGCAGCCGGAACCTTCTCACACCCGATCTCCAGGCCTCTCCGCCGGAGGTCCGGCTCGGCCTCTCGCGCGCAGGAGTGACCGGCGTCGAGAAGGCGATCCGCCTGCGCTGGGACGAGACGGAGAAGCTGATCCCCGCCCGGATCGACTGCACCGTCGACCTCGATCCGGCGCAGAAGGGCGTCCACATGTCGCGCTTCCCCGAACTGTTCGAGGAGGCAATCGACTCGGTCGTGATCGGGGAGTCGCTCCTCGTCGAGGAGCTCGCCGAGCACATCGCGCAGCAGATCGTGGAGCGCCAGCACGCGGGCCGGGCCGAGGTGAGCGTCGTGACCCGGTATCCGCGCGAGCGGCGGACGCCGGTGACCGACCTGCCCACGCAGGAGCTGATCACGCTCGTCGGGATCGCCGCCGCGACGGAGCGCGGTGCGCGCCGCGTCGTCGGCGTCGAGGCGACGGGCATCAACGCGTGCCCCTGCGCACAGGGGCTCGTGCGCGGCCGCGCGACCGAGCGGCTGCTCGAGGCCGGCTTCGAGCACCTCGACGTCGAGCGGATCCTCGAGCTCGTCCCGCTCGCGACGCACAACCAGCGCGGGCGCGGGACGCTCTACGTCGGCACGTCGCAGTCCGTGAACGCCGAGCAGCTCGCGGACGTCGTCGAGGCGTCGATGAGCGCGCCGGTCTACGCGCTGCTGAAGCGCCCGGACGAGCTCTTCGTGGTCGAGCATGCGCACCTCCAGCCGCGCTTCGTCGAGGACTCCGTCCGCCACTCGATCGCGGGTGCGCTCGAGCGCTATTCCGGGCTCGCCGACGACGACTTCGTGCTCGCGCGGCAGGTCAACCTCGAGACGATCCACGACCACGACGTCGTCGCGGAACGCCACGGCACCGTGGGCGAGCTACGGGCCGAGCTTGCCACGGACACCCCCACGCCGTCGCACACCAACCTGAGCGATTGGCTCACAGTCCCTTAACCGTGCCTGGCACTGTGAGCTCACAGTGCCTGGCACCGTGAGCTCACAGTCTCCGGCACGAGCGGCTCAGCGCTTGAACATCGCCGCGAGCTGGACCCGCGGCTCACGGCGGCCGAACAGGCGGCGGATGTTCTCGCGGTGGAGGAACACGATCGCGCCCGCAGCGGCGAACGTGACGATCCGGACGGGCCACGACTCCGCGAGCGCGAACGCAAAGACGGGGAGCGAGAGCGCGGCCGCGATCGACGCGACCGACACGTAGCGCGCGACGAAGAAGGTCACGAACCAGACGATCAGCGCGCCCACGGCGACGAGCGGCGCAAGGCCGACCATCATCCCGGCCGTCGTCGCGACCGCCTTCCCGCCGCGCTCGAACTTGAGGAACACCGGCCGCGCATGCCCGACCATCGCGGCGAACCCGGCGAGCACCCCGGCGATGTCGTCGACGAGGAGCGACGCGACGAGCGCGGGGACGAGCCCCTTCGCCGCGTCGACGACGATCGTCGGCACGCCGACCTTCCACCCCATCACCCGCCAGACGTTCGTCGCGCCGATCGAGCGCGAGCCGATGCGGCGGATGTCGATCCCGCGCACGAGCCGCACGAGCCAATACCCCGTCGGGATCGACCCGGCGAGATAGCCGCCGAGCACGGCGGCGAGGTAGCTCACTTCAAGGGGATCTGGTACTTCGACACCCAGTCGTTCACCGTCGACCAGTCGAGATTGTCGAAAAACGCGTCGATGTACGAAGCGCGGTCGGTGCGATAGTCGAGGAAGTACGCGTGCTCGTAGACGTCGAGCGCGACCAGCGGCGTGGCGTTCCAGATCGGGTACGTGTTCTGCGCGTCGCCGATGTAGTTGAAGAGCCGGCCCTCGTCCCAGTCGTAGGCCGTCCAAGCCCAGCCGCGGCCCGCGAGCCCCGTCGCCTTCAGGTCGGCGCGCCAGTCCTGCACCGAGCCGAAGTCGCGCTCGACGAGCTGCGCGAACGCGCCGTCGGGATCGCCGCCGCCGCCGCCGAGGTGCTCGAAGTAGACCTCGTGATTCTTGATTCCGCCGACCGCGAAGGTCAGCTCGACCTTGAGCGCCCTGATCGCCGAGTATGTCTGGTTGGCCGACGCGAGGTCGACGCCGTCGAGCGCGCGGAGGATCTCGTTCCGCTTGCTCACGTAGCCCTCGTACAGCTTGTAGTGGGCCTCGACGGACTCGCGCGAGATGCCGTCCAGCTCCAGCAGCGCGGGCTTCAGCTCGCGGGGGACGATCTCCTCGAAGGTCCTCGACGGCATGCGCGGGCGGGAGCATAACGGTTAGCCTCACGGCGACCTGCGAGGAGGAGGAGCCCATGGCGCACGAGGTCCCGCCGCTGCCGTACAGCTACGACGCTCTCGATGCCGCGATCGACGAGCAGACGATGCGCATCCACCACGACAAGCACCACCAGGCGTACGTCGACAACCTGAACAAGGCGCTCGAGGGAACGGAGTGGGCCGACACCCCCATCGAGGAGGTGCTCCGGAGCCTCGACTCGCTGCCCGAGGACAAGCGGACGGCCGTGCGCAACAACGGCGGCGGACACGCCAACCACACCTTCTTCTGGGAGATCATGTCGCCCGACGGCGGGGGCGAGCCCGGGGGCCCGCTCGCGGGCGCGATCGAGCAGGCGTTCGGCGACCTCGCGACGCTGAAGGAGCAGGTCAACGACGCGGGCGTGAAGCGCTTCGGCTCGGGCTGGACCTGGCTCGTGCAGGGCGCCGACGGCTCGCTCTCCGTCGAGTCGACCGCGAACCAGGACTCGCCGGTCATGGAGGGCAAGACGCCGCTCCTCGGGATCGACGTCTGGGAACATGCGTACTACCTCCGCTACCAGAACCGCCGCCCCGACTATCTCGCCGCGTGGTGGGAGGTCGTGAGCTGGAGCGCGGTCGAGCAGCGATTGAAGTCCTAGCGGCAAACCGCTCGGGGGGAGCGATGCGTAGAACGGGCGAGCGTGTCCACCACCAGCGCCTTGCCACTGGCGGCCGGCTCGGCAAGGATCCAGGCCGTGGCTGAGCCCGATCTGTCCGACTCCGAGCTCCTCACACGCGTCGGCGACGGCGACGGGTGGGCGTTCGAGACGCTCTACCGCCGCTACTCGCGTCCTGTGTTCGGCCTCGCGCTGCGCCGGCTCGGCGACCGGACGCGCGCGGAGGAGGCGGTCCAGGAGACGTTCACGTCGGTGTGGCGCTCGGCGCGCACGTACAAGCCGGAGCGCGGGCCCGGCGCGCCGTGGCTGTACGCGGTCGCGCGCAACGCGATCGTCGACGGCGCGCGCACGCGCGTCGACCCCGTCGTCGCCGAGCCGCGCGACGAGCCGGCGGTCGAGGCCGGCCCGTCCGAGCGCGCCGAGCAGAGCTGGCTCGCCTGGCGCGTCCACCGCGCGATGGAGGAGCTGCCGACGAACGAGCGCACCGTGCTCGAGCTCGCGTACTGGAGCGAGCTCTCGCAGAGCGAGATCGCGTCGCGCCTCCGCATCCCGCTCGGCACGGTGAAGACGCGGACGCGCAGCGGGCTGCGCCGGTTGTCCGACCTGCTCGACGGAGAGTTCTCGTGACGCCCGAGTTCGACGACCTCGTCGACCACGACGTTCCGCCTGCGGAGCGCGGGCGTCTGCGGCGTGTCCACGACCTGCTCGTGGAGGCGGGCCCGCCGCCACGGCTGCCCGCGCACCTCGCGAGCCCGCCGATCCGCACGCTCCGCCGCCGGCGGCTCGCGGCTGCGCTGCTGGCGGCGGCCCTGGCGCTTGCGGCCTTCGGCGCGGGCTGGTGGCTGAACGACGACGGCGACTTCGAGGTACGCCGCGCCGTGCCGATGCACTCGACCGCGAACGCGCCCGGTGCGAGCGCGACGATCGAGCTCGGCTGGGCGGACGACCAGGGCAACTGGCCGATGCTGGTGAAGGTCCGCGGCCTGAAGCCGCTCCCCGAGAACGGCTACTACGAGCTGCTGCTGACGAAGGACGGCGAGCCGGTGGCGGCGTGCGGCTCCTTCAAGGTCAAGGCGGACGGCGAGACCGTCGTCTCGCTCGGGGCCTCGTACGACCTGCGCAACTTCGACGGCTGGGTCGTCCGCCCGTACATCCACGGACGCGACCGCCTGAACGAGACCGTCGTCCTGACGACGTAGTCGTTACGGCGCCGTGCGGTCGTTCGCGACGAAGGCCGCGTGCGTGATCGGCATCTTCTCGGCGAAGAGCCGCTCGACCGCCTCGGCGTAGCGCCGGATCTCGCGCTGCGCGGTCTCGGCGGCGCGCAGCGAGACGAAGTTCATCAGCGCCCGCGCGTTCACGGTCCAGTAGAACTCGGTGTAGGCGCCGACGGGGATCGCCGCGCGCGCGAGCTCGCGCGCGACACCCTGCTCGACGAGCCGCTCGTAGGTCTCGTACGCGTGCTCGTACACAGCCCGGAGCTCGTCGCGCGTCGTCTGCGCCAGCTCGGCGTGGACGGGCTCGAAGGAGTACGCCCCCGGCTTGCCGACCTGGGTGCGCACGTCGTCGGGCTCGGGCACGTAGAAGTCGTCGGTCGCCTTCGCGTAGCGCATGCTGAACTCGTTGAACGAGCCGACGCGATGCCGGAACCATTCGCGCGCGACGAAGAGCGGGCAGCGCACGTGGAACCGGAACGAGTTGTGCTCGAAGGGCGTGCCGTGGCGCTCGCGCATCAGGAACCGGATCAGGCCGGCGTCCGCGTCGCTGAGCTCGTCCACGCGCCGCCCGAAGCTGACGCGGGCCGAGTTGACGACCGAGAGGTCGTCCGCCATGGCGCCGTCCAGGCGCACGAACCCGTGGTCGAGCACGGGAATGCTCCCGTCAGGCAAGACTTCCGGCATGACCGCCACGCCGGCGAGGGTAACAAGGGCGCATGTCGGAGCCTCCGGCTTCTCCTACCCGAGCTGGAAGCCCGGCTTCTACCCGCCCGACGCGCGGCCCGAGGAGTTCCTGCGCCTCTACGCCGAGCGCCTGCCCTCGGTCGAGTTGAACACGACCGGGTACCGCCTCCCCGCCGAGGGCCACTTCGAGCGCTGGGCGGAGCAGACTCCGCCCCACTTCCGGTTCGCGGTCAAGCTCCCCGCGCACTTCTCGCGGCAGCTCGGGGTCTTCCAGGAGCGCGTCACCCTGCTCGGCGAGCGGCTCGGCCCGCTCCGCGTCACCGTCGCGCAGGCCGCGGACCCCGGACTGCTCGTGCTCCTGTTCGGCTCGCTCGACCCCGCGCTGCGGCTCGCGTTCGACTTCCGGCACGAGTCGTGGGAGGGGATCGACGTCTCGCCGGGGATCCGCGTCGACGACTGGGACGCGGACGCGCCGTTTCGCTACGTGCGCTTCCGCGAGCCCCCGTACGCCGAGGAGAACCTGCGCGCGCACGCCGAGCGGATCCGCCCGCTCCTGGACGACGGCGTCGAGGTCTTCGCCTACTACCGCCACGAGGACGAGCCGACCGCGCCGCGCTACGCGGAGCGGCTGCTGGAGCTGCTCGCGTGACCGGCCTCCGCCTCCAGCTCGTCCCGCGGCCCGGGCGCCCGGACTTCCTCGATCTCCCCTGGGACGCGCCGCTCTCGGACTGGGAGACCGACCGCCTCGCCGTCGTCGCGCGCGGGATCGGCCGGCACGTCGTGCGCTTCGTCGAGTACGACGGCGTCTTCTACGCGCTCAAGGAGTTGCCGCACGACACCGCGCACCGCGAGTACCGGCTGCTGCGCGCGCTCAACGACGAGGGTCTGCCGGCGGTGGAGGCGGTCGGGATCGTCCACCGGCCGGAGCTCGAGGACGTCCTCCTCACGCGCTACCTCGAGTTCTCGCTCCCCTACCGGCTCGTGCTCGCGCGTCGTCCGGTCGCGGACGTGCGCGCGGGTCTGCGCGACGCCCTCGCCGAGCTGCTCGTCCGGACGCACCTCGCCGGGTTCTTCTGGGGCGACTGCTCGCTCTCGAACACGCTCTTCCGCCGCGACGCCGGGGCGCTCGTCGCGTACCTCGTCGACCTCGAGACGGGCGAGCGACACGACGAGCTCGGCGACGCGCTGCGCGAGCACGACCTGGACGTTGCGGAGGAGAACCTGGCCGGCGAGCTCCTCGACCTCCAGGCGCAGGTCGGCGCGGCCGACCTCGGCGAGCCGACCGAGCTCGGCGCGGACGTGCGCGCCGGCTACGAGCGGCTCTGGGCCGAGCTCACCGCAGAAGAGGAGTTCACGGTCAAGGACTCGTCGCTCCTCGCCGACCGCCTCCAGCGGCTGAACGAGCGCGGTTTCGACGTCGAGGAGTTCGAGCTCGCGCAGATCGAGGGGGGCTACCGGCTGACGATCCGCCCGCAGGTCGTCGACCCGGGACACCATCGCCGCCGGCTGCTGCGGCTGACGGGGCTCGACGCGCAGGAGAACCAGGCGCGCCGCCTGCTTCGCGACATCGCGGAGTACCGCGGCGCGCTCGAGCAGGCGGACCAGCCGCCCGTCTCGGAGGCCGCGCTCGCCGGCCGCTGGCTGACCGAGGTGTTCGAGCCGGCGATCGCCGCGGTCCCGAAGCACAAGTGGACGAAGCGGCAGGCGGCGCAGCTCTACCACGAGCTGCTCGAGCACCGGTGGTACCTCTCCGAGCAGTCGGGCGAAGAAGTGCCCTTCGAGGAGGCGGTGCGGGACTACCTCGAGAACGTGCTCCCGGAGATCGAGGACGAGCGCGCGATCATCGTCGACCAGCGCGCCCCGCAGGACGACGCTTAAGCGGGCGCCGCCGCTCCGTGCTTGTCGCGCAGGTAGCGCAGGTACGGCTCCGGGTCGATGCGTGAGCCGACCGCGCGCTCGAGCGTCTCCTGCGGCAGGAACTTGCGGCCGTGCCTGTGGATGTGCTCGCCGAGCCACTCGCGCAGCGGCGCGAACTCGCCGCGCTCGAGCCGGTCGTCGAGGTCGGGCAGCTCGTCCTTGATCCGCTCCCAGATCTGAACGCTCATCACGTTGCCCAGCGAGTACGTCGGGAAGTAGCCGATCGTCCCGGTGCCCCAGTGCATGTCCTGGAGCACCCCGTCGGCGTCGTTCGGGACGTCGACGGCGAGGTACTCGTGCATCCGGCGGTTCCACTCGTCGGGGAGCGCGCGGACGTCGACGTTCCCGGCGAGCAGGTCCTGCTCGAGCTCGAACCGGAGGATCACGTGCATGTTGTAGGTGACCTCGTCCGCGGCGATGCGGATCAGCGAGGGCTGCACGCGGTTGACCGCGCGGAACCACGTCTCCTCGTCGACGTCGCCGAGCTGCTCGGGGAAGCGCTGCTGGAGGCGCGGGTAGAAGAAGCGCCAGAACGGGCGGCTGCGCCCGACGAGGTTCTCCCACATCCGGCTCTGCGACTCGTGGAGCCCGAGCGAGACGCCGGAGCCGAGCGGCGTGCGGTCGAGCTCCTTCGCGACCTGGTGCTCGTAGAGCCCGTGCCCGTACTCGTGCATCGTCGCGAAGAACGACTCGAGCCCCACGGGCTCGTACTTCGTCGTGATCCGGATGTCGTCGACGCCGCCGCCGCTCGCGAACGGATGCACGGTCGGATCGATCCGCCACGCCCCCTCGCGGTGCCCGAACAGCTCGACGATCTCGCGCGAGAGCGCCTCTTGCCCGTCGGCAGGGAACGCGCGGTCGAGCGTCCCGTCGTCCTCGCCGTAGAGCTCCTTCGCCTCGGCGACGAGCGGTACGAGCCCCTCCTTCAGCCGGTCGAAGACCGCGCGCACCTCCGAGGCCTTCATCCCGCGCTCGTAGTCGTCGAGGAGCACGTCGTAGGGCTCTTCGGACTCCGGGAAGAGCTCGACGTAGCGCCGGCGCAGCTCGATCTGGTGCTCCAGGTGCGGCCGGAACGACTCGTAGTCGTTCGCGGGCCGGGCGGCGCGCCACGCCATGAAGCCCTCGGTGCCCGCCTTGACGATCTCGGTTCGGAGCTCCGGCGGGATGCGCGAGGTCTTCTCGAAGTCCTTGCGGGTGACCCGGATCAGCGACGCGTCGTCCGAGGCGGGGTCGAGCGAGTCCTCGTAGGAGCGCAGCTCCTCGAGCAGGCGCTCCGTCTCGGGGGAGACGAAGAGGTCGAACGCGATCCGGTCGAGCGTGGCCTGCTGCTCGCCGCGGACGCCCGCCCCGGCCGGGGGCATCATCACCTGCATGTCCCAGCCGAGCACACGGCGGACGCGGTTCACGTCGGTGACCTGCGCGAGTCGCGACTCGAGCTCTGCGAAAGCGTCCGGGCGGCTCACGAGCTTCTAGCCTAGCCGAGAGGCTTGGTCTGGAACTGGCGTGATTGCCGGGGATGGCTCAGATCAAGCCGGGCGCCGTCGTCGCTCGCAGGCCGGGCTAGTAAGCCCGGACAAGAGCGAGGGCGGCGTCCCGGCGCAGCGTCTGAGCCGCCAGCCGGCACGCGGCAGTTTCAGGCCAAGCCTCTGGCACCCGCCTCGGAGTGAAGCGCGCCGAGGGCGTTCATCAGCTGCGCGCGAGTGAAGGGCTTCTGGAGGAACGCCGTGTCGGGCGACATGTTCCCGTCCCGTGCGACCCCGTCGGCGGTGTAGCCGGAGACGAAGAGCACGCGCAGTTCGGGGCGGAGGTCGCCGAGGAGCGAGGCGAGGTCCGGGCCGCTCAGGCCCGGCATCACGACGTCCGTGAGGAGCACGTCGATCCGCTCCTCGGCGTCGGCGAGCACGATCGCCGCGGATGCGTTCTCCGCGATGAGGACGCGGTAGCCCGCCTCCTCGAGCATCTTGGCGACGAGCCGACGGACCGCCTCCTCGTCCTCGACGAGCAGGACGGTCGAGCCCGCGGCGAAGGCGGGCTCGTCGAGCGGCTCGTCCGCCGACTCGACGCTCGCCTGGACGCGCGGCAGGAGCACGCGCATCTTCGTGCCGCGCCCGGGGTGGGACTCGGCCGTCACGTCGCCGCCCGTCTGCTTGACGATGCCGTAGACCGTCGAGAGCCCCAGGCCGGTGCCCTCGCCGGGCGCCTTCGTGGTGAAGAACGGCTCGAAGACCTGCTCGAGCGTCGCCGCGTCCATGCCCTGACCGGTGTCCGCCACCTCGAGCACCACGAACTCGCCGGTCGCGTCGTTGCGCGTCGAGATCGTCAGCCGGCCGCCGCCGGGCATCGCGTCGCGCGCGTTCAGCGCGAGGTTCATCACGACCTGCTCGAGCTGGCCGGGGTCGGCCCGCGTTGAGCCGAGCCGCGCGTCGAGGTCGGTCACGAACTCGATCTGCGCGCCCAGCAGCCGGCCGAGCATGCGCTCGAGCTCCGAGACGATGTGGTTCACGTCGACGACCTCCGGCTGGAGCACCTGCCGGCGGCTGAAGGCGAGGAGCTGGCGGGTCAAGCCGGCCGCGCGCTCGCCCGCGCGCTTCATCTCGAAGACGTGATCGCGCACCGCCGAGCCGTCCTCGAGCTTCGCGAGCGCGAGCTCCCCGTAGCCCGTGATCGCGGTGAGCAGGTTGTTGAAGTCGTGCGCGACGCCGCCGGCGAGCCGGCCGACCGCCTCCATCTTCTGCGACTGCCGCAGCTCCTCCTCGAGTCGCCGGCGGTCCGAGACGTCGGTGCCGAACGAGATGCTGCCCCGCGCCTTCCCGTCGACGAAGAACGCGCGGTTGCGCCAGCTGATCAGCCGCTCCTCCCCGGCCTTCGTGAGGATCGGCGTCTCGACGGTGTCGGGCAGGTCGCCCTTGCGCAGGTGCTCGGCATATGCCTCGCGTGAGGAGTCCGCGACGTCGGGCCGGAGCATGAGCTGGAACGCGCTCTTGCCGATCACCTCCTCGGGGGCGTATCCGGTCACGCGCGACGCCTCGGCGTTGAAGACGACGATGCGCCCCTCGCTGTCGATGCCGACGACGAGCGCGTTCGCGCTCTCGATCACGCGCGCCGAGTAGTCGCGCTCCTCCTCGAGCCGGCGAGACAGCTGCGCGCGCTCGAAGACGAGTGCGGCGAGGTGCGCGAGCCGCGAGAGCAACGCGAGCTCCTGCTCGCCGAAGCGCCGGTCGCCCGCCTCGTAGCCGACCCCGAGCACGCCGACGACCTCACCGGCGACGACGAGCGGCACGCCGGCGGCGGCCCGGAAGTTCGCGTTCGTGAACGACGGCACGCCCGCCGACCACGTCGAGTAGTCGGCGACGGCGATCGGACGGTTCTCCTGCCAGACGCGGCCGGAGAGCCCTTCGCCGCGACCGAGCTCCACGCCGCGGTGGCCCTCGAAGCCGCCGAGCGCGACGTCGAGCACGAGCCGGTTGCGCAGGCGGTCGACGGTGTAGAGGTAGCCGTTCGGCGTGCCCATCAGCGCCGCGGCTCGCGCGACGAAGGCCGCGAGGATCTCGACCGGGTCGGTTCGCTCGAGCAGGTCGACGGTGGTCTCCTGGAGCGCCTCGAGCTCTGCGGTGCGGCGCTCGAGCGCGGCGCGGCGCCGCGCGGATTCGAGCGCGGTCGCGGCCTGGTTGGCGAACGTCCGCAGCACCTGGAGCGTCGAGGTGGACGGGAGCAGCCGGTCGAGCGGATCGTCGACCCAGATGAACCCGATGCGACCCTCGTCCGGCGACTCGAGCGGGACGAGCAGCCAATGGCGATTCCACGCTTCGGCGCTCCGGCCGTTGTTGGTCGACTGGTACGTCGAGGGCTCGACGCCGACCCGCGCGAGCGCCTCCTCGCGCGGGAGCAGGAAGCACCCCTCCACCTCGTACTCGGGATCGAAGACGACGTCGAACGCCTCGACCGAGACGTCCAGCACCACCTTCGTGTGATCGGGCAGGCCGACCGAGGCGACGGGGTCGTAGCGGTCGGTCGCAGTGTTCGCGAGCTCGATCACGACGAGCTCGAAGCCGAGCGCTCCGCCGATCGCGGCGCAGACGTGGTCGAGGATCTCCTGCGTCGAGCGGCTGCTCGTCAGTCTCGACGAGACGTCGAGCAGCTCCTCGAGTCCGCGGCGGCGCTTCGCCTCGCGGTTCGCGAGCTCGGCCGACTCGACCGCGCGCGCCGCGTAGGACGCGACCGCGACGAGCGCGTCGAGCTCGTGGTCGTCGGGCGCACGGCCGCTCGCTGGGCAGTCGACGGAGAGGACGCCGATCAGGCGCGCGGCCGAGTCGCGCATCGGGACGAAGAGCGCGTCCTCGGGGTCCCACTCGCCGGCCGCGGCCTCCGGCACGTAACTCGCCGTGTCCAGCTGGTCCCAGTCCACCGCCCCCTTCGGGACGACGTACGCGCCTCGCGCGTAGAAGCGCTCGACGAGGAGCGGCTCCCACGCGGCGGCGGTCGTCGTCTTGCCCAGCAGGGCGTTCTTCGCGCCGGGCTCGCCGTGCACGGCGACGACCTCGAAGTCGCCCCACGCGGGCCGAAGCAGGTTGATCGCGACGGTGCCGTAGCCGAGCGAGTCGCCGATCGTGCCCGCGACGTCGGCCAGCACGTTCGAGAGGTCGTCGTCGGCGCCGGGGCGGGCGGCGATCTCGAAGAGCCCGCGCAGGCGGGCGAGCATGTGCGGCAGGTCGTAGGTCATGAGGCGGCGGGGCCCGTCACTCATTGGGATCGTCCGGAGCGGGCGCTCGACCCTCCCCCGGAAGGGGGAGGGCCGGTTGGCGCTCCCCGGGAGGCAACGATCCCTACAATCGCCGGGGGTCGTGGCAACAGGAGGGGAGCACGAGGGGCTCCGCGAGCGGGCGGTCGCGGGAATCGAGCGCACCGGCGACGCGGTAGTCGTCTCGCTCGCCGGAGAGCTCGACCTGTACAACGCCGACGAGGTCCGCGAGGCGCTCTTCGCGGAGTGCGAGCGGGCGCCGGAACGGCTCGTGGTCGACCTCTCGCGCGTCGTGTTCATCGACTCGACGGCGCTCGGCGTCCTGATCGAGGCGCGGACGAAGCTCCCGAACAGCGCCGGGTTCCTGCTCGCCGCTCCCGCGCTCGAGACGAAGCGGGCGCTCGAGATCTCGGGCCTCGACCGCCACTTCACCCTGCACGAGACGCGCGAGTCCGCGCTCGGCGCCCCGCTCTAGTGCCGGAGAACGTCAGGTCGCGGTGCCAGGCACGGTGAGCCCACGGTGCCAGGCACTGTTAGCTCACAGTGCCAGGCACTGTTAGGAGAGCTGCCTAGCGCGTCGCCGTCGCTGCGAGTCGCGCGACGACCGCGAGCGCTGCGGCGGCCGCGGCGACGCCGAGCACGAGCTCGCGCACGCGCCCCCCGCCGATCCCGGCAGCCGCGAGGAGGAGCGAGGCCACGCCGGCGGCGGCGACCACGAGCAGGAGCGAGAACGGCCACGCGCGTCGCGCCGGCGGCTCGATCGACGTGTACGCGAGCTCGCCCGTCGCGAGCATCGCGGCGGCCACGAGCGGCGCGCGCTCGTCGAAGGCGTCGCGTTCTACGAGTGCGACGGCGTACGAGACGACCCCGAGCGTGAGCCCGAGCTGCACGAGCGGCCCCCAGTGCCCGACGAGCCCGGCGGCGAGCGCGAGGACGGCCGCGACGGCGAGCGCCCCGAGCGGCTTCCGCACGACGTCGGCGACCAGCACGGCATAGACGCCGACCGACGCGAGCAGCGCGAGCGACGCGACGGCGCTCAGCGCGCGCTTCGTGCGTAGCGACGGAACGACCTCACCTCCTCGAGCGCGCTCGCGAGCGACGCGTCGCCCGACCAGACCGAGACGGGAACGCCCGCGCGTTCGTAGCGCGTGCGCTGCGCCTCGCGCTTGAGCGCCCAGAGGCGGTGCGCGAGCCGGTCGGTCGGCCCGCGTCCGGGCCCGACGTACTCGAGCGGCGAGACCTCGATCACCGCCAGGTCGAACCCGCGCGCGCGGAGGTCGAGCAGCGCGCTGGTGGCGCGCTCGTCGAGCAGCGGCGAGATCGCGAGCACGAGCGCGTGCGGCGGCAGCGTGCGGCGCGGGACGAGGTCGAGGTTGCGCCACGCGTAGCTGAGGACGATCCGGCTGTCGAGGACGGCGTCGACGATCCGGTACAGCTGCCCGACCCCGGTCGCGGGCAGCAGCCAGTTCAGCGTCCCCCCGAAGCTGACGACCCCGACGCGGTCCTTCTCGCGCAGGTAGCGGGCCGCGAGCGCCGCGGCGGCGCGCACGGCCTGGTCGAGCGTGGACGACGTCCCGCGGCGCGCCTCGGCGAAGGCGTCGAGGAAGAGCACGACGTCGGCGTTCCGCTCCGGGTGGTACTCGTTCACCCACAGCTCGCCGCGCCGCGCGCTCGCGCGCCAGTTCACGCGCCGGACGAGATCGCCGGAGACGAACGGGCGCAGGTCCGCGAACTCGATGCCGTCGCCCTTCTCACGGGCGACCTGGTTCCCGGCGAACACCTGCGTGCGCACCGGCCGCACGATCGACCGGAGGTACTCCGCCTGTGGATAGACCTTCAGCGGCGTGCGGCGCTCGAGCCGCGTCTCCCAGCGCAGCACGCGGAAGCGGTCGTACGCACGCACGAACACGACACCGGGGGCATACGCGCCCCACTTGTCCGCGCGCAGCCGCAGCGTCACCACCTCGTCGCCGCGGACGGCGGACGGATTCGCGCCGTCGACGAGCTCGAGGCCGGGCGGCAGCGGCAGGTAGAGCTCGGCGGGCCTGGACGTCTGCACGCCAACGACGAGGTCGACCTCCTCGCGCTCGAGCACGCGCGGGCGGTCGACCTCGACGGAGACCTCGACCTGCGGGCGCCGCTCGACCGTCAACCCGAGCGCGACGACGAGCGCGAAGGGCGCGCCGACGGCGACGAGCTCGGGGAGCCGGAGCGCGAGACCGGCGAAGAGCGACAGCGCGGCGATGCCCGTGTAGCCGGCGAGCTTCGCGGTCGCGCTGCGGGTCAACGAGTCGTCGCGTCTTCCGGCGCCGGCGTGGGCACCGACTCGAGCGCCTGCTCGACGACGTCCTCCGGGCGGACGCGCCGCACCCACAGCTCCGGCCGGAGCATCAGCCGGTGCGAGAGCGCGGGAACCGCGACGCCCTTGACGTCCTCCGGCGTGACGAAGTCGCGGCCGAACAGCGCCGCGCGACAGCGCGCGAGCTTCAGCAGCGCGAGCGAGCCACGCGGGCTCGCGCCGACCTCGACCTGGCCGCTCTCGCGCGTCGCGGCGACGAGGTCGACGATGTAGTAGCCGATCGACTCCGAGACGTAGACCTCCTCGATCGCACGCTGCATCGCGAGCAGGGTCGCGCGGTCGACGACGCGCTCCAGCCGCACGTGGTCCTCTCCGCGCTCGATGCGGCTCTCCAGCATCCGCCACTCGTGCTCGCGGTCCGGATAACCGACCCCGAGGCGTACGAGGAAGCGGTCGAGCTGCGCCTCGGGCAGCGGGTACGTGCCCTCGTACTCGATCGGGTTCTGGGTCGCGATCACGAGGAAGGGGGGCTCGAGCACGTGCGACGTCCCCTCGATCGTCACCTGCCGCTCCTGCATCGCCTCGAGCAGTGCGGCCTGCGTCTTCGGCGGCGCGCGGTTGATCTCGTCGCCGAGGAGGAGGTTCGCGAAGATCGGGCCCGGCCGGAACTCGAAGTCGCCGGCGCGCTGGTCGTAGACCGCCGACCCGGTCACGTCGGACGGCATCAGGTCGGGCGTGAACTGCACGCGCTGGAAGCGCATGTCGCAGACCTGCGCGAACGAGCGCGCGATCAGCGTCTTCGCGAGGCCGGGGTAGTCCTCGAGCAGCACGTGCCCGTCCGCGAGGAACGCGAGCAGGCACGTCTCGAGCGGGGCGCGCTTGCCGACGACCGCCTTCTCGAGCTCGTCGAGGATCCGCTCGGCGTGCTCGCCCACCTGCTCGATCGACAGTGGCTCGGTCATGGGCGCATTCTCTCGATTTCGTCGAGGTGCGCCTCGACGCGCGCGGGCGACGGGCCCGGGCCGCGACGGTCCTCGGGCGGGGGGAGATCCGGACGGATCAGCGACCAGAGCTCGGGCGACACGAGCTGCTCGGCGTCCTCCAGCTGCACGCCGTGGGCGCGCCAGAGCGCCGCGTCGGCGGCCTCGACGAGCGAGGGACGCAGCCGGAAGTGGAAGTCGCCGGCGTTCTCGAGCGCGATCGCGACCTGGCGCTCGAGCCGTTCCAGCGCCTCGGGCCGCGTGTTTCCGACGCGGCTCCCGCGCATCGCCGCGACGAACGGCGACTTGCCCCCGCGCGCGGCGAACGAGGTCGCGGCGCTCAGCGTCGCCAACGCGAGGGCGCCGATCACGAGCGCGTAGATCCGCACGAGCAGCTCGCGGTCGATCGGCGCCGCAAAGCCGAGCACGAGCGCGACGAGCGTGAGGAACGCCGCGAGCGGTGCCCGGCGGAGCAGCACCGGCCTCACGCAGCCGCTCTCAGGTCGTCGCGGACGGCCGCGAGTGACGCGACTGCTTCCGCGCGCATCGCGGCGTCGATCTCGTGCCGGCTGAAGCGCGCACGCTCGAACAGCTCCGTCAGCGCGTGCGCCGCCTCCGCTCGCACCTCGAGCTCGTGCAGCACGCGCGCGAGGTACTCGAGCGGTGCTTCGTGGGGTCTGCGCGCGTGCCCGTGCGCGGCGAGCACCGCCTCCATTCGCACGTACGCCTGGATCACCGCGCTGCGTGGGTCCGGGTCGAGCTCGAGCTCGTCGAGCGTCTCCGTGAGCACCGCCTCGAGCTCCGCCGCGGCGTCGGGCTCGTCGGGCGGCTCGCGCCTGAGGCGCACGTACGCGACGACGCCGACGACCGCGAGCGCGACGGCGACCGCGACCCACCACTGGAACTCGGGCCCGGAGGGCTCCCCTTCGGCGACCTCCTCGACCTCGGGCTCGACCTGCGTCTGCGCGCCCGGGCTCAGCGCTTGCTCCGGGTTCTGCGCCGGCGGGCGCGGGTCGGCGTACGCGAGGTACGCCGCGGCGGCGAGGAGGAGCAGCGCGAACGTCGCCAGGTCGCGGCGCCTCGGCCGTTCCTTTGCCGGCCCGGGTGTCCGCGGCCCGGTCAGCGCCCAGACCGCCACGGCGGCGACGAGCGCGAGGTAGAGGATCGCGAAGGTGAACGCGTAGTCGGCGAAGGCGCCGGGCACGTCCCGCTCCTCCAGCCGGCCGCCCCACTCCTCGCCCGCGCTCCCGACCGCGACGAGCGCGAGCAGCCCGAGCAGGGCGAATCCGACGAGAGCGGTGCGCATCGCTTCCTCTAAGACGTCCGAATCGATCGTTTAGCCGCCCGGCTTCGCTGGGAGACCCTCACGGTGAGGGTCGTCGTCGTCGGAGCGAGCGGGAACGTGGGCACGAGCCTACTGCGCTCGCTCGCGGCGGAGCCGGCGGTCGAGTCCGTGCTCGGGGTCGCGCGGCGCCTGCCGCGCGCGGAGTTCGCGAAGACCGAGTGGGCCGCCGCCGACGTCTCGCGGCACGAGCTCGTTCCGCTCTTCCGCGGCGCGGACTGCGTCGTCCACCTCGCGTGGCTCATCCAACCCTCGCGCGACCCGCAGCACATGTGGCACACGAACGTGCTCGGCTCGCGGCGCGTCTTCCGGGCCGTGGTCGACGCCGGCGTCCCCTCGCTCGTGTACGCCTCGTCCGTCGGCGCGTACTCGGCGGGGCCGAAGGACCGGCTCGTCGACGAGTCGTGGCCCGTCGACGGGATCGAGACGAACACGTACGCGCGCCACAAGGCGGCGGTGGAGCGCGAGCTCGACCTGCTCGAGCTCGAGCGGCCCGCGCTTCGCGTGGTCCGCATGCGCCCGGCGTTCATCCTCAAGCGCGCCGCGGGGGCGGGGGTGCGTCGGCTCTTCCTCGGCCCGTTCGTGCCGAGCCCGCTCGTCCGACCCGCCCTGATCCGGGTCGTGCCCGAGCACCCCCGCTTCCGCTTCCAGGCGCTGCACTCGCACGACGCGGGCGCGGCGTACCGCCTCGCGATCGTCGGCGAGGCGCGCGGCGCGTTCAACCTGGCCGCAGGCCCCGTGCTCGACGGCCCACAGCTCGGACGCATCCTCGGCGCCAGGCCCGTCCGCATCGGGCACAGGCCGTTCCGGGCGTTCGTCGAAGCGACCTGGCGCCTGCGGCTCCAGCCCGTAGACGGAAGCTGGGTCGACGTGGCCTACGGCGTGCCGCTGCTCGACTCGACGCGCGCCCGCACCGAGCTCGGCTGGCAGCCGTCCTGGTCCTCCGACAGCGCGCTGCTCGATCTGATGGGCGGGATCGCCGACTCCGCAGGGCTCGACACGCCGCCGCTCGCCCCGGACCGGAGCCGCCTGGAAGAGATCGGGACGGGCGTCGGCGGGTCCGAGCGGCTCTAGAGCACCGAAGCTCACGCGATAGCCTCGCGTTCGTGGACATCCTCACGGAGTTCAACACGGACGTCCTCGTCGTCTCCGTGGCGATGCTCCTGGCTCTCGCGACGTTCAAGGTCACACAGTGGATCCCGGTCCCTGCACCCGCGCTGCTGCTGATCGCCGCCGCGATCGTGTCCGACCTCTTTCCCGGGCTCGCGATCGACATCGTCACGGTGGAACGGATCGCGATCGTGGCGCTGATCGTGATCCTGCTCGACGGTGGAATCCACGTCGGCTGGCGCCGGTTTCGCGGCTCGGCATACCCGATCACCATGCTCGGCGCCACGGGCACGCTGCTGACCTCCGCCCTGATCGCACTCGCGGCGCACTACGTGCTCGACTTCGGCTGGACGACGTCGTGGATGCTCGGCGCCGCATTGGCGCCGACGGATCCGGCCGTGATGTTCTCGGTGCTCGGCAACCGCGAGGTCGGCGGGCGCAGCGGGACGATCCTCGAAGGCGAGTCGGGCGTGAACGACCCGGCAGGGATTGCACTGATGATCGGACTGATCGAGTTCTCTCAGGCCGAAGCCGGATCGGTCTGGCTGATCGTGCAGGAGATCGCGCTCGAGCTGTCGATCGGCCTCGTGATCGGCGTGATCGGCGGCCGCCTCCTCATCTCGCTGATGCAGCGCTCGTCCCTGCCGCGCGAGGGCCTCTACCCGATCCGCGTGCTGATCGTGGGCGGTCTCGTCTATGGCGTGGCGTCGGAGCTCCACGGATCCGGCTTTCTCGCGGTCTTCATCGCGGGCCTGCTGATCGGTGACGTGCACGCGCCCTACAAGACCGAGATCGAGCGCTTCCACACCGCTCTTGCCAGCCTCGCCGAGATCGCCGTGTTCGTCGCCCTTGGGTTGGCGATCGCGGGGCCGACGAACCTCTGGGACGACCTCCTCCCCGGGCTCGCGCTCGCGCTCCTGCTCGCGGTCGTGGCGCGGCCGCTCGCTGTCGGGCTGACCCTGTACGGGGTCCGCCTGCGGGGGAAGGAGAAGCTCTTCGTGATGTGGGGCGGTCTGAAAGGCGCCGTGCCGATCCTCCTGGCCGCGTTCGTGGTCGTCGGAGGAGTGGACGACTCGCTCGCGATCTACAACATCGTCTTCGTCGTCGTCACGTTCTCCGTGCTCGTGCAGGGCTCGACGATCCCGTTCGTCGCGCACAGGCTCGGCATCCCGATGCGGATCGTCGAGCCCGAGCCGTGGGACATCTCGATCCGGCTGCGCGAGCCCGGTCAGGTGCAGCGCTACGCCGTCGGGCCGCGCTCGCGCGTGCTCGGCAGCACGATCCGCGACCTGCCGCTCGGGGAGCGCGCGTGGATCTCCTTCATCGTCCAGGACGGGGTCGCGCGGCAGGCGCGCGGCTCGCACGTCTTCCGCGTGGGCGACGAGGTGCACGTGCTCGGCGACCCCGACGACGCGCGGGTGCTCCAGCGGCTGTTCGAGGGCCCGGGCTGATGCCGACGAACACGCTGAGCGTCGGCGCGCCGGACGAATGCCCCGCCGCCCGCCTGCGACCGTTGAGACCTGGCAAGCCAGGTGGGTGCGCTGCCGGCGCCTGACACTCCCGTGTCCGCTACCGGACTCACGCTCCCTCGTCGATCGTGTTGGTCACAATCGAGCCGCAGGCGGGGGCGAAGCTCGGCCCACTGTAGCGGGCCGATGAAACGTCAGGCGCAGGCGCCGAACGCCGACTCGAAGTCGAGGTAGTCGAAGTGCCCGGGCGTGTTGCCCTTGCCGTTCTTCAACGTCCCGCCTGCGAGCAGCCCGGGGCCCATGAACAACGTGTCCTCCGACCGCGACGCCACCTGCGACCGCAGATTCTCCGCGCCGGCCGGGCAGATCTCGCCCTCGGCCTCCGCGAAGTCGATGAACTCGCCCCATTCCGCGGCCGTCATCCAGGCCTGGGACTTCGCAGCGTGCTGGAGCGCAGCGTCGCTCCACCCGGACTTCGAGCAGAAGTGCGCAAACGCGGGCGTCGCCGCGAGAGCAAAGGCCGCGACCGCGGCAGCGAACACCGCGCCGAAGCGGCGTGTGCGAATCACCATCGAGAGAACCCCTTCCTCTGTCGTTTACGTCGGTAGTGGGAGAGTCCTACCATGCGGCGGGGCGCGGACGCGCGCGCTGCCGCCTCGAATGTGCCAGCGACCGAGCTCGAGCTTGAGCAAGCGCGACGCGTGTGTCATGAATGTGGTGTGGCGGCTGCTTTCCGGGTGCTGGCGGCAGGAGCCGCCGCGAGCGTTCTCCTCGTCACGGCCGCCGCGGCCGGCCCGCCCGGTCGCTGGTCGACCTTGGCGGAGGGGCCTGGCGTCCCCGGAGGAGGAGCGAACGAGGTCGCCCTCGCCCGCACGGGCGACGGCACGCTCCACGTCGCCTGGCGCGAGGACACAGGCCCGCTCACGGCCGTGATCCGCACGCGCCCGATCTCGCGTGCCGGCCGACCCGGAGCCACAGCCACGGCCGTCGCCGGATTCGGGCTCGCCGCGGATCCGGCGCTCGTCGCCTCCGCAGGGGGGGTGCGCCTTTTCTTCGCAGCCGGAACGCCGACCGAGGGCCTGCTCTCCGCAACCGCCCCGGGATCGGCGGGACCGTGGTCGGGCCCAGCCCTCGTGATCAACGCCGAGCTGTCACGGGCACGCACGCCGGCGGTGACGCTCGACGCCGGCGGGACGCCGTGGCAGACGTGGTACTCGGGCGGCGGGATCGCCGTCCACCGCGGCACGTCCCCGGGCGCCGTGCACGTGCTCGGCGGCACCGGCACGAATGCGCGCCCCAATATCGCCGCCGACGCGACTGGCAGGATCTGGGTCGCGTGGTGCCGGTTCGGCGGGCCTGAGCCGACCGGGACGATCGCGCAGCAGGTCGACCCCGCGACGGGCGCCCCGGTGGGCGCGCAGATCCAGCTGCCGGGCTCGGCGACGACCTACCAGGACCAGGCGTACTCGACCTGCGTGCTGGACGCCACTGTCGCTCGGCACACGCCGCTCGTCGCCCGCGCCGGCGGCGGTGTGTATGCGGCCGGCACTCGCGGCTACCCGACGCAGCGCGCCGTCACCGTGTGGCGCCTCGACGCCGACGTGACGAGGAGGACGGACGTTGGAGCCGGACGCCTCGGCGTCGCGAACCCCGCCCTCGCCGCCGCGCCCGACGGCCGGATCTGGGTCGCATGGCTCGATCGCGCCCCCGGCGGCACGCGCATCATGGCCAGGCGCTCGAACCGCGCAGGCACCGCGTTCGGGGCGGTCGTGATCGCGAGGCCGCCCGGTGGGATCTCATCGGGGTCGCTGAACCTTTCGGCCCAGGCCGACCGCGCCGACCTGATCGTGCTCGCGCAGGCGCCCAGCGGCGCGAGGCGAATCCAGCACACGCAGCTGCTGCCCGGATTGACGCTCGTGCGCGCGAGCGTGCAGCGCCAGGGGACGAGCGGATCGCTGGTCACCTTCCGGGCGAACGACGCGGGCGAGCCGCTCGCCGGCGTCCGCGTCCGGGCCGAGGGCCGCACCGCGGTCACCGCGGCAAACGGCGTAGCGAGGCTGCGTCTGCGCCCGGGCAGCCGCCGTGTCACCGCCGCGGGGACGCGCGCCGGCTACGTCGGTGCGCGGCTCGTCTTCGCCTGCTGCTGACGCGCGCGCGAATCTGGCTCAGAGAGAGGAGCCGACGCCGACTCGAAACCGAGGCCCCCTTCACTACGAGCCGCCTGCGAGCTCGAAGCTCGGCGACAGACGGTCCAGGCCGGCGAGTTGCGAACGGTCGTCGCGCGGGGCGCCTCCGGCAACGACCGCGAAGCAGGGCAGGCAGAAGTTCCCGCGGCCGGTCTCGATCCACGTGCGCACGCAGCTGTTGCTCGCGAGGTGCACGATCGTCTCACAGCGCTGACAGCTCACGCGTGCGCGCGCCAGGGGGTGAGCGTCGGGAAGACGGTCGGTCACGTGGCTGTGGATGCGTGGCTCGCGCACTCGTGTCGCGCGTTCGACCGCGGCCTGCCCGGCGGGTGTGAAGGTGCTCACGGAGACTCCGTCGCTCCGGGCGGGACGATCAGGACCGGGCAGCGCGCGACGCCGACGAGGGCGTTCGAGACGCTGCCGAGGAAGGCCGCCCTGAAGGCGCCGCGGCCGCGCGAGCCGACCACGAGCAGCTCGGCGTCCTCCTCGTCCGCCAGGTCCGCGAGACGCTCGGCGGGCACGCCGACCCCGGCCCGACGCTCGGCCCCGACGAGCCCGGAATCCGCGACGACCTCCTCGAGCAGCCGCTCCGCGTGCTCCTCCTGCGACTCCATCTCCTCCACGACGGCGTAATGGCCACTCATCCGACCGAACGGCGCCGCGGCGGCATAGGGGATGTACGCCGGTTCGGCGACGTGGGCGACGACCAGTCTCAGCTCGAGCCTCTCGGCCAGGTCCGACGCGACCTGAAGCGCGGCCTGCGCGTCGGCCGAGCCGTCGACCCCACAAACGATCGAGGCGCTCATCTCTTCTCCTTTCGTTGTGAGCACCATCGCCGTTCCGAAGCGGAACCGCGATCGGGGCACGGCCCCATTTCGCCCCGGTGGCGGCCCAGATGAGCCGCGAGCTCACGCCGCCTTCTGCGCCCGCGCCCCGGCCGGCGAGACGGCGAGGATCTCCAGCTCCTGTCGGCCCCGCGGCGTCTCGACGCTGACGGTCTCACCCCGCCGCCGGCCGACGAGCGCCCGTCCGACCGGTGCCCCGACCGAAACGCGGCCGTTGAGGATGTCCGACTCGATCGGCCCCACGAGGTGGTACTCGCCGACGTCACCGGTTCGGCAGTGGCGCACGCGCACGCGGCTTCCGATCCCGGCCGCGCCGTCACCGGCGGGGGCGGCGACGCGCGCGGCGGCGACCTGCCCCTCGAGCACGCTGATCCGCCACTCGAGCTGCGCCTGCTCCTCGAGCAGCTCGAACAAGGTCGGGTTGTCGGGGTCGCGGTCGGCACGCGCCGCACGGAGCTGCTCGGTCAGCGCAGCGCGCTGAACCGTCCGCAGCTCCTCGAGCTCTGCGCACAGCCGTTCGCGGCCGTGCGCGGTGACGACCAGCTCCTCGTCGAAGGTCACTGCAGACAGTGCGCTCACCTCGAACTCCTCTCGGTCGGGGAATAGCCGCGACGAGCCTGCCCGCGAGGCGACGCTCGGGCCATGGGGCGAGGGCCCCATCTCGCGAGCGGACACGAGCAGCCAGATGAGGCCGAGCCCCGATGGCCCTTCGTCTCGAGCTCGGCGATGGTGGGTCTGCCCAGAACGGGAGGAGGACGACTGCAGGGGACACTGGTCTGCGCATTGACCGACGACGACGACGGCCGCGCGGCGCTTGCGACAGCGATCGCGCTGAGCGAGCGGCTGGATCTCCGCCTCGTGCTGGCGTACGTCAGAGACGGCATCCCCGCGCGGCGGCTGGCACGGCTGGCAGCCGAGCACGGGGTCGGCGATCGAGCCGAGCAACGCTCGGGGACCGGCGACCCCGCGATGCTGATCGGCCGGATCGCCGCCGAGGAGGGCGCCGACCTGATCGTCGTCGGCGCGCGTGCGCGTGGGCGGCTGCGGCGGGGCCTGGACGGCCGCCTCGCCGATCAGCTCGGCAGCGAGACGCCGGTGCCGGTCCTGATCGCGCCGGCGCTAACGTCCGGCTGATGAGAAGCCCGCTCTCGGTCTTCTGGCGTGTCTTCGCCGTCAACGCCGGTCTGCTCGGGGTCCTCGCGGCGTTGCTCCTGTTCAGCCCGGTGGAGATCGACGCGCCGATCAGGCCGGTACAGGCACTGATCATCGTCCTCGGGCTGATGCTGACCCTGGCGGCCAACGGGTACCTGCTCCGACGCGCGCTCGATCCGCTCGAGCGGCTCGCCCAGAGAATGGAGACGGTCGACCTGCTCCGCCCGGGGCAGCGCCTCCAGATCCTGCGCGACGACGAGATCAGCCGCGTCGTGATCGCGTTCAACCGGATGCTCGACCGGCTCGAGAGCGAACGCCGGCAGAGCGGGCGGCGCATCTTGCTCGCGCAGGAAGCCGAGCGCGTCGGGATCGCCCGCGATCTCCACGACGAGGTCGGCCAGGTCCTGACCGGAGTCCTGCTCCAGCTCGGCGCGCTCGAAGAACGCGCTCCGGAGCATCGGGCGGAGATCGCCGAGGCCAAGCAGACGGTCCGCCGCGCCTTCGACGAGGTGCGCCGGATCTCGAGCGAGCTGCGCCCGGAGATGCTCGAGCAGCTCGGCCTCGTCAGCGCGCTGACGGAGCTGACGACGACCTTCGCCCGGGTCTCGGGCATCGGCGTCGAGCGCCGGTTCGACCAGTCGCTGCCGACGCTCGCGCCGGAAACCGAGCTGGCCGTCTACCGCATCGCGCAGGAGAGCCTGACCAACGTCGCTCGCCACGCGCAGGCGACCCGCGTCACCGTGGCCCTCGAGCAGGGCTACGACAGCGTCGTCCTCCGCGTCGTCGACGACGGGAGCGGCTTCGACGGCGAGCCCGCCGAGCACGGTGGCCTGCGCAGCATGCGCGAGCGGGCACTGCTGATCGGCGGCGCGCTGGCGATCAAGCCGGCGGTGCCCACCGGCGTCGACGTGCGGCTCGAGGTTCCCGCGATCGAGGCCGTGCACCCGGTAGGAGTCGCGCGCTGACGATCCCGCTCGTGACCCGGATCCTGATCGCCGACGATCACGCGATCGTCCGCTCGGGCCTGAAGAAAGTGCTCGACGCCAAGCCCGACCTGGAGGTGGTCGCCGAAGCCGAAGACGGCGCCGAGGCGGTCGAGAAGGCGCTCAAGGAGGACGTCCATCTGGCCATCCTCGACGTGTCGATGCCGCGCAAGACCGGGATCCAGGCCGCAGCCGAGCTCCACAAGCGCAAGCCCGAGCTCCGCGTGTTGATGCTGTCGATGCACGACAGCGAGCAGTTCCTCTTCGAAGCGCTGAAGGCGGGAGCGTCGGGCTACGTCCTCAAGTCCGGCGCCGACACCGACATCGTCGACGCCGTCCGCTCCGCCATGCGCGGGGACTCCTACCTCTACCCGTCCGCGGTCACGGCCATGGTTCGCGACTACGTCGAGCGCGGAGGGCGCGGGGAGGAGCAGTTCGACGTCCTGACGCCCCGCGAGCTCGAGGTGTTGAAGCTGATCGCCGAGGCCCACACCTCGAAGGAGATCGCCAAGGAGCTCTGGATCAGCATCAAGACCGTCGAGCGCCACCGGCAGAACATCCTCGACAAGCTCGGCATGCGCGACCGCGTCGAGCTGACCCGCTACGCGATCCGCCGCGGCCTCATCCAGCCGTAGCACCGAGCGCCCGCCGCCACAGTAGGTCGCCACGCCCGCGAAATGGGGTCTCGGCCCGAGCGACGGCGGCTCGCAGCGAGGCTACGCTCG
>JAICPI010000082.1 GCA_025929895.1 Thermoleophilia bacterium
CGCACCGCGGCGCTCGTCGGCAACTCGTCGTCGGCGGTTCGCGAGGGCGCGTTCATCGGCACGCCCGCGGTGAACGTCGGGCCGCGCCAGGAAGGACGCGACCGCGGCTCGAACGTCGTCGACGTCGACTACGACGCCGGGCAGATCGCGGACGCGATCCGGTCGCAGATGGGGCACGGGCCCTACGAGATGGAGCCGATCTACGGCGACGGCCATGCCGGGGAGCGCATCGCCGACGTGCTCGCGACGCGCGAGCTCTCGATCCACAAGCGCATCACGTACTAGTGGACGTCCTCGGCCTGATCCCGGCGCGGGGCGGCTCGAAGGGGATCCCTCGCAAGAACCTGGCGCCGCTCGGCGGGCGGCCGCTCCTCGCCTGGACGGTCGACGCCGCGCGGGGGGCGGGCGAGCTGACGCGGGTCGTCGTCTCCACCGACGACGACGAGATCGCCGCCGTGGCGGGCGTCGAGGTCCTGCGCCGGCCGCCCGAGCTCGCGGCGGACGACACGCCAATGCTCGAGGTCGTCCGGCATGCGGTCTCGGAGCTCGGGCCGGACGTGGTCGCGCTCCTCCAGCCGACGTCGCCGTTCCGCCGCGCCGAGCACGTCGACGCGTGCGTCCGCCTCTTGCTCGAGTCCGGTGCCGACGCGGTCGTCAGCGTCGTCGAGGTGCCGCACCGGTTCCGGCCGGACTCGCTGATGGACGTCGTCGACGGCCGCGTCGTCGCGCGCGGCACGGCGCGGACGCGGCAGGAGAAGGAGCGCGTCTACGCGCGGAACGGCCCCGCGGTGCTCGCGCGCAGGGCGGACCGGCTCGGCGGCGACCTCTACGGCGGCGACGTGCGGCCCTTCGTGATGTCGGCCCGCGACTCCCTCGACGTCGATGACCCCGACGACCTGGAGCTCGCGGAGCGGCTGCTGTGACGAGCCTCGACCGCGAGACCGGGCGCGACCGCTACTTCGCGCAGAAGGAGCGCGAGCTCGACGCGCTGCTCGACCCGGCGACGGGGCTCGTCTCGGAGCGCTACGCGCGGCTCGTCCCCTGCCCCTCGTGCGCAGGCTCGTCGCACACGGAGCTGTTCGTCAAGCGCGGCTACCCGATCGTCCGCTGCGACGACTGCGGGCTCGTCTTCTCGAACCCGCAGGTCGTGGCCGACGTCGTGCTGGACGAGTACCGGGAGGGGGGCTCGAACGACCTCTGGGTCGACGTGCTCACCTCGCCGCGCCAGCTCGAGCTCGACCGCGCGAAGTTCGCCGAGATCCTGGACGAGCTGGAGCCGCACCGAGGCGACGGTCGGCTGCTCGACGTCGGAACCTCGATCGGGCTGTTCCTCAGCCTCGCGGGGGAGCGGGGCTGGCAAGGCCTCGGCACGGAGTTCGGCCGCCGCGCCCTCGCCTACGCCCGGGACGAGCTGGGAGTCGAAGCGGTCGACACGCCGATCGAACGGCTCGACGGGCGGTTCGACGTGGTGACGGTCCTGTCCGTGCTCGAGCACGTGAACGAGCCGCGCGCCTTCCTGCGCGAGGTCGCCCGTCTGCTCGAGCCGGGCGGAGCGACGTACCTGATCGTCCCGAACGTGGACAGCCTGGCCACGCGGGTGCTCCACGAGCGCGCCGCGACCTTCGACGGCCGGAACCACCTCCTCTACTTCTCGCCGCGGACGCTGCGCGACCTGCTCGAGCGCGAGGGCTTCGAGGTCGTGAGCACGCGGACGAGGGTCGCCTCGCTCGATCCGGTGCTCGAGTGGCTGACCTACGACGAGCCCTACGGAGGCGCGGACCCGGCGGGCGACCCGCTCGTCGACGCGGTGCGGGCACGACGGAACGACGTGGAGCGGCTGCTCGAGGAGCTCGACCTCGGCTACAAGCTCCATTGCCTCGCGACGAAGCGCGCGTAAGCATTCGGAAAGGGCGCGTCGCGGCCGAGGCGCAGCCGGGCTACCTTCGTCTCGTGCGTCGAGCGCTCTTCGTGGTGGTGCTGGTGGCCTGCGCGGCCGCCGCGCCGGCGCGCGCCGAGATGCCGCAGAACACCTCGGCGCCCGCGATCGGCGGGCGGGTCGCCGTCGGCGACGTGCTCCTCGGACACAACGGCACGTGGCTCTACGCGGACGGCTCGTCCTGCCGCTGGGAGTGCACGTTCTCATTCCGCTGGGAGCGCTGTGCCTCCGGCGCGTGCCGGACCGTTTCGTGGAACCGCGGCTACCGCCCGCGGCTCGCCGACCTCGGCCGCGAGCTGCGCCTGGCCGTGACCGCGACCAAGTACGACTGCGGCGAGTGGAACTACGCGGCCGGCACGCAGGAATGCGCCTGGGTCACCAGGCGTGCGTACGCCCCGCCGGTCGTCGTCCGGACGCGGGGGCGCGTGGCCGCCGCAGCCGTCGCCTGGCCGGCGCGCCTGAAGGTCGAGCGTGCGGCCGTGCGCCGGGGCGTCCTCCGCGCGACCGTCGCGGACACGCTCGGCCGGCTCGTCGTCGGCGCGCGAGTCACGGTGAGCGCGCGAGGTCGCGCCGTTCGGGCGCGCTCCCGCGCCGACGGCAGCGTCGTCGTCCGGGTGCCGGCGAACGGCCCGCGCGTCGTGGTCGCGCGCGCGGGGACGAAGGCCGCGCGAGTCCGGATCCGCTGAGGGGCTCGCCGCCGCTGCGGCTAGAGTCTCCTGTCGTGGACGGGGCCGCTTCCGTCGCCTCGACGCGCCCGCAGCCGGTCGTCATCCGACCTCCCAAGCGCTGGGTGGGCTTCGGCCTGCCGGAGCTCTGGCGCTTCCGCGAGCTGCTCGTCTTCTTCGCGTGGCGCGACCTCAAGGTCCGGTACAAGCAGACCTTCCTCGGCGTCGCGTGGGCGGTCCTCCAGCCGCTGCTGTACACGCTGGTCGCGACGCTCCTCTTCAAGCGCCTGCTCGGCGTCTACTCGGTCGGCCCCTACGAGCTGCTCGCGCTCGCCGGCTTCGTGTTCTGGCTGCCCTTCGCGAACGCCGTCACGCTCGCCTCGAACAGCCTCGTCGGCAACGCGTCGCTCGTGACGAAGGTGTACTTCCCCCGGCTGCTCGCGCCGATCGGGACGATCGCGGCGAGCGTGGTCGACCTCATGCTCTCGACCGGCGTGCTGCTCGTGTTCATGGCCGGGTACGGCTACTTCCCCGAGCCGCATCGCGCGTGGGTCGCGATTCCCGCCCTGCTCGTCTCCGCCGCGACGGCGATCGGGGTCGGCTCCTGGCTTGCCGCGCTGAACGTCAAGTACCGCGACATCCGCTTCGTCGTGCCGTTCGTGCTCCAGCTCTGGCTCTTCGGCAGCTCGGTCTTCATCACCTTCAACGGGCTCAACCTGAGCGAGCCCTGGCGGACGGTCTACTGGCTGAACCCGATGGCCGGCGCGGTCGAGGCGTTCCGGTGGTCGATGCTCGGCGGGGTGCGTCCCGGGGTCACCGACCTGCTGCTCTCGGGCTCGACGGCGATCGTGCTCCTCGTCGTGGGCGTCCTCTTCTTCCGCCGGAAGGAGCGTGAGTTCGCTGACATCGTCTGAGCGGGCGATCGAGGTGCGCGGGCTCGCGAAGCGCTACTCGCTCGGCGAGCGCGCCGTCCTGCACGGGACGCTGCGCGACGCGATCGGCGGAGGCGCTCGCCGCATGCTGCGCGCCGGGCGGCGGAGCCACGAGCGCGACACGATCTGGGCACTCGACCACGTCACCTTCCACATCGCGCCGGGGGAGGCGGTCGGCATCGTCGGGCGGAACGGCGCGGGGAAGACGACGCTGCTCAAGATCCTGTCGGGGATCACCGACCCGACCGAGGGCGAGGCGCGCGTGTGGGGCCGCGTCGGCTCGCTGCTCGAGGTCGGGACCGGGTTCCACCCGGACTTGACCGGCCGGGAGAACATCCTCCTGAACGGCGCGATCCTCGGCATGCGCCGCCGCGAGATCATGAGCAAGTTCGACGAGATCGTGTCGTTCGCCGAGGTCGAGCGGTTCATCGACACGCCCGTGAAGCGCTACTCGAGCGGCATGTATCTCCGCCTCGCCTTCTCCGTCGCCGCCCATCTCGAGCCGGAGATCCTGCTCGTCGACGAGGTGCTCGCGGTCGGCGACGCGTCCTTCCAGCGGAAGTGCATCGGGAAGATGAGCGACGTGACCGGCGAGGGCCGCACGGTCCTCTTCGTCAGCCACAACACCGCGGCGATCCGCTCGTTGACGCAGCGCACACTCTGGCTCGAGCGCGGCGCGCTCGTCGAGTACGGGCCGACCAGCGAGGTCGTGACGAACTACCTGACGTCGACCGACCTCGACATCGGGTCGGGAGTCGTCGACCTCACCTCCGAGGACTTCCGCCGCGGCGTCTGGAAGCAGACCGCGCGCAACGTCAGCTTCGACTCGCTCGCGCTGCTCGGCCCGGACGGCGGGCCGACCGCGCACGTGCCGGAGCTCACGCCCCTTCGGTTCGAGGTCGGCCTGCGCGTGCGCGAGCCGATCCGCTTCCTCGAGATCGCGCTGCGCGTGAAGACCGGTGAGGGGACGCGGATCTTCAGCTGCTACTCGGGGCAGCGCGATCTCGAGCTCGACGCCGGCACGCACGTCGTCTCGTGCGTGATCCCGCGCCACCCGCTCCGGCCCGGCGTCTACGCCGTCGAGCTCGGGGCGATCGGGATCAACCACCAGGACATCGTCCCCGAGGCGATGCGCTTCGAGGTCGAGGCGGGACATCACGTCGAGGAGAACCCGCGCTACACGGAGAGCGGCGAGGGCGTCGTCCGCGTCGACTCGAGCTGGTCGGAGATCGAGGGGCAGGCCCGCTCCCGGCCCGGCGAGATCGTCTCGCAGGCCTAGTCGGCCGCGACGCGCTCGAGCTCGCGGACGATCCGCGTACCCGCGATCTCCGGCGTGAACGTCGACTCGTAGAGTCGCCGCGCGGCCTGGCCGACGCGTGCCCGCGCGGCGGGATCGGCGAGCGCGTCGAGCGTCGCCCGCGCGAGGCCGGGGCCGTCCGGCGCGAGGAACGCGTTCTCGCCGTGGCGCAGCTCGGGGATGCCGAGGCGGTTCGCCTCGTGGGCCACGACGCACGTGCCGAAGGTCATGGCGGTGATGATCCGCGACCGCGGGCCGGTCCGGAGCGGCGTCGGGACGAGCAGGACGTCGGCCTCGAGGAACTCGTCGTCGGGCGGCTCGATCTGGCCGCGCCGGACGACCGCGGGGTGGTCGAACGCGTCGCCCGCCGCGGCGGGAGGGTCGTACCCGCCGACGACGTGGACCTCGAAGCCGTCGGCGCCGAGCTGCCGCGTGAGCTCGGGCAGGATGCTCTGCGCGAAGATCTGGAGCCCCGAGATCGTCGCGATCCCGCGCAGATGGCCGATCATCAGGATCCGGGGGCGATCGGCACGCGTCGCCGCGGCACGTCGCCGCTCCCAGTCCGGGCCGCCCAGGTCGACGATCGGCGACGGCGCGTACCAGGCGGCCACGCCGTTCGCGCGCGCCCACTCCGCGTGGTGGGCGCCGAACATCCCGACGGAGGGAAAGCGGCGGAGCAGCTCGAGCAGCCGGTCGTCGACCTTGCGGAGGTACGCCTTCTCTCGCAGGCGCACGAGCGTCCGGCGGGGGTCGGGCCCCCACGGCATCGGCTCGTAGCGCCGCCGGATCGAGCGGCTCAGCCCGGGCGGGTCGCTCATCAGCCCGACCAGCGGCACCGTCAGCTGCGTCGAGGCCGCGACGGCCTCCGTCGTGTAGACGAGCGCGGCGTCGATCCCGGCGTCGTGCGCGGCCGCGCGGAGGAGCGGCGCCTGCGCGGCGGAGGGAAAGAGCAGCTCGTCCGAAGGGGCGAGCAGCCCCTCGAAGCGGCCCGGCGCGCGCAGGCCCTGAGAAGGAATCGGCACGACCGCCGAGCCGATCCGCTCCGCCTCGCGGACGCGCTCCTCCAGCCGCGGCTCGCGCTCGGCGCCCTGCACCGCGAAGGTCGTGACGCGATGGCCGGCGTCGAGCAGCGAGCGCAGGAACGACCACGCGGTCAGCGAGCCGCCGCCGTGGCCGGGGTTCGGGACGCCCGAGAACACCACGCCCACGTGCATCGACCTAGTGTCCCTGGTCCGACGCGGAGAGCGCGGTAGCATCCTCCGCGTGGCGCTGAGGACCGCACTCCGCTCCCAGCTCGCGCGCAGGGCGCCGCGGCTCGACGACGCCGCCGCGCAGGCGGTCTGGCGGCGCCGGAACAAGGACCGCGCGTACGACGGGGCCGACCCCGCGGTCGCGCCGCTCGTCGCGCAACTGCGCGAGGACGGCGTCGCGATCACCGACTTCGACACCGTCTTCGGCGACCGGCAGCTCTTCGACACGGCGGCGAACGAGGCACGCCGCCGCTACGACGCGCGACCCACGGAGCCCGCGTCCGCCGAGGGCGGGAGCAAGGCGACGTTCCTGACGAAGCTCGGCGACCCGGCGTACGACGTCGGGCATCCGTTCGCACGCGTTGCGCTGCACCCACGCGTGCTCGCCGTCGCGAACGGCTACCTGGGCCTGCGCTCGACGCTGCGCGCGCTCGACGTCTGGCACACGCACCCCACGGAAGGGCCGGCCATCCAGACGCAGCTCTGGCATCGCGACGGCGACGACGTCATGAACCTGAAGATGTTCGTCTACTTCACCGACGTGCGTGCCCCCGCCGGACCGCTCTGCTACGCGCGCGGCACACATCCGCTCGGGTCGCTCCGGAAGCTTCCGGCCGGCGACGAGCAGGCTCGCTCGACCGACGAGCAGATGCGGACCGTTGCGCCGGAGTCGACGTGGGTCCTCTGCGAGGGCGCGCCGGCGACCGTCGTCTTCGCCGACACCTGCGGGTACCACAAGCAGCTCAAGCCCGAGAGCGGCGAGCGCATGCTGATGGTCTCCCACTACGTCTCGGGCACTCCGCTGGTCCCGCGCGTCGTCGAGTTGACCGGCGCGGACGACGCGTTGCTCAGCGACGACCAGTTCGTCGCAGTGCACGATCGGCCGCGCTAGCGACGCCGTCCGCCCAGGCGTCGGGGGTGAAGCCCCGCGCGAGCTCGCGCGAGCGCGCGCCCATCCGCTCGCGCAGGGGGGCGTCGCGCGCGAGCCGGTCGAGCGCGTCGCGGAGCGCCCGCACGTCGCCGGCCGGAACGCGGAATCCGTTGCCGTCGATCAGGTCGTGCGCGGCGCCCGACTCCTCGGTCGCGACGAGCGGCAGCCCGGCCGCCGCGGCCTCGTTCAGGACCATGCCCCACGGCTCGGAGCGCGACGGCAGGACGAAGACGTCGGCGTCGCGGTAGTACGCGACGAGGTCGTCGCGGTCTTTCGGCCCCTCGAAGCGGACGCGCTCCCCGGCGAGCGAGCGCAGACGGGCCTCGTCGGGGCCCTGGCCGACGAGCACGAGCTCGCCCGGGACATCGCGGAAGGCCTCGAGCAGGGTGTCGAGGCCCTTCTCGGGATCGAGGCGCCCGGCGTAGAGGAAGGTGCAGCCGTCCCGGCCGGAGCGATCGACGGCCGCCCGCTCGAAGACCTCCGCGTCGATCGCGTTGGGCGCGGTCTCGACGAGCTCGACGCCGAGCGCACGCGCGTACTCGGCCGACGCCGTGCCCGGGACGTACGCGCCCGCGGCGCCGCGCACCATCGCGGCGCGCGCCAGCGCGAGCAGCCGCGACTCGGAGCGGGCGTCGCGCTCGGTCGACTCGATCCAGACGAGCAGCGGGACCCGGCGCGCGCGGCAGTAGGCGAGCGCGAGCCAGAACGCCGGCTGGTTCCAGCCGCCGACGGCCACCACGTCCGGGCGGCACCGGCGCAGCTCACGGAGCACACGGCGGTTGAGCACGATCCAGCGTCCGCCGCGACGAAGCTGGCGTCCGCCGAGCACGCGATGGTCGAACCGCCACTCGCCTCGGTGGAGCGCGTAGTACCCTCGCCGCGGGTCGCGCTCGGCCAGGAAGAGCACGCGCAGCTCGACCCGCTCGGCGAGCGCGTTGAAGAGCGGGATCCGGTAGGGCGCCGGGATCTCCGTCAGGAGCGCGAGTCTCACCGCTTGACGACGGAGGCGACGAGGCGCCGCGCGATCCACGGCTCGCGCAGCAGGGTCGGGTCGAGCCGGAGCGCCCGCACGAGATGTCGCCGCGACGCTCGCTGGTCCTCGAGCACGGCCCAGGACCGCGCGAGCATCAGCTCGAAGTTTCGCTGCGCGAGCTTCCGCTCGGGGACGCGGGCACGGCCGGCGATCAGGCCGAGGTGCTTCTCGGCGGTCTGGATCTGCCCCATCGTCAGCTCGTAGGTCGTCATCTGTCCCGGGTGGAGCCGGTAGAGCGCCATCGCAGGGCCTTCGAGGAACACGATCGTCCAGTCGAGCGCGAGGCGCAGGTAGAGGTCGTAGTCGTCGAGCAGGAGCGCGGGATCGTAGAGCCCGACCTCGCGCGCCGCGTCGACGCGCAGCGTGAGCGCCGACGAGAAGCAGCGGCAGTCGAACGCGTACCCCGCGTACGAGACGCCG
>JAICPI010000022.1 GCA_025929895.1 Thermoleophilia bacterium
CGGCGCTGCTGATTAGCCACGTCTGGATGGGATAACCGCTGAAAGCATCTAAGCGGGAAGCCCACCTCGAGATGAGGCTCCCCATCCCCTAGAGGGAGTAAGGGCCGTGGAAGACCACCACGTTGATAGGCGGGACGTGTACGCGCAGCAATGTGCTCAGCGGACCCGTACTAATTGCCCGAGGTCTTGATTTGAGAACTCGTGTCAGTCGCTATGGAGTTTTGAGGGTGTGCGCGAGAGCGACACGCCTTGACAACTTTCGGCGGTCATAGCGGCGGGGGTACACCTCTTCCCATTCCGAACAGAGCAGTTAAGCCCGCCAGCGCCGATGGTACTCGGAGGGCAACCTCCCGGGAGAGTAGGACGCCGCCGAATCTTTCGAACGCCCGCCTCGCGCGGGCGTTCGCGCTCTAGGGTTCGTGCGTGGAGCTCCGCGACGGCGACCTCGTGCTGCGGCCGTTCACGCTCGACGACGTGCCGGCGATCGCGCGCGCGTGCCAGGACCCGGAGATCCAGCGCTGGATCCCGGTGATCCCGCGGCCGTACACGGAGGAGGACGCCAGGACGTTCGTGTTGGCCGACGACCTCGGACACCAGTTCGCGATCACCGAGTCGGTGACGCTCGCGGGTTCGATCGGAATGCGGGTGAACCAGTTCCGCGTCGGGCACATCGGCTACTGGTGCGCCCCGGAGGCGCGTGCGCGCGGGATCACGACCCGGGCTCTACGGCTCGTGAGCCGATGGGGGCTCGAGGAGCTCGGTCTCGGCCGGGTCGAGCTGATCACGGATCCCGACAACACCGCGTCGCAGCGCGTCGCGGAGAAGGTCGGGTTCCGGCGCGAAGGCATTCTGCGCTCGCACCTGCTCCACCCGGACGGACGCAGGCGCGACTCCGTCATGTTCTCGCTCCTGCCGGGCGAGCTCTAGGCGGCGCGCAGCTTCTCGCGCCACTCGGGGTCGAGGTCCCGAAGCCGCCGCACGCGCTCCTCCGTCGGCGGATGCGTGGCGAACATCGCCGCGAGCCCCTTCGGGTCGAACGGGTTGACGGTGTAGAGGGGCTCGGTGGCCGGGCTCGCGCCGAACTCGACGAGCTCGCCCGCGAGCTCGAGCCGCAGCAGCGCGTCCGCGAGCCCGTGCGGCGACTCGCAGAGCGCGGCCGCGTAGCGGTCCGCCGCGAACTCGCGCTTCGGTGAGAGCATCAGGTGGACGAGCGCGGCGGCGAGCGGGCCGAGGACGAACAGGAGCGCCCGTTGCAGGAAGCCGCCGATCCGGGTCGCTTCGACGAGCGCGCCCGCGATCACGACGACGGTCTCCTGCGTGAGCACGTCGCGCGCGCGTACGTGCCCGAGCTCGTGTGCGAGCACGCCCTCGAGCTCCTCCGGCGGCGCGGCGGCGAGCAGTCCGACCGACACCGCGATCGCGGAGCCCGCCGGGCCGCGGCCGGCGGCGAGCGCGCGCGGGTGCCCGTCCGGGATCAGGTAGAGCTTCGGCTTCGCGACGTTCGCCCTGGCGGCCAGGCGCTCGAGCGTCGAGTGGACGATCGGCCCCTCCGCGAGCACGAGCTCCCGCGCGCCGACCATCCCCATCACGACGCGGTCGAAGTACCAGTACAGGCCGGCCGCGGCGAGCAACGTGCAGAAGACGACGGTCGAGAGCAGGCGGTACCCGCCCGCGGCCCAGCCGAGCAGCCCGAGCCCCGCACACACCACCGCGACCAGCGCCCAGACCTTGAACAGGTTCCGAGCGGCGGCGAGTCGCACCCGCTACCCCTCGTCGCGCTCTTCGTCGATCCCGCGCGGCGGCCAGTCGGGCTCCGGCGCGTCGCAGCGGCTCGAGCAGTGGAGGGAGGCGATGTTCTGGAGCGGCACGAGGATGTGGTTGTTGAGCTCGATGTGCGCGACGTCCTCGATGTAGCAGTAGGCGGTCAGCACGCCCTCCTGGTACTCGCCTCCGAACAGGGCGACCTCGACCTGCTCGCCCTTGTACTTGTTCGTGTAGTCCTCCACCGGCGGTCAGTCTATCGGCGCCAGTTTCCCGTTCTTCGCGGCGTATCGGGCCAGCGAGCAGTTGGCCACGGCCGGAATCGACCGGTGATCGCGGACGTAGTCGAGCCCTCGGGCGAGCGCGTGGACGACCCGGATCGAGCCGCCGTGCGCGACGACGAGGACGGTCTCGTCGGCGTGCAACCGGAGCACATCGTCGACGAACGCGTGGATCCGCGACGCGAACGCGTCGAACGGCTCGGCATCGGCGGCGCCGAACCCGTCGCCCGCCTGCCAACGGCGGTGGTCGTCGACGAAGCGCCGCTCGATCTCCGTCGTCGTCAGGCCTTCCCAGGAGCCGAACCCTCGCTCGCGCAGCCGGGGGTCGAGCTGGACCGGGAGCCCGAGGCGCTCTGCGACGATCTCGGCGGTCTCCCGCGCGCGGGCGAGGTCGCTCGAGTAGATCGCGTCGACGCCGTCGAGCAGGTCGGCGAGCGCGCGCGCCTGCCTGCGGCCGACCTCGTTCAACGGCGTGTCGGAGTGACCCTGCCAGCGGCCGGCAGAGTTCCAGTCCGTCTCGCCGTGGCGGGTGAGGAGGAGCTGCGTCACGGCGGGTAACGTAGCCGCGCGATGGATCTCGGACTCCGCGACCGGGTGTGCGTCGTCACCGGGTCCACGGGCGGGATCGGGCTCGCCACCGCACGGCTCCTCGCCGCCGAGGGTGCCCGCGTCGTCGTGACCGGGCGCGACCCGGCGCGGCTCGAGGCCGCGCGTGTCGACTCGGGTGCGGAGCTGGCTCTGGAGGCCGACTTCTCGGAGCCCGCCGCGCCCGAACGCGTGCTCTCGCAGGCCGCGGACGAGCTCGGCCCCGTCACCGTCCTAATAAATAACGTGGGGCTCGCCTACCAGGCCGACTTCCTCGAGGTCGCGGACCGCGAGTGGGACGAGTTCTGGCAGCTGAACGTGATGAGCCACGTGCGCGCCATCCGCGCTGCCGTCCCGGCGATGCGCGCGGCCGGCGGCGGGTCGATCGTGAACGTCTCCTCGACTGCGGGGAAGCGACCCTCGACGGGGATGCCGCACTACTCGGTGACGAAGGCGGCGGTGCTCTCGCTCTCGCGGCTCGTCGCCGACCTCTACGCGAAAGACGGGATCCGCTGCAACGCCGTCACCCCGGGGCCGACCGCGACGGAGGCCTGGCTCGGCAAGGGGGGCCTCGCGGATCAGCAGGCCGCGCGCTCGGGCCAGGACCGCCAGACGGTGCTCGAGTCGGTCGGTGCCGGGCGGCCGCTCGGCCGCCTCGCCGAACCGGAGGAGATCGCGGCGGTGATCGCGTTCCTCTGCTCCGAGCGCGCTTCGTACGTGACCGGAGCCTCGTGGAGCGCGGACGGCGGAACCGTCCCGATCATCGTCTAGCCTGGGCTGATGCCGGAGCTGGCGGGTCTGGTCGCGGATGCGTTCGAGCAACGGATCCGCGAGCGCGAGGAGCGAGAGCTCTCGTCCCTCGCCGTCCGTTCGTACAAGAGCCGCGGGCGTCTCCGCGAAGAGGAGCGCTGCCGGGTGCGGACGCCCTTCCAGCGCGACCGCGACCGGCTCCTGCACTCGAAGCCGTTCCGGCGCCTGAAGGGCAAGACCCAGGTCTTCATCGACCCCGCCGGCGACCACTACCGCACCCGGATGACGCACACGCTCGAGACCACCGCGATCGCGCGCGGGGTCGCGCGGGCGCTGCGGCTGAACGAGGACCTGACCGAGGCGATCGGCCTCGGCCACGACACCGGCCACCCGCCGTTCGGTCATGCGGGCGAGAACGCGCTCGACGAGTGCCTGCGCGAGCGGTTCGGGCGGCGCTTCCGGCACAACGAGCAGTCGGTTCGGATCGCCGAGGCGCTGAACCTGACGTGGGAGGTGCGCGACGGGATCCTCAAGCACACCGGGGACGACGAGCCCGAGACGCTCGAGGGCCGGATCGTGCGGATCGTCGACCGCGTCGCCTACATCAACCACGACATCGACGACGCGATCCGCTTCGGGATCCTGAAGGCGGAGGACCTTCCCCGCGAGGAGCTCGCGGTGCTCGGCCCGTCGGGGTCGAAGCGGATCGACCGGCTCGTGCACGACCTCGTCGAGAGCTCGGAGCGGTCGGGGGACATCGTGCAGGGCGACGAGGTGGGGGGCGCGATGCTGTCGCTCCGGACGTTCATGTTCGAGCGCGTCTACCTCGGGCCGCACACGAGCGCCGAGCACGAGCGCGCGCGGCGCGTCGTCCGCCGGATCTTCGAGCACCTCGTGGCGCGCGGCGACGAGCCGGACGCGGTGGTCGACTACCTTGCCGGCATGACCGACCGGTTCGCGCTCGAGTTCGCCGAGAAGATCTAGTGGCTCGCATCAAGGACGAGTCCGTTGAGGCGGTCAAGGCGGCCGCGAACATCGTCGACCTCGTCGAGGCGCGCACGCGCCTGCGCAAGGTCGGCGGCCGCTACACCGGCCTCTGCCCGTTCCACGAGGAGAAGACGCCGTCGTTCTCGGTCTCGCCGGACCGCGGCACGTACCACTGCTTCGGCTGCGGGGTGGGCGGCGACTCGATCTCGTTCGTGCGCGAGCTCGAGGGACTCGACTTCGTCGGCGCGATCGAGTGGCTCGCGGACCGCTTCCACGTCGAGCTCGAGTACGACGAGGCGTCGCCCCAGGCGGACGCGCAGCGGCGCAAGCGCGACCGCCTCCACGCGCTCCTCGAGCAGGCGGCCGTGTTCTACGAGCGCACGCTCTGGGAGTCGGAGCACGGGGAGCAGGCGCGCGCGTACCTCGAGTCGCGTGCGCTCGGCGCCGACGTCGCGCGCGAGTTCCGGCTCGGGCTTTCCCCCGCCGGCGCGACGCTCGCGCGCAAGGCTGCGGAGAAGGGGTACACGCGCGAGGAGCTCGCCGCGACCGGTCTCGTCACGCGGCGCGGGACGGACTACTTCCAGCGCCGGCTGATGTTCCCCCTCACCGACGCGCGCGGCCGCGTGATCGGGTTCCAGGCGCGCAAGCTCTACGAGGACGATCCGCTGCGCGGGAAGTACGTCAACTCGCCGGAGAGCGAGCTCTTCAGGAAGTCGAACGTGCTCTACGGCTTCCACCTGGCGAGGTCGGCGATCTCGAAGCAGGATCGCGCGGTCGTCGTCGAGGGGAACACCGACGTGATCGCGCTGCGGCAGGCGGGGCTCGAGCCCGTCGTCGCGTCGATGGGGACGGCGCTGACCGAGCGCCAGCTCAAGGAGCTCCGCAAGCTGACGACGCGGGTCTACCTTTGCTTCGACGCGGATGCCGCCGGCGAGGACGCGACGCTGCGCGGGATGGAGCTGGCGCTGCGCGAGGGTCTCGACATCCGCGTCGTCGCGCTCCCGCAGGGCAAGGACCCCGCCGACGATCCCGCCGGGTTCGAGGATCGCCTCGCGAGCGCGGAGCCGTACGCCGTCCATCGCGTCCGGCTCGAGCTCGACCGCGCCCGCGATCGCCAGCATGCGTACCTCCGCGTCCAGGACGTCCTGAACGGGATCGCGGAGTCGCCCGAGCGCCACGACGCCTGGCGGCTCGCGAACGATCGCCTCGGCCTCACGGTGGAGCTGCGCGCCGTCGCCGGCGGCACGGCGAGCGCCGGCGGCGCCGTCTCGCCCCGGCTGGTCGACGCGGGGGACAAGCTCGAGCGGAGCGCGCTTGCCGGCGTGCGCGCACACCCGGAGCTCGTGCGCGTCCTGGCCGAGCTCGGCCCGGAGCACTTCGACTCCGAGGCGCACCGCCGCACGCGCGACCAGCTCGTCGGCACGGGGGAGCAGGACCCCGACGCCGTCGGCCAGCTCGCGGAGCTCGACGCGCTCGCCGCGGCGCAGGGGATCGACGAGGAGACCGCGAAGCAGCTCCTGCTCCGGCTCCGCGAGCGCCGCCTCCGGCGCGAGTTCGAGCACGCCGACGAGGCGAGCCTCGCCGAGCTCCAGCACCGGCTCGCCGAGATCCGGACGGCGATCCGCGAGTTCGCCTAGGCGGTCTCGCCCGCCGCGGCGTTGCCGAGAACGGCGCACGGGTGGCGAAAGAGAGAGTGGCTACAATGCGCGCGCTTCGATCCCCGGTAGCTCAATTGGCAGAGCATCCGGCTGTTAACCGGAGGGTTGTTGGTTCGAGTCCAACCCGGGGAGCTTTGCGACGGCCGGCGGTGGTGCTCCTGGCGGCCGCGCTCCTCGCGGGTTGCGGCGGCGAGGACGAGCCCGAGCGCGAGCTCGAGCCGGGGGCGGTCCGGATCGGCGTCGTCGACGCCGAACGCCTCGTCGCCGAGGGCGCCCGGGTCGAGGCGAACCGCATCAACAACGCCGGCGGGATCGCGGGTGAGCTGGCGATCGACCTCGAGCGCGGCTCGGCGACGGAGCTGCTCGACGCCGGCGTCCGGTTCGTCGTCCTGCCGTGCCGGCGGGGCCTCGCGGCGGCCGCGAGGGCCGTGGAGGCTCGCGGTGCGCTCGCCGTCGCGCCGTGCGACGACGGGCGGCTCGAGCCCGTCCCGCCGCGGGTCTTCGTCTCCGGCCTCGCGCCGGCAGCCCAGGCCGAGGCGCTCGAGGACCGAGTCGACGAATCCGCTCGGCTCCTGCCCCCGACGACCCGGCGCGGCAGGCGCGTCGCCGCGCTGCTCCGGCTGGAGTCGGAGGGGCCGATTCAGGTGTCGCCGGACGCACCCGAGCGTCCGCAGGAGCCTCCTGAGGCGCCGGAGGGGACGCTCTTCGCGACCTTCGGGTTCCCGCAGCCCGGCGGCCGGACCGACGACTTCTTCGAGCGCTTTCGGGCGGTGTTCGGCCGCCGTCCGGAGTCGATCCTCGCCGCGCTCTCGTCGGACGCGCTCACCTTGCTCGCGAAGGGGATCGAAGAGGCCGCGTCGGTCGAGCCCGAGCTCGTCGCCGCCGAGCTCCGCGAGGGGCTCGACGCCCGGGGCGTGCTCGGCGACCTCGAGCTCCCCGGCGGGACGAACCGCGCCGAGGTGGAGGCCGTGATCGTCCGCCTCAACGACGGCCGCCTGCGGGTCGACCCGGGCTAGGAGGGCTTGGCGAAACAGGAGCTGTGCCGTCGCGCCGCGCTGGACGCCGCGATGCCGCGTCCTCAGTCGCCCCCGTACCTCCAGGTACGAGGGCTCCCTGCGTCCTTGCCTCGCGACCCCCATCGCACCCCGACGACGAGGCCCGTTCCGCCAAACCCTCCTAGACGCCCGCGTGGATCCGACCGGTCCGGTCGCGGAGCGAGCCGCCCGAGCGGCCCGAGCGCACCGCGAGGATCTCGGCGAGGATCGCGACCGCCGTCTCGGGCGGGCTCTCGGCGCCGACGTCCAGGCCAACCGGCCCGTGGAGCCGGGACACCGTCTCCTCGCCCAGGCCCAGCTCCGCGAGGCCCTCCCGGCGCTTCGCCTGCGTCCGCCGCGAGCCGATCACGCCGACGTAGAACGCGTCGCTCGCCAGGGCGGACGCGAGGGCGGGAAGATCGATCCGGTCCTCGTGCGCGAGCACCACGACCGCCGCTCCGTCGTCGAGGCCGATCCGCTCGAGCGCCTCGTCCGGCCACTCGACGGCGAGCTCGTCCGCGCTCGGAACGCGCTCGGGCGTGGCGAAACGCGGCCGGGGGTCGATCACGATCGTCCGCCAGCCAAGCGCGCGCGCGCCGCGGCAGAGCGCCTCGGCAGTGTCCACTGCGCCGACGACGACGAGCCGGGGGGCGGGGCGCGAGACGAGCTCGAGCTCGTCCTCCACGGGGCGGACGGTGACGACGCGTCCGGCCTCGAGCTCCTCGACCGCCCGCCGCAGCAGTGGGGCGCCGGCCTTCGCGACGAACACGTCGATCTCGCCGCCGCAGGGCAGCCCGACGCCGAGCGCCTGCTCGTCCGAGATCCCGTAGCTCAGCGTGCGCGCAGGCCCGCCGGCCAGCACGTCGCGCGCCTCCGCGTAGACCTCGTTCTCGACGCAGCCGGCCGAGACGGAGCCCACGAGCTCGCCCGTGCCCGTCACGCCGAGCACCGACCCGACCGGCCTCGGCGCCGATTTCCTCGTCGCGACGACCGTCGCGAGCGCGACCTCCTCGTCGCGCTCGAGCCAGCGGCGGAGCGACTCGAGTAGCTCCTGCATGACCGAATCGTAGTCAGGCGGCTAGGGTTGCCGCGATGACGGAGCCCCGGCCGGCGATCCAGAAGCTCCGCCGCCGGAAGGAGCTCCACAAGCAGAAGAGCAAGCTCTACCGAGTCCCGTTCGCGCTCGTCGGCGGGCTCGTCGTCCTCGCCGGGCTCGCGCTGAGCCTGCCGGGGGTCCCGGGCCCCGGACTGCTCCTCGTCGGGCTCGGGCTCGCGATGCTCGCGCTCGAGTTCGATCGGGCCGAGCGCCTGCTCGAGCGGATCATCGATCGGGTCGAGGCGGTGCGCGACAGGACGAGCGCCGCGCAGGAGATCGCGATCGGCCTCCTGGGCGTCGCGGCGCTCGCCGGCTACGTGGTGGCGATCATCCTCTGGGACGTCCCCGTCCTGCCGGGCTAGCCTCCTAGTGCTCGCAGCGGCAGACCGGCTCGCCGAGCGCCCGGCGCTCGAGCTGGACGCCGCAGCGGGCGCAGCTCGGCGGGAGGACCTTGGCGGCCACGAGCAGGCTCCGCATCAGCGTGAGCAGGAAGGCCGCCTCGAGCAGGGCGAGCGTGGGGTCCATGCTCCTTCTTCGGCAGAAACGGCTCCGCGGTTTAGCGCCGGTACAATCGGGCCGCAGTGGGCTGGATCTACGCCCTGCTGCTGGCCGGAGCGGTCGTCGTCCTCGCGGTCGCGGAGTGGCCCAGGCTGGCCGCTCGCTTCGGGCTGGAGGAGCGGTTGCCGCGCGCGCGCCGGCGGCGCCGGTCACACCTGCAGCTCGTGCAGAGCGAGAGCGAGGAGTTCGCAGCGAGCGTCGAGCGAGATCTCCAGCGCCTGCCGACGATCGACGAGCGCGACCGGAGCTAGCGAACCCGGACCGTCGCGCGCAGCACGCGCGTGTTCGGGAGGATCGAGGTGACGTTCTCCATGTTCTTCGCCTCCTGGTGGTCGGAGACGGTGAACACGAGGCGGTGCGCACCCCGGCCGAGGCTGCTCACCTCGATCGACGCGACGCCTCTCGACAACCGCACGGGCAGACGGCGTGAGCCGACCTGCGCCTGGAGCGAGCGGGGGTCCACGCCTGCGCCGCCGTCGGCCACGCGCACGCGAACGACTCCGCGGCGCGCGACCGGGGAGACGAGGCGCGCGCTCGGCGGCCGGAGGTCGTCGACCCAGAACCGGAACGTGAAGCGGCTCCCTCGCGCGGGGGAGTCGAACACGATCCCGTAGGTGCCTGGGGTGGGGCGGACCGCGCCGGCCACCGGCTGGGCGTCGCCGAAGTCCTCGACGTAGGGGTTGATGTTCAACGGCAGCCCCGGCATCCCGACGAGCCGGTTCTCGTCGCGTCCGAACACGACCCGCGGCTGCACGCCGCCGGAGAGGACCGCGACGCCGAAGTTCGCGACCGGTCGGCGGATGGTGACGCGGAAGACCTGCTCTGGGCCCGCCTGCGGCGGTGCGGCGACCTCCGGGTAGCGGTACTGCGAGACGCGCGAGGGACGACCGACCGTCGAGCCTGCGTAGGTGCCCGTCCGCGCCAGCGCGCGCGAGGCGCGCAGGAGCCGGGGCGTCGCGACGCGGTACCAGTACGGGATCCGCCGCGTCGCGTCGCCGCGCCGCAGCACGAGGAACGACGCGTCCTCGTCGCCGCGCCGCTCGAGCTCGCTGAAGCGGACGGTCAGCTCGCCGGGCACGGTCACCGACCGCGGGGTCGCACCGGAGACGAGCGACCAGACGCCCGCGCCGCCGCCCGCGTCGTCGAGCCGGATCCGGACCGCCGGGTTCTCGGCGCCCTCGACCAGCTCGAAGGAGGCGGTGGCCGGCTCCGCGAAGAGCAGCGGCGCGTCGGCCGCGGCGGCGTCCACGATCCCGCCGCCGGTCCGCAGCGGGCTCCCGTTCGGACGCGCCGTGGTCACGAGCGCGGACTTGAGCTGCGCGGGGGTCCAGCTCGGATGGCGGCGCCTGAGCAGCGCGACGACACCGCTGACGTGGGGCGCGGCCATGCTCGTCCCGCTCAGCGACGACCAGTCGGAGCCGGGGGCGGCCGAGATGATGTCGGACCCCGGCGCTGCGAGCTCCGGCTTGAAGCGGAGCGAGACGGGGGCCGGTCCCGACGACGAGAACGACGAGACCGTGCGTTCCTGCGTGACGGAGCCGACGGCGATCGCCGCGGCCGCGCTCGCGGGGGAGCCGACGGAGCCGCCCCGGAACCTGCCGAACTCGTTGCCGGCCGCGGCGACCGTGGGGACACCCGCGGCCGCGGCCCCCGCGATCGCGAGCGCGACGAGGTCTCGCGTCGGCTCGATCTCGGGCTGGCCGAGCGAGAGGTTGATCACGTCCATGCCGTCGGCGACGGCGGCCTCGATCCCCGCGGCGATCTCGGGCGCGTTGCCGTTCAGGCCGAAGTTGTCGGTCGGCACGGAGAGCACCTTGTAGTTGCCGAGGTACGCCCGGGGCGCGACGCCCGAGAGCCGCAGCCCCGCCGGGCCGATCGTGCCCGCGTTCCCCGCCGCGATGCCCGCGACGTGGGTCGCGTGCGACGACAGCTCGGGGTCGAACGGCAGGGGCCCGGCCGCGTGCACGAGCCCGCGCGGCGGGAACGCCCGCGCGACGATCACCTTCGCGGTCGTGTGCGACGTCACGCCCTTCGGGAAGCCGGGCGGCATCGTGTAGCCGGCGGAGGAGAAGAAGGGGTGGGACTGGTCGACGCCGTCGTCGAGGATCGCGACCTTCGCGCCCTCGCCGGCGTTCACGCCCGGCAGCGACCAGAGCGCCGGCGCCGCGATCATCGCGACGCTGCGGTCCAGCAGCCGCCGGTAGCTCACGCTCGGGTAGACGTCCGCGAGCCGTGCGAGCGCGGCGAGGTCCCCCCGCGGCAGTGAGACGGCGAGCCCGTTCAGGACGATCCGGTAGCGCCGGTAGACCTGCGCCCGCGGCACCACTCGCGCGAGCCGGGCCTCGAACGCGCGCTGCGCCTCGGCGACGGCCTCGAGCGACGCCCGGCTGGTCGAGGACGAGAGGTCGAGCCGAGCCCGCTTGGCCGCAGAGGTGAGCGCGCGACTCTCGGCCCGAGCCTCGGCCAGTCCCGGCGAGTCGAGCCGGACCACGACCTGGACGTCCCGCGCGAACGCCGAGGCAGGCGCAACGAGCGCCGCGAGCACCGCCATGAGGACCCCGGTACGCAGAGCGTTCATGGTAGGCGGGAACTGTTAGAAAATCCGCTCCGCCGGAGCCGGGCTCCGCCCGGATCCGGTCCAGGTACGCGGCGAAGGCACGGCTACACTGGCACAGGAGTACCGGCGAAAGTCGAGGCCGAAGGCCGACTTTGGCCGGGCATGCGGATGTGGCGGAATTGGTAGACGCGCACGGTTCAGGTCCGTGTGGGGGCAACCCCGTGGAGGTTCAAGTCCTCTCATCCGCATCGTCGACTCGCCGAATCCCCCACGGTGGGTGACACGGGTCGTGGGCGTACGGCGTCTTACCGTGCGGAGGCTCGTCTCGAGCAACGTTCCGAGGGTGAGACGGGGAACGGGGCCGGGGCGAGTCTCCTCCGTCCAGCTCAGGCAGGCAGTGCGGCCAGGACGTCGTCCGCGTGGGTGTCCGGCTTGACCTTGCGCATCACCCTGGCGACGTTGCCCTCGGAGTCGATCAGGAAGGTCGAGCGCTCGACGCCCATGTACGTCTTCCCGTAGGCCTTCTTCTCGCCCCAGACGCCGTAGTCCTCGGCCACCTTGTGGTCGGGGTCGGCGAGCAGCGTGAACGGGAGCCCGTACTTCTCTTTGAACTTCACGTGCGAGGTCTGGTCGTCCGGGCTGACGCCGAGGACGACCGCGCCGCGCTCCTCGAAGGCGGAGTAGTTGTCGCGGATGTCGCAAGCCTGTCTCGTGCAGCCGGGCGTGTCGTCCTTCGGATAGAAGTAGAGGACGACGGGCTTGCCGCGGTAGTCCGACAGCTTCACCGACTCGCCCGCGTCCGTCGTCAGCTCGAAGTCCGGCGCCGGCTTTCCTTCCTCGACCATCCCGATCCTCTCTGTAGGGTCCGCCCGATGGTAGTGCTCCACCAGTGGGTCGCCGTCGCGGTGATCGGGGCCGCTGCGGTCGCGACGGTGTGGGGCGGGGCGACGTACGTGCGAAGGGCGCGGGCTGGCGCCGCGCTCGGCCACGCGCTGACGCTCGTGCAGACGCTCTGCGTCGCGCAGGTCGCGCTCGGGCTCCTGCTCGTGGCCGACGAGCGCCGCACGGCCGACGACCTCCACTACGTGTACGGCACGCTCGCCCTGCTCGTCGTGCTCGCACCGTGGTTCTACGCCCCGTCCGACCCGCGGCGCCGGCTCGGGTGGTTCGCCGGCACCTCGCTGGTCGCGGCCGCGCTCGCGGTCCGCGCCTACACGACCTCCGGATGAAGCGCTTCTGGGACGGTCTGAACCCGACGGTCCGCGGGTTCCTGCTCATCGGCCTCGTCGCGCTCGCGATCGTCGTGCTGAACCTCTACACGGCGCTCGCGTCGCTCCAGGCGATCGTCCGGATCGCGTTTTTCCTCGCGATCGCGTTCTTCCTCTACCTGCTCTGGCGGGAGCGGCGCGAGGAGATCGGCGCGTGGCCCGGGCGTGCGCGGTTCGCGTTCTTCGGCGCGGTCGTCCTGATCGTCGCCGACATCGGGACGTACATCCTCGTCGGCGCGAGCGGGCTCGCCGCGCTCGCGTTCGTCGCGGTGCTCGCGATCAGCGCGTTCGCGGCCTTCCGCGTCTGGCGCGACCAGCGAACCTACGGGTATTGACCGTGGGGGAACCCCTGGTTCCCCCACGAGCCCCTCCTCTTTGGCTCGAATCCCACGCGCGGGGTGTGCTCCGGCCGGGCAAAGCCCGGCCTCCGCGGCCGAATCGCAAAGCCGTGCCACGGAGGCGGGGCTTTGCCCCGCCGGAGTCGCTACGGCTCGCGACGGCTCGCGGTGAAGGAGGGGGGACGCGGGGGAACCATGGGTTCCCCCGCGCTTGCGCCGTCCAGCCGGTCGAGGGCGGCGCGGATCTCCATCCCCTCGCCGACGAAGATCGGCGTGTCGCGCTCGGTGTAGCTCGACGCCTCGCTGTCGCGGAGCGTCAGCATCAAGTGCATGAAATCCGCGGGCTCGTCGCACTCGAAGGCGGTCATGAACTCCTGGTCGTCGATCCCGAACGAGTAGGTCGTGTGGTTGTGGATCGTCGGGAACGTGCGGCCGACCCGGATGTGCTCGTCCATCGCCTCCTGGCGCCGCTCGGGCGTGAGCGCGTACCAGGGGCGGACCTTCACGAACGGGTAGACGACGAGGTACGGCGAGCCCTTCGGGACGATCTTGCGGGGACGCCGGGCAGACGTGTACTCGGACGCCTTCGTCGTCGCGAGGTATGAGTAGGGCGTCTCGAGCCAGCCCGCGAGCGGCGTCGCGTTCAGCTCGGCGGCGAGCTCGCCGAGGGCCTCGTAGCGCGAGGTGATCTTCCAGAGGAAGAAGTCGCAGTCGGGACGGACGCCCGTGACCGAGTAGGCGCGAAGCGTCTCCATTCGCTCGGCCCAGGACTCGACCACCTCGGCGAAGGCGTCCTTGCCCGCGGCGCGCTCCTCGACCGGCAGCCGGCGCCACGCCGGGTCGGCGCGGAAGAAGGTGTAGGCGACGTATTGGCCTTGTCCGTCCATCAGGGCAGAATGGTAGTCGTGGTCCTGCGGCTGATCACGGCCCTCGCGGCTGCGGCGATGCTCGGCGTCTCGGCGCCGGCGGCCGCACGCGTGGGCCCGGGCGGCGTCGACGTCCTGCTCGGCGCGACGCTCGGGCGCACCTGGTCCTGGCAGGCGGACTCGCCCTGCGGCGAGGAGGTGGGGGAGGGCCGACGCGTCGTCAGGCTCCGGACCGCGGCGCGGACGTCGCTGCCCGGCAATGGGGGCACGGTCCGCGTCGTCGGGACGCTCGAGACGAGTGGCTCCGCGGAGACCTGGGAGGACGAGAACCGCTCGTGCGTCGCGCGGACGCAGCGCTGTCCGACCGTCCGGAGGCCGATCACGGGGTCCGTGCAGGTGCGCATCCGGGGCGACGCCGTCGCCCTCTCGAGCCTGCGCTATCGCGTCGTCGGTCGTCCCGGCTGCGCGCCCGAGGTCGCCGAGGTGCGCGCCGTCCTGCGCAATGAGCCGCGTCTCGAGCGCGTCGCCGTGCGCGACCGTGAGCACAAGCTCCGCAACGCGAGGATCCCGCGTCTCACCGTGCGCGCCTCGGCGAGCCCGACACAGGAGCTCGCCGGCCCGGTCACGGGCAAGGTGGCCGCCACGGTGCGCTGGACTTTGAATCTGACGCGCCGTTAGCGAATCGAGAACGCGCGCGTGCGGCGGACGACGGTCTCGCCGCGGTTCACGGGCGCGGAGAACGAGGCGTTGAACCGGTACGCGCCGCGCGCGAGCCTCAGCTTCTTCAGCCGGACGACCGAGTACACGCCCCCGAGCGCGCGGCCGGTGATCCGGGCGACGATCTTCCGGTCGGAGAGGCGCTGGAGCTGGATCTCGGCGGTGCAGTCGACGCTGCAGCGGAAGTTGACCCCGTAGCGGCCGTTGGAGCCGAACGGCCCGAACCGGTCGACCGTCGGCGTCAGCCGCAGGGCCGCGCATCGCGCGACGACCCCGCCCCTGGTCTGGCGCGCGGCCTGCTTCACCAGCGGGAGGCTCGTCTTCGCGGTCTTGTCCGGGTAGTAGACGCCGGACTGCCAGCCTGGGCGGCGCGGGTCGTCGATCGTGAGGAAGACGAAGAGGCCGGCGACGTTCGGCTGGCAGAACGCGAGCTCGAGCGCCTTGCGGTAGTGCGCGGCCTGGGTCTTCTCGTCGACGGGCCGGGTGGTCGTCGGCTCCGTGCCCTCGTACAGCGATCGCTTCTCCGCGGGCGGCAGGGACTCGATCCCGAACTCGCCGTAGTAGATCGGGAGCGTCGAGCCGGACTGCGCCGTTCCGTCGAAAGCCTGGCCGAGGAGCCGAACGAGCTTCTCGTAGTCGGCCACGCCGATCGACGTCGTGGTCGGGTGCGGCGTGGCCGGCGACTGGCTCGAGTTGTCCGGGAACGGGTTGATCGAGAGCGCGTCCATGACGGGCTGCGTCCGCCCGCTCGCCTTGTACGCGATCCCCAGGTCGAGGATGAACTTCGTCGGCGAGTGGGTGTGGCGCGAGAGGAGGTGGTTGTCCGAGCCTCGCGGCGAGAGCGCGCCCCCGAGCACGACCACGTTCGGCGAGACCGCCTTGAGCGCGTCGTACGCAGCGGCAAGCAGCTGGAGATACGCCGGCGCTGCGACGTTCTCGCCGTTCGGGCCGAACTGCGGCAGCCAGAAGCCGTTCAGGTTCGGCTCGTTGCCGATCGTGAAGTGCCGGATCGCCGGCAGCGCGCGGGCGATCGCGGCGGTGAACTGCGCGAACTGCGTGCGGTGCTCCTCGGTCAACGGCGTCGTCCGGCTGCCGCGGTGCGAGACCACGATGAAGACCTGCATCCCGTTGGCCGTGGCGGCGAAGGACGCGTTGCGGAGGTGGGCGAGGTCGTCTGCGCTCGGCTCGACCTGTCCCGGCGCCCAGACCTGTGTGATCCGGATCGCGGCGAAGCCCGCGGCCTTGGCCCGGAGCACCTCGGCCTGCGCGACGGCGGGGTCGGCGTGCTTGGCGACGTCCGCGGTCGCGCCGACCACCAGGCCCGGTCCACCCGCGAGCGCGGTCGGCGCGAGCGCAAGCGCCGCGACCGCCGACAAGACCCCCGTGAGCACCCCGATCCGCAAAGTGGCCATGGCTACGCTAGCCCGGATCCGTGAAGAAATCGTTCGAAGACCAGCTCAAGGGGCTCCCGGCGAAGCCGGGCGTCTACCTGTTCAGGGACGAACGCGGGAACGTGCTCTACATCGGCAAGGCGAAGTCGCTGCGGCCGCGCGTGCGCTCCTACTTCCAGGCGAGCCAGGACTCGCGGACGACGATCCGCCAGCTCCCGGACCGGATCGGGGACATCGAGGTGATCGTCACCGGCACCGAGGTGGAGGCTCTGCACCTGGAGCAGAACCTCGTCAAGCGCCACCGGCCGCCGTTCAACGTCCGGCTCCGCGACGACAAGTCGTTCCCGTACATCGCCGTCACCGTCGAGGACGAGTACCCCCGCGTGATGTTCACCCGCGAGCGGCACCGCCGCGGGGTCGTCTATTTCGGGCCCTATGCGAATGCGAAAAAGGTACGGGGCACGCTGGACGTCCTCAACCGGGTCTTCCAGTTCCGGCCCTGCGAGGGCCCGCAGCCCGGCCGCCATTCGGGGATCCCGTGCCTCGACTTCCACATCGACCGCTGCCACGCGCCCTGCGTGGACTACATCTCGAAAGAGGACTACCGGCGGATCATCGACGGGGTGATCGAGTTCCTCTCGGGCGAGACCGACCCGATCCAGGCACAGCTCGAGGACCGGATGCACGCGGCGGCGGGGGCGGAGCGCTTCGAGGAGGCCGCCCGGCTTCGCAACCGTCTCTTCTCCGTCCGGCACCTCGCCGAGCGGCAGGCGGCCGACAAGCGCGCGGTCGGTACGGTCGACGTGATCGGGCTGGCCGTAGAGGGCGACCGCGGCGCGGTCCAGATCTTCCCCCTGCGCGGGGGCAAGATGGTCGACCGCTACGCGTTCCACCTCGAGAACGTCGAGGGCCAGGACCAGACGACGGTGCTCGAGGAGTTCTGCCTCGAGTACTACGGGTCGGCGCCGAGCGTGCCTCCCCAGATCGTCGTGCCGCGCGACGTGGGCGAGCTCGACGCGCTCGCGCAGTTCCTCTCCGAGCGTCGCGGCGCACGCGTCGAGGTGCGCGCGGCGGAGCGGGGGGAGAAGCGGCGGCTCCAGGAGCTCGCGACGGAGAACGCGCGCGTCGCGCTCGCGTCCGAGGCGGCGCAGACCGAGCAACGCCGGCTGCGCCGGATCGAGGCGCTCGAGGAGCTCCGCGAGGCGCTCAACCTCGAGTCGCTGCCGATCCGGATCGAGTGCTTCGACATCTCGAACATCCAGGGCGAGGCCGTCGTCGGCTCGATGGTCGTCTTCCAGGACGCGATGCCGAAGAAGGCGCACTACCGGAAGTTCGGCGTGCAGAGCCTCGACGGGCAGGACGACTTCGCCGCGATGGCCGAGGTGATCTCGCGGCGGTTCGCGCGGCTCGCGGACCGCGATCCCGCGCAGCACGACGACAGCTTCGTGGCGACGCCGAACCTCGTCGTGATCGACGGCGGCAAGGGGCAGCTTGCGGCGGCGCTCGCCGCGATGCAGGCGTACGACCTGCCGCGTGTCGCGGTGATCGCGCTCGCGAAGCGCGACGAGGAGGTCTTCCTGCCCGGACGGTCGGCGCCGGTCCGGCTCTCGCGCCACCAGCCGGGGCTCCAGTTGCTCCAGCGGATCCGCGACGAGGCGCATCGCTTCGCGGTCGGGTTCCACCGGCAGCGGCGGGAGACGAGGTCGTTCGAGTCGATCTTCGACACGCTGCGCGGCGTCGGGCCCGCGAGGCGACGCGCGATCCTGCGCCACTTCGGCTCGCCGGAGGCGTTCCTCGCGGCGACCCAGGAGGAGCTCGAGGGCGTCCCCGACCTGCCGCCGAAGACGGCGCGCGCGATCTACGCCCAGCTGCACAAGGCGGGGCGGGGGTAGGGGCTGCTCACGGTCCGGCAGCGTCGAGACGCCGTCGAGCGCCGCGCTCGCTTGTCCGACTCGACCGCGCAGCCATGGCGGGCCCGCTGACGTACGTACGACTTGAAAAGTCGTATCTAGCCCGTCAGGGGGTCAGGCGAAGCCTACGGGTGCGGGACGACGAAGACCGCGAGGCTGAGAAACGAAGCGGCGATGGCGACGAAGCGCATGGCCCGACCCTACGACGCGTCTTTGCGAACGCCGTTCGGCGTTCGTTCGCGTTTCGTTAGGGGCGGTCGGGCGGGCTCGAGCCGTCGCCCGAGTCGTCGGGCGCCATGAACGGGTAGCGGTAGTCCCGCGGCGGGACGAACGTCTCCTTGATCGTCCGCGGGCTCACCCAGCGGATCAGGTTCCACATCGAGCCCGCTTTGTCGTTCGTGCCGGACGCGCGGCCGCCGCCGAAGGGCTGCTGGCCGACGACGGCGCCAGTCGGCTTGTCGTTGACGTAGAAGTTCCCCGCCGCGTAGCGGAGCGCCTCGTCCGCTTCGTCGATCGCGCTGCGGTCCTCCGAGAACACCGCGCCCGTGAGGCCGTAGGGCGAGGTCGACTCGACGAGCCCGAGGGTCTCCGACCACTTCGCCTCGGGATACACGTAGGTCGTGACGACGGGGCCGAAGAGCTCCTCCTGCATCGTGCGGAACGCCGGGTCCTTGGTCGCGATCACGGTGGGCTCGACGAAGAAACCCTCGCTGTCGTCGACGCCGCCCCCGACGACGATCTCGGTCTCGGCGTGCGCGCGGGCGTCCTCGATCGCGCTGCGCTGCGTCTCGAGCGACTTCTGGTCGATGACCGCGCCCATGAAGTTCTCGAAGTCGGCGACGTCGCCGACCCTCAATTCCGCGACTCTTTCCTCGAGGCGCTCGCGCAGCGCGGGCCAGAGGTTCGAGGGCGCGTAGACGCGCGACGCCGCCGAGCACTTCTGACCTTGGTACTCGAACGAGCCGCGGAGGATCGCGGTCGCGACCGCCTCGACGTCCGCGGAGGGGTGCGCGACGATGAAGTCCTTGCCGCCCGTCTCGCCCACGATGCGGGGGTAGTTGCGGTAGCCGCCCAGCGCGATGGTCGCGCCGATCGTCTGCCACATCGAGTTGAAGACGGGCGTCGAGCCGGTGAAGTGGACGCCGGCGAGGTCCTCGGAGCCAAGGGCCGCGTCGCCGATCTCGGCGCCCGACCCGTAGACCAGGTTGATCACTCCCGGCGGCAGCCCGGCTTCCTGGAGCAGGCGCATCAGCCAGTGGGCGGAGACCATCGCGGTCGACGCGGGCTTCCAGACGACCGTGTTGCCCAGCAGCGCCGCGCTGCTCGGGAGGTTGGCTGCGATCGCGGTGAAGTTGAACGGCGTAACCGCGAAGACGAAGCCCTCGAGCGGCCGGTACTCCATCCGGTTCCAGATCCCGGGCGAGGAGACCGGCTGCTCGGCGTAGATGCGGAGCATGAACTCGACGTTCCAGCGCCAGAAGTCGATCACCTCGCACGCGGCGTCGATCTCGGCCTGGTGCGCCGTCTTCGACTGGCCCAGCATCGTCGCGGCGTTGAGCGTGCTGCGCCACGGGCCGGCGAGCAGCTCCGCCGCGCGGAGGAACACGGTCGCGCGGTCCTCCCAGGGCGTGCGGTGCCAGTCCTGCCAGGCCTCGGCCGCTGCGTCGATCGCGCGCTCGACCTCGCGCGCGCCGCCCTGGTGGACGTCGGCGAGCACATGTGCCTTGTCGTGCGGGACGATCGCCTCGCGGGTCTTCCCGGTCGTGACCTCCTCGCCTCCGATCACGAGCGGGATCTCGAGCCGCTCCGCCCGCATCTGCTGGAGCCGGAGGCGCAGCGCGGCGCGCTCCGGCGACCCCGGCGCGTAGTCCCGCACCGGCTCGTTCGCCGGGGCGGGAGGACGGAAGATCCCGGCTGCGCTCATCGGGCACGATTCTATTTGTGAGGTACGTGCGCTACGCGGCGGAAGGGTGGGGGATGGGCGAGCTCGTGTTCGACGGGGAGACGCTCGTGCACAGCGAGGCTCCGAGCCCAAGTAACAGACTGATACTTGGAGAGGACCGGCTCGGCGCGCGGCTGCGCCGCTACTTCGCCGGCGCGCGCGACGACTTCCTCGACGTCGAGCTCGACCTGGACGGGGCGACACCGTTCCAGCGAGCGGTCTGCGACGCGCTCCGAGCCGTGCCGTACGGAGAGACCGTCACGTACGGCGAGCTGGCCGCGCTCGCAGGCCATCCGAACGCGCAGCGCGCCGTGGGCTCGTTCTGCGCGCACAACCGGTTCTCGATCGTCGTGCCCTGCCATCGCGTCGTCGCGGCCGCGGGGATCGGCTCGTACGGCTCGCTCGGCGTCCCCTACAAGCAGCGGCTGCTGGAGCTCGAACGTGCCGATCTCCGATGACCTCCGCAACGAGCTCGCGGCGATCGTGCCGGCGAGCGAGTGCGACCGGCTCGCCGAGCTGTCCGGGATCGCCCACTCGGCGGGAAGCGTCCACTTCCTCGGTCGCGGCGAGCTCGCGGTCCACTTCGACCTGGCCGGCAACGCGGTCGCGCGCCGTGTCTTCGGGCTGCTCCGCGCGCTCCGCGTGGAGGCGGAGATCCGCACCTACCGGCGGCGCGCGTTCGACCGCGCGACGAGGTACCAGGTGCACGTCCCCGGCACCGACCGGGCGCTCGAGGCGCTGAGCGAGGCGGGCGTGCTCGGTCCGGGGCGGCGGCCGGCCGAGCGGCCGCCGAAGCGGGTGGTCGGACGTGCGTGTTGCCGGGCCGCGTACCTGCGCGGCGCGCTCCTCGGAGGCGGGTCGCTGAGCGGCCCGCGGGCGCTGCACCTCGAGATCAGGACGGCGTCGGTCGAGGGTGCGGAGTTCCTCGCCTCGCTCGCCCCGCTCGACGTGCTCGACCGCGGGCGCCATGCGATCGCGTACGCGAAGGGCGGGGAGACGATCGCGGACGTGCTCGCGGAGGCGGGCGCGAGCGACCTCGTGCTGGCGCTCGACGAGCACGCGGTGATCGCGGCGACGCGCTCCCGGGCGAACCGCCTCGCGAACGCGGACCACGCGAACCTCGTGCGGGCGACGCGCGCTGCGCACGTGCAGCTCGTGGCCGTGCGCCGCCTCGCGGAGGCAGGCGAGCTCGCGCGACTCGATCCGGCGCTCCAGGAGATCGGCGCGCTGCGGCTCGAGCATCCGTCGCTCTCGCTGCGCGAGCTCGCGCTCAAATGTCGACCTCCGGCGACGAAAGCGTCGGCGCACCGCCGCCTGCGGAAGCTCCAGGAGCTCGCGGAAGCTGTTTCCTGAGGAGCGAATGTGAGCCGGTTGCTCGGGTTCGAGGGACCGTCCATACTTGGACGGCGGCGGGTCCACACTCGGCCGGCGTCGGATTCAGACCCCGTTCGGCGCCAAGGTTCTGAGCGTGGTGAAGTCGGAGGGGGAGGTCGTCCTCGGAGCTTCCCCTCCGGCCCGCCGCACAGCGACGGGCCGGAGTCTTGTCTGTCGGCATCGCAAGCGATGCCGACGCGGCCCGCCACAGTGCTTTTCGGGCTTGCTTAGACTCGGTGAAGACATCGACGAGGGAGGAGTGGGTTGGCGGTCAAGGTGGGGATCAACGGATTCGGGCGGATCGGGCGGAATTTCTTCCGGGCGCAGATCGAGCGTGGCAGCGACCTCGAGATCGTGGCTGCGAACGACCTCGGTGACCCGGCCACCATGGCGCACCTGCTCAAGTACGACTCGAACCTCGGCCCGTTCGGGGGCGACGTCGAGATCTCGGGCGGGGTCGTGCGTGCAGGCGGCGAGGAGATCAAGTGGTTCTCCGAGCGCGATCCAGGCGCGATCCCCTGGGGCGATCTGGGCGTCGACGTCGTGCTGGAGTCGACGGGCTTCTTCACCAAGCGCGAGGGCGCGCAGAAGCACCTCGACGCCGGGGCGAAGAAGGTCGTCATCTCTGCGCCCGCGACGGAGCCCGACGTGACGCTCGTGCTCGGGGTCAACGACGACGCCTACGACAGGGACTCGCACCACATCGTCTCGAACGCGTCCTGCACGACGAACTGCGTCGCGCCGATGGCGAAGGTGCTGCACGACGCATTCACCGTCGAGCAGGGCTTCATGACGACGATCCACGCGTACACGAACGACCAGCGCGTGCTCGATCTGCCGCACGAGGACATCCGCCGCGCCCGGGCCGCCGCGATCAACCTGATCCCGACCTCCACCGGCGCCGCCCGCGCGATCGGGCTCGTCCTGCCCGACCTGAAGGGGAAGATCGACGGGATGTCGATGCGCGCCCCGGTGCCCACGGGCTCCGTCACCGACCTCGTCTGCCGGGTCGGTCGCGAGACGACGGTCGACGAGGTGAACGAGGCGTTCCGCGCCGCGGCGACGAGCGGCTCGCTCGAGGGCTATCTGCAGTACACGGCCGACCCGATCGTCTCGACCGACATCCAGCACTCGCCGTACTCGTGCATCTTCGACAGCCAGCTGACGATGGTGAGCGGCAACATGGTCAAGATCTTCGGCTGGTACGACAACGAGTGGGGCTACTCGTGCCGGCTGGTCGATCTCATCGCCCGCCTGTAGTGCGCAGACCGCGGTCGGTGCGCGAGGCGGACGTCGCCCGCAAGCGCGTGCTCGTGCGGTCCGACCTGAACGTCCCGCTCGAGCACGGGAGGGTGGCCGACGCGACGCGGATCGAGGCGTCGCTGCCGACGCTCGAGCTGCTGCTCGAACGCGACGCCGCCGAGGTCCGGGTCTGCTCGCACCTGGGACGCCCGAAGACGGAGGCGGATCGCGAGCAGTACACGCTGGCGCCGGTCCGCGAGCTCCTTCGCGAGCTGCTCCCCGACGCCCGGGTCACGGTGCTCGAGGACACGCGCTTCGAAGCGGGCGAGGCGGCGAACGATCCACGCTTCGCGAAGGAGCTCGCGGACGGCTGCGACCTGTTCGTGAACGACGCGTTCGGCTCCGCCCACCGCGCACACGCGTCCACGGTCGGGGTCGCGGAGCTGCTGCCCGCGTACGCAGGGCTCCTGCTCGAGCGCGAGCTGGAGATGCTCGGCCGCCTGCTCGGCGAGGTCGAGCGGCCGTTCGTCCTGATCTCGGGCGGCGCGAAGGTCGAGGACAAGCTCGGCGTGCTGCGGAACCTCGGCGGTCGCGCCGACGAGGTGCTGATCGGTGGGAAGATGGCCGAAGAGGTGCGCGAGTCCAACCCGCTCGAGTTCGCGGTCGTCCTCCCGCGTGACGTCGTCGCCGCGGCCGCGTTCGAGGAGGACGCCGAGGCGAGGGTCGTCCCGTACGACTCGCTCCCCGACGGCTGGCTCGGGCTCGACATCGGGCCGGAGACGCGCCGGGACTTCGCCGACCGCCTCGCCGGCGCGCGGACGGTGTTCTGGAACGGGCCGATGGGCGTGTTCGAGTGGCCCCGGTTCGCCGAGGGGACGCGCGCCGTGGCGGAGGCCGTCGGGCGGGTCGAGGGCTACACGGTCGTCGGCGGCGCCGACTCGGTCCGGGCGCTGCACGAGGCCGGGCTCGCGGACGTGGTCGACTGGGCGTCCACCGGGGGCGGCGCCTCGCTCGAGCTGCTCGAGGGCAAGGAGCTCCCCGGCGTCGCGGCGATCCCGGAGGCGGCGTAGATGCTGATCGCGGGCAACTGGAAGATGTACAAGGGGCCCGACGAGACGCGGGAGTTCTGCGCGCGGCTGCGGGCAAGGCTCCACGGGCTGGACGGCGTCGACGTGATCGTCTGCCCGCCGTTCCCGTCGCTCCACGACGCGGTGGGGATGCTCGCGACGACCGAGCTCGCCGTCTTCGCGCAGAACGCCCACTGGGCGAAGGAGGGTCCCTACACGGGCGAGGTCTCGCCGTGGATGCTCAAGGAGATGGGCGTCGGTGGAGCACTCATCGCGCACTCGGAGCGCCGCAGCCTCTTCGGCGAGACCGACGAGAGCGCGGCGCTTCGCATCGAGGGCGCGCTCGACGCGGGCCTGCACGTGATCGCGTGCGTCGGCGAGACGGAGCACGAGCGCGACGCCGGTGAGACCGAGACCGTCGTGCATCGCCAGGTCGAGGCGATCTCGACCGTCGTCGAGGAGGAGAATCTCGAGCGGCTCGCGATCGCGTACGAGCCGGTCTGGGCGATCGGGACCGGGCGCACGGCGTCGCCGGAGCAGGCCGAGGACGTGCACGAGCTGATCAAGAGCCGCCTGCGCGTTCCCGTGCTCTACGGGGGCTCCGTCAAGCCCGAGAACGCCGAGGAGCTCCTCTCGCAGCCGAACGTCGACGGCGCGCTCATCGGCGGCGCCTCTCTCGACGTCGAGTCGTTCGCAGCGATTTGCGAAGCGGCGTCCCGCTCGTAGCGCTCGTCGTCCTCGACGGGTGGGGGTGTGCTCCGCCCGGCCCGGGGAACGCGGTCGAGCTCGCGGACACGCCCGTCTTCGACGAGCTCTGGGCGCGCTTCCCGCACACGACCCTCGACGCTTCCGGCGAGGCGGTCGGGCTCCCACCCGGACAGATGGGGAACTCCGAGGTCGGCCATCTCACCATCGGCAGCGGTCGCGTGCTCGACCAGGACCTCCAGCGGGTGAACCGGGCGATCCGCGACGGGAGCCTCCTCGAGAACGAGGCGCTCGTCTCGGCGTTCCGGCGGGCACGCGAGCGCGGCGGCCACCTCCACCTGCTCGGTCTCGTCTCCTACGGCGGTGTCCACTCGCACATCGACCACCTGCGCGCGCTGCTCGAGCTCGCCGGTCGCGAGGGGATGGAGGAGCGGACCTGGATCCACGCGTTCACGGACGGTCGCGACGTGTCTCCGACGTCGGCCGTGCGCGACCTCGCGGAGCTTCCGCGGGAGCGGATCGCGACCGTCGCCGGGCGCTACTACGCGATGGACCGGGACAACCGCTGGGAACGGACGCAGCGAGCGCTCGACGCGATCGTGTGGGGTCGATGTACATCTACATCACCCCAGAACACGTTGCGCTATCTGCAAGAAAGCTACGACCGGGGGGAGACGGACGAGTTCGTCGTGCCCTTCGCGGTCGACGGCTCCCGCAGGCTCGACCCGAAGGCCGACTCTGCCGTCTTCTTCAACTTCCGCCCCGACCGAGCACGCCAATTGGCGATCAAGCTGCTCGAGCTCGGTGTCGATCTCACGACCATGACGCGCTACCGGGACGACTTCGACTGCCCGGTCGCGTTCGAGGAGCAGGAGGTCCGGCAGACGCTCGCGGAGGTCCTGTCCGCCCACGGCGTCCGGCAGCTCCACTGCGCCGAGACCGAGAAGTACGCCCACGTCACCTACTTCTTCAACGGCGGGCGCGAGCAGGAATGGGAGGGCGAGCGCCGCCTCCTCGTGCCCAGCCCGCGCGACGTCCCGAGCTACGACCTGAAGCCGGAGATGTCGGCCCGGGAGGTGACCGGCCGCTTCTGCGCCGAGCTCCGCGAGGGGTACGGGTTCGGGGTCGTCAACTTCGCCAACCCCGACATGGTCGGCCACACCGGCTCGATCCCGGCCGCGGTGGAGGCTGTGGAAACCGTGGACGAATGCCTCTCCCGGGTTGTGGAAACTGTGGAAAACCTGGGCGGAGCCTGTCTCGTGACCGCGGACCACGGCAACGCCGAGCAGTTGCTCGAGGCCGACGGCGTCAGCCCGCACACGGCGCACACGACGAACGCGGTCCCGCTCGTCCTGACCCTGGCCGACCGCACGCTCCGCTCCGGCGAGCTGCGAGACCTCGCCCCCACGACCCTCGAGCTCCTTGGCCTGGAGCAGCCCGTCGAGATGACGGGCCGCTCCCTGCTCAAGATCGGCTGAGCCGGGCTATACTGCCGCGTCCCGTGTCGCTCCAGCAGCCAGATCTCGGGGTTCTCCGAAAGGCTCAGCGGGGCGACGAGCGTGCCTTCACCCTGATCCTCCGGGCCTACGAGACGCCGGTCTTCAACTACGTGCTCCGGCTCGTGAACGACCGCGCGCTTGCGGAGGACCTGACGCAGGAGGTCTTCCTGCGGGTCTTCCAGGGGCTGCCGAAGTTCTCGCTCCGCTCGAAGTTCACGACGTGGCTCTTCCAGGTCACGAAGAACCGCGTGCTGGACGAGCTCCGCGCGTCGGAGCGCCGCCCCCGCGCCGTGGTCGCCCTCGACGACGTGCCGCCGCTGGAGGTGCTCGACGCCCCCTTCGAGCGGCTGGAGGCGATCGACGCCGTCTGGCGGGCCGTCGAGAACCTGAACGTCGACCTCAAGATGGCGATTCTCCTTCGCGACGTCGTCGGCCTGTCGTACACCGAGATCGGCGACTCGCTCGAGATCACCCTCGCGACCGTCAAGTGGCGCATCTACAAGGCGCGCGAGGAAGTGCAGCTCTCCCTCGCCCGCGAGGGGATCAAGCTAGGCCACGCCGCGGACGACGCGGCCTCGATCGCCCGCTAGCCGTTCGCGCCGTTCGCGCGCAGCCACTCGGCGAGGTTCCGCGCGTCCTCGGTGGGCGTCGCCCCGTCCTGGAGCGGACGGACCTCCGCGACCGTCGTCCCGCTCGAGCCCCCGTCGCCGCCCCGCGTGGCCACGACTGCCGCGAGGGCGCCGAGGAGGAGCGCGGCGCTCACGAGGAGCGCGGCCCAAGCGGCGCGCGACACGCTCCGGCGCTCACGGCGCGCGGCCCGCGCCGGCGCTCTGCGCGGAAGCACGAGCGTCGCCTCGTCGTCCGGCGCGTCGAGCAGGTCGGCGAGCTCGCCGACCGTCGGCCGCGCCGCCGCTTCGTTCTCGAGGCTCCGCTCGACCGCCTCACGCAGCGCCCACGGCGTCTCGGGCGGCAGCTCGGGGCGTGGGGCGGAGCGCCGGCGCGCGAGCTCCGCGAGCGAGTCGACCTTCCACGGCTGCGTCGCGGTGAGCAACTCGTAGAGCACGACGCCGAGTGCGAACACGTCGGCGGCCGGCGTGATCTCCCCGCCCTCCGCCTGCTCGGGCGCGAGGTACGCGGCCGTGCCGACGATCGTCCCGGCCTCGGTCAGCTCGGTGCCCTCGAGCAGCCGCGCGATCCCGAAGTCGGCGATCTTGATCGTCCCGTCGCTTCGCTCGATCAGGTTGCCGGGCTTGAGGTCCCGGTGGACGAGCCCGGCGGCGTGTGCGTGCTCGAGCCCGGCGCAGACCTGCCGTCCGATGCGGCACACCTCTGCGGGCGCAAGCGCGCCCTCGCGCCGCAGGCGCTCGTCGAGCGTCAGGCCCTCGACGTGCTCCATCACGATGAATGGGCGGCCGTCCGCCTCGCCGACGTCGTACACCGCGACGACGTTCGGGTGGGAGATCGACGCGGCCACCCGCGCCTCGCGCGCGAACCGCGCGCGGAACGCGGCGTCGCCGGCGAGCTGCTCGTCGAGCAGCTTGACCGCGACCTGGCGCCCGAGCTCGCCGTCCTCGGCGAGCACGACCTTCGCCATCGCGCCGTCGCCGAGCACGCGCTCGACCCGGTACCGGCCTCCGACGACCGTGTCGACGCTCATCCGCCGATGGTCTCCGTGGGGATGAGCTCGATCGGCGGCTCGGAGTCGTCGTCGTCCTCGTCCCGCTCGTTCTTCTTGTCCTTCTTGTTCTTCCCCTTGTCCTGGTCGTCGTCGTCTTCGTCGTCCTCCGTCGTCGTGGGCGGCGGGGGCGGGCAGTTCACCTCGTTGACGAGCTCGTTCGCCTTGGCCGAGAGCTCCTCCTGGAAGCGCGAGGGGATAGCGCCCGCGTTGATCGCCTCGGTGACCTGCGCGAGCAGCTCGTCGGCACGGCCGGCGGCGCCGCACACGTCTCCGGCGTCGAGCAGGTCCGCGATCGAGTCGCTCGTCGACGCGAGCCGTTCGGCCGACGCAGACTCGATCGCAGGCGGCGGGGGCGCGGCCTCGCCGCCGCCCCCGCCGCAGCCGCCCGCGAAGAGCAGGACGGCAAGTGCCTGGACGCTACGCCGCCTCGTTCGGATCCTCTTCCGCCGCAAGCTTCTGGGATCCCTCCATGGTGTCGCGGAAGTGGCGCTGCTGGATCGCCACCTGCTGCTGGATCAACTCGCCGAGCTCCCGGTGCCTGGCCTTGTTGTTCAACTGCTCGAGCACCGACCAGTGGCCGACCTCGCTCGCCTCGGCCATCGTCAGGAACTCGAAGCCATCGAGGGCGTCCGCATCGCGGTCGAGGTAGGTCGACATCATGTCGCGCGCCTTCGTCTTGACCGAGCGCGCTTCCTTGAGGATCGCGGTCTTCTTGCCCTCGATGCCCTCGGCGATCTCGGTGCCCCGTCGCTCCGCCATCGCCGCCTCCTCCGCCATGGTCTGGAGCGTCTGGGCCAGGTCGTCGTGCCCCTCCTTCTTGACGAGCTTCTCGACCTTCTTCGTCGCGTCCTGCGCCGCCATCGCGAGCCCGATCACCTCGCCCAGCTTGGTCTCCAGATTCGTCAGCTCAGCCACTGCAACCCCTTTCGTTCCGTCATTGACCCAGCGCGAGCCGCGCGGCAAGCGCTTCGGGCAGCCCGGCCGCCCTCAGCTCGCGCTGCGTTCGCTCGATTGGGTATGCGGCGCGGCGGAAAGAGGCAAACCTCCGGTCGAAGTCGAGCAAGAGCCAGGCGGCGCGCGGGTCCCCGTCCCGCGGCTGGCCGACCGAACCGGGGTTGAGCAGGAGGCGCGCGCCGCGCAGCTCGACCTCCGACCCAGCGGGGGCCAGGCCGCCGCGGACTGTGTCGCCCTCGAGCGCGATCGCGAGCGCGACGTGGCTGTGGCCGACGAGCACGACGTCGGCCGTCGTGAGCAGGAGCGTGGCCAGCGCCGCCTCGTCCGTCAGCACGTACTCCCAGACGGGGTCCCGGGCGCTCGCGTGGAACAGCTGCGCCTGCTTCACCCCGGCGCTCGGCGCGAGCGACTCGAGGAACTCGCGCGATTCCTCGTCCAGCGCGTCGCGCGACCACGCCGCCGCCGCGGCGGCCTCGGGGTTGAAGTCGCCGATGTCGATCCGCCCGAGCGCGACGAGGTCGTGGTTGCCGAGGAGGCAGACGTCCGCGCGCTCCCGCACGATCGCGCAGCACTCGTTCGGCCTCGCGCCGTAGCCCACGAGGTCGCCCAGGCACCAGAGGGCGTCGGGAGGCTCGGCGTCGATCTCGTCGAGAACCGCCTCGAGCGCGTGCAGATTTGCGTGAATGTCGGAGATGACCGCGACGCGCATCGGGCTGGCAACCCTAACGGCGCTCTGGCTCGCCGCCGCGCTCCAGCTCTGGAGAACGGAGGTGCCGGAGGGACTGCAGGTCGAGGCGTCGTCGGCCCCCTTCGCGACGCTCGAGCTGGAGCGCCACGAGCGCCACGACCGCGTCCTGCGGCTGCTCGCGCTCGGGTCGCTCGCGGCGCAGGTCGCCGCGCTCGCGCTCTTCGCCCGCCGACCGCCGCGCGTGCGCGGCCGCGCGCTGGTGCAGGCCGCGCAGCTCGGGGCGCTCGCCGCAGTCGTCCTGCTCGCGGCGCGCCTGCCGTTCGGCCTGGCCGTGCTGTGGTGGCAGCGCCGCTACGGCGTCGCGGAGCTCGGCTACCTCCGCTGGCTCGTCGAGCGGATCGGGCCGCTCGCGGTCCGGGCGTTTCTCCTCGCCTTCGCGGCGGCGCTGTGCCTGTGGCTCGCGCGCCGCTACGGGCGGCGTTGGTGGATCGCGGCGAGCGTGGTCTTCGCCGGGGTGGGAGTTGCCGTGATCCTGGCGCAGCCGCTCGTCAGCCCCCGCCTCGAGCCGGTGCCGCGGCGCGCGGTCGTCGAGCAGGTCGAGGAGCTCGCGGCCAGGCAGGGGCTCGAGCGGCCGGACGTCGAGCTCCGCCGTACGCGCGACCGCACGCGCGCCGTCAGCGCCGAGGCGATCGGCATCGGCCCGACGACGCGCGTGATCCTCTGGGGGACGACGCTCGACCTGGCCCGGAACGTCCGCGGCTTCCTCGTGGCGCACGAGCTCGCCCACGTCAGCCGCGCGCACCTGTGGAAGGGCCTGGCCTGGTTCGTGCTGCTGCTCGTTCCCGGGCTCGCGCTCCTCGCCCGTGTGGTCCCGCTGGACGCGCCGGAGCGGGTCCCGCGCGCGCTGCTCGTCGCGTTCGCGCTCCTGCTCCTGTCGACGCCGCTCGTGAACGCGATCTCGCGCCGCTACGAGGCGGAGGCCGACTGGGTCGGCATCCAGACGACGCGCGACGCGACGGGTGCGCACCGGCTGCTCGCTCGGCTCGCGGGGGCGAGCGTCCGCGACCCGGCGCCGCCGGGCTGGTGGACGTTCGTCTTCGGCACGCACCCGTCGCTCTCGGAGCGGGCGGGGCTCGTGGACGCCTGGGTCAGGAGTCGCGCGGGTCCGTCTCGGGGAGGTTCCTGATCCCCTGCGACGTCGAGTAGCGCGACCACGAGTCGGTCATCGCGTCGATCAGCTCGCGCATGAACTGGGGCGACAGGTTCACTCTGGTGACCACCACGCCGGGGACGTCGCCCTCCTCGACCTCGTGGTCGACGCGCGCGAACGTGATCGTGAACTCGTAGGGCGAGAAGCTGACGTTCGCGAAGTTGGAGTAGACGCCCCCGAGGTGCTCCGGGTCGAGGTGGATGTTGAGGTGTCGCTCCTGAGCCTCGTCGTCCACGTCCCTACGATACAAGCGATGTCGAAGACGAACGCGGTCACCCGCCTGGCGGCGGAGGTGGAAAAGGCGGCCGGCACGCCGGTCGAGCTGGAGCGGCCCGCCGACGCCTCGCACGGCGACTACGCGACGAACGTGGCGCTCCGGCTGGCTCCGGAGGCGAGGCGCCCGCCGCGCGAGCTGGCGCAGGAGCTCGCCGACGCGATCGCCTCGAGCCCCCGCGTGCAGAGGGCGGAGGTCGCGGGGCCGGGGTTCGTCAACCTCTGGGTCGCGAGCGAGTGGTACCGCGACGCGCTCGCCGAGCTGCTCGACGCCGGCGCCGAGTACGGCGGCGGCTGGGCCGATCCGCGCGAGCGGTTCCAGGTGGAGCTGGTCTCCGCCAACCCGACGGGCCCGATCACCGTGGCCTCGGCGCGGAACGGCGCGTACGGCGACTCCGTCGCCCGCCTGCTCGCGTTCGCCGGGCACGAGGTCGAGCGCGAGTACTACTACAACGACTCCGGCGTCCAGATGGAGCGGTTCCGCGAGTCCGTCGAGGCGGTGCGCCGCGGCGAGCCTCCGCCCGAGGACGGCTACCACGGGGACTACGTGCGCGAGCTCGCCGCGCTCGACGGCGACCCCGTGCCCCCGATGCTGGAGCGGATCGAGCGCTCGCTCGAGCGGTTCCGCGTCCACTTCGACTCGTGGGCGCTCCAGAGCGTGCTCCAGGAGCGGATCCCCGAGCTGCTGCCGCGCCTCGACGTCTACGAGAAGGACGGCGCCGTGTGGGCGCGCTCGTCGACGTACGGCGACGACGACGACCGCGTGCTGATCAGGTCCGGCGAGGGCGGGCCCACCTACCGCGCCGCCGACGTCGTCTACCTCGTCGACAAGCTCGAGCGCGGGTTCGACCACGCGCTCTACGTCCTCGGCGCCGACCACCACGGGACCCGCAACTGGTACGGCGCGATCGCGCGCATGCTCGGCTACGACCCCGAGCGCGTCGAGGTCCTCCTCTACCAGCTCGTGCATCTGACGCGCGGCGGCGAGCAGACGAAGATGTCCAAGCGCCGCGGCGACGTCGTCTTCCTGGACGACTTCGTCGACGAGGTGGGCGTCGACGCCGCGCGCTGGTACCTCGTCGCGCGCGGACACGACCAGACGATCGAGATCGACGTCGACCTCGCGCGCGAGAAGTCAGAGAAGAACCCGGTCTACTACGTGCAGTACGCGCACGCGCGGATCGCGGGGATCCTCCGGAACGCCGAGGGCGCCTCGCCGGGCGCGGAGCCGCCACCGGAGCTCGCGCGCGAGGAGCGCGACCTGGTCAAGCGGCTCGCGGAGCTCCCGAAGCTCGTCGCGGAGTCGACGGAGCGGCGTGCGCCGCACGCGATCCCGACATATGCGATCCGTGTCGCCGACGACTTCCACCGCTTCTACCACCACCACCGCGTGCTCGGGAGCGGCAAGACGGAGGCTTTCCGGCTCGGTCTCTGCGTGGCCGCGAAGTCGGTGATCGCGCGCTGCCTCGACCTGATCGGCGTCGAGGCTCCCGATCGCATGTAACGAAGTCGTCACACAGGTACGCTCGCGCTGTGGCGCGACGCGGGCTCGTTCGGCCGAGGAAGGGGCGCTGGGTGGCCGGGGTCTGCGCCGGGATCGCCGAGCGCTTCGACACCTCGCTGCTCCTCGTCCGCGTCCTCTTCGTCGCCTCGACGATCATCCCGGGCCCGCAGTTCATCGTCTACATCGCGCTCTGGATCTTCATCCCGAGCGAGGACTAGTTGCGCTGGAACCTCGGCGTCGCGACGCTCGCGGCATCGTGGGGCCTGATCGCGGTCATCGTCAGGAAGGTCGATCTCGACGCGCAGGTGCTGACGTTCTTTCGGCTCGCGTTCGCGGCGCTGACGCTCGGGATCGTCGCGGTCCTCGCGCGCAAGCTCGCGCGGCTGAGGTTGGTGCGCCACCGCAGGTGGATCGCGGTCATCGGGGTCACCCTCGCGGGCCACTGGTTCGTCTACTTCGCGACGATCAAGCTCTCGTCCGTCGCGGTCGCGGTGCTGATGGCCTACCTCGCCCCGCTCGCGATCGCGCTGATCGCGCCGCTCGTCCTGCCCGAACGGCGGAGCCGGGTCGCGCTCGCGGCCCTCGTGCCGGCGGGCGCAGGGGTCGCGCTCGTCGCTCTCGGGGGTTCCGAGGGCGGCGCGGTCCGACCGCTCGCGCTCGTCACCGGCCTGCTCACCGCCGCCACGTACGCCGCGCTCGTGCTGATGACCAAGCGGATCGCGGCCGACGTGCCCGTGCTCGCGCTCTCGTTCTGGAACTACGCGGTCGCGGCGGTCGCGGTGTCGCCGCTCCTGCTCACGGCAGACCGGGTCGTGCCCGACCGCGGCGAGCTGCCCGCCGTGCTTGCGCTCGGCGTGGTCTTCACAGCGGTCTCGGGCTACCTCTACATCTGGTTCCTGCGCCACGTGACCGCGCAGACGATCGGGATACTCGCGTACATCGAGCCGGTCTCGGCCGCCCTGATGGCCTGGGCGTTCGTGGACGAGGCGCTCACGTGGCAGGTCGTCGTGGGCGGTGCGCTCGTGATCGTGGCGGGCGCCACGGTGGTGTTCCTGGAGCCCGCCGACGCCGCGGCCCCGGAGACGGCCGGGATAGGATCGTCTCGGTGACACAGGCGTTCGAGACGAGCGAGCGGGCCGGCGGCGCCGGCTCCCCGCCGGACCGGAACCTCGCGATGGAGCTCGTCCGGGTGACGGAGGCCGCGGCGATGGGCGCGGGCCGCTGGATCGGGCGCGGCGACAAGAACGCCGCCGACCAGGCCGCCGTCGACGCGATGCGCCTGATGCTCGGCACCGTCCAGATGGACGGCATCGTCGTGATCGGCGAAGGCGAGAAGGACGAGGCGCCGATGCTCTTCAACGGCGAGTCGATCGGCAGCGGCTTCGGGCCGGCGGTCGACGTCGCCGTCGATCCGCTCGAGGGCACGCGCCTGACCGCGCTCGGGCAGCAGAACGCGATCTCGGTGATCGCGGTCGCCGAGCGCGGGACGCTCTTCTTCCCGGACGCCGCGCTCTATATGGACAAGATCGCGACGGGGCCGGACGCCGCCGACGCGATCGACATCGACGCGACGCCCGAGGAGAACGTGCGGAACGTCGCCGAGGCGAAGAACAAGAGCCCGCGCGACGTCTCCGTGATCGTGCTCGAGCGCGACCGGCACGAGCAGTTGATCGCCGACCTGCGCGGAGCCGGCGCGCGCGTGACGCTGATCCGCGACGGCGACGTCGCTCCGGCCATCGCGGCGGCGCACGTCGGCATCGCCGAGGTCGACCTGCTGATGGGGGTCGGCGGCACGCCCGAGGGCGTGATCGCGGCCGCCGCGATCAAGTGCCTGGGCGGCGCGCTCCAGGGCAGGCTCTGGCCGCGAAACGACGAGGAGCGCCAGCGCCTCGTCGACCACGGGTACGAGATCGAGCGCGTCCTGACGACCGACGACCTCGTCGCCGGCGACGACGTCTTCGTCGCGGCGACCGGCGTGACGTCCGGCGCGCTCCTGCGCGGCGTCCGCTACACGCGCGACGGCGCCGTGACGGAGTCGATGGTGATGCGCTCGCGCTCGGGCACCGTCCGCCGCGTCGAGGCGGAACACGCCTTCGCGAAGCTCAGTCGCCTGAGCGGCCTCGAGTACCGCTAGGCGGCCGCCTGCTCCATCTCCGGCGCGTAGGAGCCCGTCCTCGCGGCGCCGTTCATCTTCGCGCGGTGGTAGTAGGCGCGCTGCGCGGCCTCGACGTTCTCCCGCCTGCCGCCCCAGGCCTTCAGCGCGGGCGCCTGGAGCGCGCGTCCGTACGAGAAGGAGAGCTGCCACGGATGCGGGCCGCGCGCGTTCATCGCGTTGAGATGCGCGGTCGCGTCCTCGTCGGTCTGGCCGCCCGAGAGGAAGACGATCCCCGGCACGGCCGCCGGCACGTGGCGGTAGAAGACCTCGAGCGTGCGCTCCGCGACCTCGTCCACGCCGGCGCGGTCGCCGGCGTCGTAGCCGGAAAGCACCATGTTCGGCTTCAGGAGCGTGCCGGCGAAGTCGACGCGCTGGTCGCGCAGCTCCGTGTACAGGCCCTGGAGGACGCGCCCGGTCACCTTCGCAGCCTCGTCGATCGTGTGCTCGCCGTCCATCAGCACCTCGGGCTCGACGATCGGGACGATCCCGGCCTCCTGGCAGAGCGCGGCGTAGCGCGCGAGCGCGTGCGCGTTCGTCCAGACGCAGTACTCGCTGGGGAGCTCGGGGCCGATCGAGTAGGTCGCGCGCCACTTCGCGAAGCGCGCGCCGAGCCCGCGGTACTCCTCGAGGCGCTCGCGGAGACCGTCGAGGCCCTCCGTGATCGTCTCGCCCGGCGCATTCGCGAGCGGCTTCGCGCCCTTGTCGACCTTGATCCCGGGGATCACGCCGCGGGACGAGAGCAGCTCGGGAAACGGCGTGCCGTCGGCGGACGACTGGCGGATCGTCTCGTCGAACAGGATCACGCCGGAGATGAACTCCTCGGCGCCCTGCGTCGTGAAGAGCAGGTCGCGGTACGCACGCCGGTTGTCCTCGGTCGACTCGGCGCCGATCGAGTCGAAGCGCTTCTTGATCGTGCCGTCGCTCTCGTCGGCCGCCAGGATCCCCTTCCCCGGCGCGACGAGGGCCCTGGCGGTGAGCTCGAGCTCCGGGGCAGCCATGTCCTCCTCCAAGGTCGTCGTCAGCGGCGAAGTCTACGATCCTGGACCAGAGGGGCCCCCGCTGCGGCGGAGGCCCCTCGAGGGATCGCGGCTAGAATCGGGTCTCCACGCGGGCGTAGCTCAGTTGGTAGAGCATCAGCTTCCCAAGCTGAGGGTCGTGGGTTCGAGCCCCATCGCCCGCTCTTCGAGAGGCGCGCTAGCCGGGCCAGACGGCCGCGAGCCGGTCGCGCGTCTCCGCCAGGTGCTCGGGCATCACCTTGACGTCCGCGAGGACCGGCATGAAGTTCGTGTCGCCCGACCACCGAGGGACGACGTGCAGGTGCACGTGGTCGACGACGCCGGCGCCCGCGACGCGGCCGAGGTTCCAGCCGAGGTTGTAGCCCTGCGGCGCGTAGAGCTGGGACAGCGCTCCGATCCCGCTCGTCGCGAGCCGATGGAGCTCGAGCACCTCGTCGTCCGTGAGCTCGCCGTACTCGCCGACGTGCCGGAACGGCGCGACCATGAAGTGGCCGGACGCGTACGGAAACCGGTTCAGCAGGACGAAGGTATGCCTACCGCGATGGACGATCAGCCGCTCCTCGTCGTCCCCGGCAGCGGCGAGGCAGAAGACGCACCCGGGCTGCTCGTCCGCCGACGCGATGTAGTCGAGGCGCCACGGCGCCCACAGCTGCCTCGTCATGGCGTTGACTTTACGGGGAGCGGCCGCTACAACCCGAGCCGCGTGGTCCGACGACTCCTCCCGGTCGCAGCGCTTGGCGTCGGACTGGTTGTCGCGCCCGCGGGCGTCGCGCACCACAACCCGATCGGCATGGCCGATCCGCTCGGAGACGCCAACGGTGCGCCCGACATCGTGCGAGTCACCGTCGCCAACGACACGTCGGGAGTCCTCCTGTTCCACGTCCAGGCCCCGAATCGCGAGGGCCTGGCGCCCGGTGACGTCGTCCTCGTCCGGATCGACAGCGACAGCAGTGCGCAGTCGGGCCAGCCCGAACGCGGCGGCGGCATCGACTACGAGCTCGAGATCAACGGGACGGCCGGCGCGATCTTCCTCCGCCGCTGGAACGGCGCGACGTTCGAGCGGGCCGAGACGACGACGCTCAACGGTACGTACGACGGTGGCTACGTATTCGGCGTGAACCGTTCGGATCTCGGCAACCCGAGCGCGATCAGGTTCTACGCCGTCACGCTGCTGGCGAACGGCGCACCAGGCCAGGCGGATGTCGCGCCGAGCACGTCGCTCTACGACTACGAGCTCTCGATCTCGCACGTGGAGTCGATGACGCCCCGGTGGACGCCGGTAGCACCGCGTGCGGGTCGTCAGTTCCGGCTGAGGGCCCTCCAGGTGACCCTGCAGACCGGCGACCGCATGGCGGCCGGGCGGTTCAGCTGCCGGGCCACGCTCGCGGGCAAGCGGCTGCGTGGCACCGGCCGCGGCTCCTGCACCTTCAAGCTCGCGGCGTCGGCGAAGGGCAAGCGGCTCGTGATCGCCGTCACGGCGTCCCCGCCCGGAGGCGAGGCGGAAACCGGCGTGCAGTCGTTCCGCGTGCGCTAGAGGCTCGCCGGGTGGAGGAGTCGCGCCGGCGAGTGAGAACGAGCCGGGCGGGGGTCGGACGCCTGCTGCCCGTGAGTGGCCGCAGCTCGCGGCGCGCGGTCCGGCCCCTCTAGCTTCTCGGAGGAGCCGCGCGGGGCCGGCGCGACGACTGTCGCTCAGAGCCAGCGCTTCCAGCGGAAGAAGCCGAGCAGGCCGCCGCCAATCGCCACCATCACGCCGAGGATGACCCAGAACGCCTCGTGCGTGCCCTCGCCGGGGTAGAGGACGTTCATCCCGAAGATGCTCGCGAGGAACGTGAGCGGCAGGAGCACGGCGCTGAAGACGGTGAGGACGCGCAGGACGTCGTTGTGCCTGTGCGCGATGAGCGATTCGTTCGTGTCCTCGAGCGCCTCGACGACCTCCTTGTAGTTGTCGAGCAGGTCCCAGATGCGCTCGGACGCGTCGACGATGTCGTCGAAGTAGAGCTCGAGGTCCTGGGGGAGGAACCGCTCGACCGCGCGCTCGAGCACGCGCAGGGTCGGGCGCTGCGGCTTGATGATCTTGCGGTACGAGATGATCTCCTGCTTCACGTTGGAGATGTCGCGCACGAGCTCCTCGGAGCGCACCTCGTGGATGTCGTCCTCGATCGTGTCGAGCTTGTGCGCGATCTTGTCGAGGATCGGGAAGCAGTAGTCGAAGAGATCGTCGAGCACCTCGTAGAGGAGGCGGCCCGTTCCGCGCGAGAAGAGCTGCTCGCGGAAGTCCTCGTCCTCGGCGCAGCGGTTGAACAGCCGCGTGACGGGCAGCAGCTCGACGTTCGGCATCGTGACGAGGTAGTCCGTGCCGACCACGATGTCGAGCTCGGCGGCGTTCAGCCGCTGGATCGCCTTGTCGAACCAGGGGAAGTGGAAGACGGCGAAGAGGTAGTCCGGGTAGTCGTCGACCTTCGGCCGCTGCCGCTTCGAGAGGATGTCCTCGACGTCGAGCGGGTGCCAGCCGAAGCGCTCGGCGAGGTGCGTCGCGGTCTCGGCGTCGGGCGCCGTCACGTGCACCCAGATCAGGTCGCGCGCGTCGAGCTCGGAGACGGGGGAGCGCGGGGTGACCTCGACGCCGGCCACGTGTGCGCGCTGACGCCTGATGCGGGGCAGGCTCGGCATGACCTCCATTTCTACCCCGGATGGCCGATTCCCAGCTGCGCGGGCTCGAGCTCAGCGGTCGGGCGGGTCGCACGCGGGATCCTGCGCAGGTCGTCCGGGACGCTCCGCTCGAGGGCGACGGCGCCGACCGAGGCGGCCAGGCAGACGGCGGCGGCCAGCGGCCAGAGCGTGAACGGCGCGCCCGCGAGCAGCAGGCCGCCGAGCGCCGGCCCGACCGCACCGCCGAGGCCCCACGACGCGGAGTGGACGGAGAAGTACCGGCCGCGGAGCCGGTCGGACGCGAGGTCGGCGACGAGCGCCTGGTGGGCCGGGCCGTGGAAGGTCTCGCCGACGCCGAAGAGCGCCGCCGCGACGGCGACGGCGACGAAGGCGGTCGTTGCGTCGAGCCAGTACCCGCTCGCGTCGACGATCAGCCACGCGACCGCCCAGAGCAGCGGCATCAGCGCGAGAGCGCGCATGCGCCTTCGTCCCTCGAGCAGCTTCGACATCGGCAACTGCGCGATCACGATCACGAGCGTGTTGACGAAGAAGATCGCGCCGATCTCGCGCTCGCTCACCTGCGAGTGCTCGCGCACGAAGGCGGGCAGGAGATTCAGGAGCGAGTAGCCCGCCGCGACGAAGAGGAAGTTGAGCGCCCAGAGCCCGAGGAAGACCCGATGACGGAGGACGTCGCCGTACGAGCCGCGGGACTCGCCGGGGAGGGCAGGCTCGGGCCCCGGGTCGCGGATCGCGAAGAGCACGCCGAGGTAGGCGAGGAACGTCGCCGCGTCGAGCGCGAAGAGGACGGTGAACGAGCTGGGGGAGCCGACGTTCGCGATCAATCCCCCGGTGAGCCCGCCGAGCCCGACGCCGAGGTTCATCGTCACGCGCTGCTGCGCGAACGCGGCGTGCCGTCGTGCGGGCGGCGTGAGGCGGGAGATCAGCGTCGACTGGCTCGGCCAGAAGCCGGCGCTCCCGATCCCCTCGACGGCCATGAGCGCGTAGGCGTGCCACGCCTCCGAAACGAGCGGCAGCAGCCCGAAGCCGGCGGCTTGGAGCACGAGCCCGGCCCCGAGCGTCGCGCGCGGCCCGACCTTGTCGATCAGCGGGCCGAGCGCGAAGACCGCGGCGAGCTGCATGACCGCGGAGATCGCGATCGCGAGCCCTGCGACCTCGATCCCGAGCTCGCGAACGTCCCGGAAGTAGATCGCGAGGAACGGGAAGACCATCCCGTTCCCGAACGAGTTGAGGACGCCGCCGACCTGGAGCAGCCAGACGTCGCGCGGGAGCTGCGGATCGAGCGACCGGAGGTAGCCCCGCACGCGGCGAGGCTACCCCCGAGTCGGGTGCGCTATCCGCGGGTGCGGGCGACGAGCCGCTCGATGCGCTTCGCGGCGCGGTCGAGCATCGTCGTCGCGCGGGCCGACTCGAGCCGCCCCGACGCGACGGCGCGATCGAGCTTCCGCTTCAGCGGTGCGAGCAGCGCCGCCTCGAGCCCGTCCACCGACTTGCCCCGAGCGGTCGCGACCTGCGCGAGCGACTTGCCCGCACGGAGCTCCGCGGCGAGCTGCGGCCGGGTCAGTCCGACGTACCGCGCCGCGATCGCGAACGGGCTGCGGACGACCAGCGCGCGGACCGCCGCCCTCCGCTTCGCGTTGACGACGCGCTCGACGAGCTGCGGCGCGCCGGCTTTCATCCTGTCGGCGCGGGCTGCCGTGATCCTCCCGGCGACCCGAGCCGCGTCGACGCGGGCGCGAAGCGCGGTCACGAGTGCGTCCTCGAGCCCGTCGACCGACTTGCCGCGCGCGGTCGCGACCTCGGCGAGCGACTTGCCCGCGCGGAGCTCGCGGACGAGCGCCGGGCGCGAGAGCCCGAGGTAGGAGGTCGCGGCGGTCATCAGCGTCCGTTTCTGCACGGCGACGACGCGGGCCTTGCCCTTCCCGGGCGTCTTCGCCACGGCCACGGTCGCACCGCCGGCGACGAGCACGGCAGCGGCGATCGAAATCGAGATCAAGCGTCTCAACTGAGCATCCTTTCCGGAGTGAGCGGCCGCAAAGTACCGCCACGATGTAAGGAATCGGAAAGCCCGTGAGGAGGCGGGCTTCGCCCGCGTCCGGACGAGCGGCGAACCCGCGACTTTGGCCGTCATGCGCCCGGCAGGAATCGAACCTGCGACCTCGCGCTCCGGAGGCGCGCGCTCTATCCCCTGAGCTACGGGCGCGGGGATGGGAGGAGTGTAGCCGTGGGCCGGACGCGCCCGGCCCACGGCTACGAGCGGGCTACGAGCGGTACTGGGTGAAGAACCCGACCGCGCGGTCGACCTGGCCCTGCGAGAACTCGGAGTAGCAGGGGTCGGTCGAGTAGTCCATGTAGTTGTGGATC
>JAICPI010000004.1 GCA_025929895.1 Thermoleophilia bacterium
CACCCCTTTCCGGCTACACCACTCTGGTTTAAGTGTCCGGGGGGGCGCCCGCCCGGGGCCGCGGGCCGCACGCCGATCCGTGATGACGGTTTCTACGGAGCGTCATGCGGAGGGAGGAACACCTCCGTCTCGTAGCTCTCCACGACCGCGGTCACGTGCATCGCCGCATGCGCGATCGGCGACGCGACGGGGTTCGCCGTGATCACCGTGGGCAGGCTCCAGGCCGGGTTCCCGCCGACCGGCTTCGCGAGGTCCGCGTCGCGGAACTCTGCGTAGCCGAGGTGGTAGGCGCCGGTCATGGTCAGCGACGCGACGAGCGCAGCCGCTCCCACCGCGACCTTGCCGAGCCACCGTCGGCGCTGCGGCTCGAGCGCCGCGTAGACGACGAGGATCGGGAAGACCGCGAGCAACAGTCCGTCCATCGCGCCGTACACGAGCCCGCGCCAGACGACGGCGACGGCGAACTCGAAGCCGTCGGGGTGCGTGGTCCCATCCTCGACGCGCAGCACCGCGAAGACGGTCACCGCTCCGCCGGCGATTCCCGCTGCGATGCCCCACGGCCATCGTCGGAGCAGGAACGACGAGAGTGCGGTGCCGCGGTCGCGCAGCCACGCCGCGAGCAGCGTGAGCGTGGCGATCGCGTGGATGCCGTAGTAGAGATCCCGTTGGACGTCGAGGACGTCCGCGAACAGAAACGGGACGAGGAAGCCCACCACGAGTCCGCCGCCGAGCCAGGCCCACGGCGAGAAGTAGTGTCGTGCCGCCACTCGCAGTCGTTCGGAACGAGCAGTCATCTCCATCACCTCCGATCTACGGATGCGTCGTCCACCTGAGACCGCTCGGAACGACGTTCCGGCAGCTGGACGATCAACTCGGCGACGGCTGCGGCCGCGACGACCGCGGCGAAGCCGAGCGCGAGCCAGGCCGGCCACAGCGTCTCCTAAGCGAGCTTCGGCGGGACGGTCACGCTTCCGACTCCTGTGAACCGATCGGTCATGTCGATCACCTCCGGTCGAAGGACTGTTCAGGCCGCGGCGGCGCGAGTGCGCTCGCCGACGACCAGCACGGGCCGGTCCGCGTCCTGGAGGACGCGCTTCGAGACGCTGCCGCGGAGAACCGAGGCGACCGCGCCCAGGCCGCGCGACCCGATCACGATCAGGTCGGCGTCGCGGCTGCGCGCGAGCTCGACGATCCGCTCCGAGGGGTCCCCCTCGACGATGTCGTACTCGGCGCGGATCCCGCGGTCCTCCGCCAGGTCCATCGCCCGGCGCACCGCCGGGCGCAGCCGCGCGAGCTCGTCGGAGAGCGCGCGCTGCCAGTACGGGTCGCCGAAGACGGGGACCGGGGGACGCCGCACGGCGACGAACAACACGTCGTCGCCCGTCTGCTCCGCGAGCTCGAGGCCTTTCTCGACGGCCGCCGCCGCAGCGGTCGAGCCGGCGGTTGCGATCAAGATCGTGTTCATCGCGTTCGCCTCCCCCTGGTCGTGTGCGTCGAGGCCGTCAGCTCCCGGAGCCGGTCGGCGAGCTCGCCGAGGCTGCCCGGGCGGTCGAGGCTCGAGAGCATCAGCCGCTCGGTGCCCAGGTCGAGCGCGAGCTCGCGGTGGGCGTTCACGCGCACGACGTCGACGCCCGTGACGTCCTCGTAGCGCAGCGCACGGAGCTGCTCGCGGCCGCCGGGGCCGCCGCCGGCGAGCCGGAGCCCGTCGGCGCCGAGGCGCGCGTAGCCCACGAACCGGATCGCTCCGGCCGTCCAGGACACCGCGTAGCTCGTGGTCTCGGTCATCGGCTCCATGATCCGGCCGCGCCGGGCGGGCGGCATCGGGGGAGAACCGTGGGGGAGTGCGGGAAACCCGCACTCCCCCATGGGCGGGGAGGACTAGGCGACCGCGAGCGACTCGCGGTCGATCGTCCTGAGCGGAGCCTTCTCGCCTTCGAGGACGACCTTGAGCGCGTTCGTCTCGGCGGCGGCGCCGAAGACGTCGTACGCGGCCATCGCGTCGCTCAGCGGGAACCTGTGCGTCGTGAACTGCGTCCCGTCGAGCCGTCCCTGCGCGATCAGCTTCAGCAGGGTCGGCGTCGTGAACGTGTCCACGAGGCCCGTCGTGACGGTGACGCCCTTGATCCAGAGTCGCTCGAGGTGGAGCGTCGCCGGCTTGCCGTGCACGCCGACGTTCGCGACCGTCCCGCCCGAGCTCACGATCTCCGTGCAGAGCTCGAACGTGGCCGGCACGCCGACCGCCTCGATCGCGACGTCGACGCCGCGGCCGCCGGTCAGCTCCATGATCCTCGCGACGGGATCCTCGACGCCGTTGTCGATCGTGACGTCCGCGCCGAACTGCTTCGCGAGCTCGAGCCGCTTCGCGTCGAGGTCGAGCACGACGATCGTCGCGGGCGTGTAGAGCTTCGCTGTCAGCACGGCGGCGAGGCCGATCGGCCCTGCGCCGACGATGCCGACGACGTCGCCGGGCTTGACCCGGCCGTTCAGGATCCCGACCTCGTACGACGTCGGGAGGATGTCGGCGAGGAACAGCACCTGCTCGTCCGTGAGGGCCGCCGGGATCTTGTACGCCGAGGTGTCGACGAACGGGATCCGTGCGTACTCGGCCTGCACGCCGTCGATCAGGTGGCCGAGGATCCAGCCGCCGCCGCCGGTGCAGAGGCCGTAGCGGCCCTGCCGGCAGGACGGGCAGCGACCGCAGGACGTGATGCAGGAGACGAGCACGCGGTCGCCGACCTCGAAGCCGGTGACGGCGCTCCCGATCTCCTCGATCGTCCCGACGGCCTCGTGGCCGAGGACCGTTCCGGGCAGGACCTCGGGCACGTCGCCCTTGAGGATGTGGAGGTCGGTCCCGCAGATCGTCGCGGTGTCGATCCGGACGATCGCGTCGGTCGGCACGAGGAGCTGGGGATCCGGGACGGTCTCCCAGGCCCGCTGCCCCGGACCGTGGTACACGAGCGCTTCCATATTTGCGCCTCCTTTCGCCACCAGTGTCGGCGCGGCCGCCGCGGCGGCCATCGGCGCGCCCGCTGACGCGTCCTGCGGCTTACTACGACAAGATCCGGGCGTGAGCGCCGCCGTCGCCCAACCGCTCGACGTGATCCTCCGCGACGGGACGACGCTCCGCCTGCGCGCTCCCGCGCCCGACGACGCGGACGCGCTGCTCGAGTTCTTCGAGGGGCTCTCGCAGCAGAGCCTGTACCGGCGCTTCCACGGGCTGCCGCGCGTGGACGAGCATCTCGTCGAGCCTCTGCTCCAGGCGGACGGGCGCGAGGCGGCGGTGCTGATCGGCTCCGTCGAGGGCCGCGTCGTCGCCGTCGCCAACTTCGCGCGCCTGCGCGACCCGACCGCCGCCGAGGTCGCGTTCGCGGTCGCCGACGAGTACCAGCGCCGCGGGATCGGCACGCGCCTGCTCGAGCAGCTGGCGGGCCTCGCGGGCGCGCTCGGGATCGAGCGGTTCCTCGCCACGGTGCTTCCGGACAACCGGCAGATGCTCCGCGTCTTCGAGGCCGTCGGCTTCGAGGTCACGCGCGACGTCGCCGGCGGCGAGGTCGAGCTGACGTTCCCGATCGCGCCGACGGAGCGCTACCTCGAGCACGTCGAGTCGCGCGACCACCAGGCGGTCGTCGCGTCGCTCCGCGCGTTCTTCGAGCCGAGCTCGGTCGCCGTCGTCGGCGCGTCGCCTCGGCGCGGCTCGATCGGCGGCGAGCTCTTCCGCAACGTGCTCGAAGCGGACTTCACCGGCGCCGCGTATCCCGTCAACCGGGGCGGCGACTCCGTCGCGGGCGTGCGCGGCTACGCGACGATCGACGAGATCCCGGACGCCGTCGAGCTGGCCGTGATCTGCGTTCCGGGCGAGCACGTGCAGGCCGCCGCGGAGGACGCGCTGCGCAAGGGCGTCCGCGCGCTGTGCGTCATCTCGGCCGGGTTCGCGGAGATCGGCGCCGAGGGCATCGAGCGGCAGGAGCGCCTGCTCGCGCTCGTCCGCTCGCACGGCGCGCGCATGATCGGCCCGAACTGCCTCGGGATCGCATCCGCCGCGCCGCGTCTGAACGCAACGTTCGCGAGCAAGGCGCCGCGCTGGGGGACGATCGGCTTCTCGTCGCAGAGCGGCGCGCTCGGCCTCGCGCTGATCGAGGCGGCGGACGCGCGCGGGATCGGGCTCTCGGCCTTCGTCTCGATCGGGAACAAGGCGGACGTCTCCTCGAACGACGTGCTCGAGCGCTTCGAGACCGACGCGGGGACGAACATGGTCGCGCTCTACCTCGAGTCGTTCGGCAACCCGCGCAAGTTCGCGCGGATCGCGCGGCGCGTCTCCCGCTCGAAGCCGATCCTCGCGCTGAAGAGCGGGCGCACCTCCGCCGGCGCGAAGGCGGCCGGCTCGCACACTGCCGCGCTCACGAGCTCGGACGCCGCCGCGGCTGCGCTCTTCCATCAGGCCGGGGTGATCCGCGCCGAGACGCTCGAGGAGCTCGTCGACGTCTCCGTCCTCCTCTCGACGCAGCCGTTGCCGCGCGGCCGGCGCGTTGCGGTGCTCACGAACGCGGGCGGTCTGGGCATCCTCGCGGCTGACGCGTCCGACGCGGCAGGGCTCGAGCTGCCCGCCCTCGGCGCGGAGACGGTCGCCCGGCTCGCAGAGCTGCTCCCGGGCGAGGCGAGCTTGGCGAACCCGGTCGACATGCTCGGCTCGGCGACTGCGCAGGCCTACGAGGCGGTGCTGCCGGTCGTGCTCGCGGACCCGGCCGTCGACGCCGTCCTCGTGCTCTTCGTGCCGCCGGTCTCCGCGACTGCCGACGAGGTCGCGCTCGCGGTCGCGCGCGTGGCCGACGGCTCGGACAAGCCGGTGCTCGCGGCGGTGATGGACTCGCGGGGGATCCCCCCGGCGCTCGTGCATGCGGGCGTCGCGTCCTTCGCGTACCCCGAGTCCGCCGCGCGCGCGCTCGGCCGCGCGGCCGCCCGCGCGGAGTGGCTGCGGCGGCCGGCCGGGCTCGTGCCCGAGCTCGAGGGGGTCGACCGCGCCGAGGGCCGCCGGATCGTGGGCGAGGCGCTCGCCCGCGCGGGGGACGCGTGGCTCGAGGCGGACGAGGCGCGCGCGCTGCTCGTCGCCTACGGGATCCCGGTCGTCGAGCAGCGCGTCGCCTCGTCGCCGGAGGAAGCCGCGCGCGCCGCGGCCGAGCTCGGGTTCCCGGTCGTGGCGAAGACCGCGGCGGCCGGCGTGCACAAGACCGAGACGGGCGGGGTCGCGCTCGGGCTGGAGACGGAGGACGAGGTTCGCGGGGCGGCGGAGCGGATCGGCGGCGCGATCCTCGTCCAGCCGATGCTGAGCGGCAGCGCGGAGCTGCTCGCCGGCCTCGTCCAGGACGAGCTCTTCGGCCCGCTCGTCGCGCTCGGCCCCGGCGGCGTGTTCGCGGAGCTGATCGGGCAAGCAGGCCTGCGGATCGCGCCGCTCACGGACGTCGACGCGCGCGAGCTCGTGCTCGAGGGCAAGACGGGCGCGCTCGTCCGAGGCTACCGCGGCCAGCCCGCCGCGGACGCCGACGCCGTCGTCGATCTCCTGCACCGCCTCTCGGCGCTCGGCGTGGACGTCCCCGAGGTCGCGGAGCTCGACCTCAACCCCGTGCTCGTCGGCCCCGAAGGCTGCGTCGCCGTCGACGCACGGGTGCGCGTGCGCGAAGCCGCGCCCGCGCCCCGTGCGAAGACGTGGTAGCTACCGCGCGGCCTCCAGATCCCTGAGCACTGCGCGCAGGGCGTCGGCCCGCTCGGTGAGGACCGCGTGGCCCGCGTGGTCGAGCGTGACCATGCGCTTGCTCGGCGCCTCGAGCTGCTCGAACCACTCGACCGCGAGGTCGTCGCGGGCCGCGAGTTCCGAGGTGCCGCGGAGCATCACGTAGGGCACCTCGAGTCGCTCCACGTCGCGGCGGAAGTCGATCCCCTGCAGCTGCGGGTAGACGACGGCGAAGGTCTCCATCAGCCCGCGCAGCACGTTGACCTTCTCGACGAGGTCGTACTCGCGGCCGAGAACGCCCCACGGTCCGAGCTCGCGGAAGTGGTCCGCGCCGAGTCGCTCGACGGACGGCAGCAGCTCGTACTCTGGCGCGAGCAGCTCGTACTGCTCCATGACGTACGCGTTGGCGAAGACGTCGTCGTACGGCGGCTCCCCGAACGAGCGGAGCTTCTCGGCGAGCGTTCCGTCACCGGCCCGCGTCGCGTGCGCGAGCAGGTCGCGGTAGATGCGGACGTCGGTCTCACGCTGGCTGACCATCTGGCCGCCGCCGACGAGCGCGTGGAAGAGGTCCGGACGCCGCTCCGCGGCGAGCACGCCGAGCGTCGAGCCCCACGACGTTCCGGCGAGGTAGATCCGCTCCTCGTCGAAGCGCTCGCGGAGGTATTCGCTGAGCGCGACCGTGTCGCCGACGATCGAGTCGACCGTGAGCGTCGACGTCGGCTCGAGCGCCGCGTGCGACTTGCCCACGCCCCGCTGGTCCCAGTCGACCACGACGAAGTCGCGCGCGAGGTCGGCGAACAGGAACCGCGTGAACGGAAGGCCGCTCTGGCCCGGTCCTCCGTGCAGGTAGAGCAGTACCGGGGCGTCGACGTCGTGCCCGCGGATCGAGATCCACTGGTCGCCGCCCGGGAGGCCGACCTGCTCGAGCGTCGCGATGCTGCCGGCGACCGGCTCGCCGTCCGGGCGGGTGAGCTCGGCCGTCGTGCCCGGGCGTGCCACGAGCACGACCAGCGCGACGACGATCAGCGTCCCGAGTGCCGCGAACGAGCGGCGAACCCACAGCCCCGATCCGACACGGCGTCCGGTCCCGGTGAGCCGGCGCGCCTCCGCGGCGCCCGCCGCCACGCCCAGCAGCATCGGCGTGAACGCGAGGAATCCGAAGAAGCCGCGCCCGAGGAGGAGCGCCAGCACCGCGTACCCGCCGTCGAGCCGAAAGCCGTCGACGGTCGGGCCGTCGACCCCGAGCCAGCGGAGCTCGAACACGGCCGCGAAGACGACCGGGGCGACCAGCATCGCCCAGCGTGAGCGCAGAGCGAAGCCCGACCCGGCGCCCACGAGGAAGCCCACCGCGATCGCGGTCAGCCCTTGTCCCGCGGTGATCGGGCCGCGTGGCATCACGAGGACCGCGAGCGCGAGCGCCGCGAGCGCCGGGATCGCGACGGCCGTCGCGATCCGCATCGGACGGCGATCCCACAGCGGCGCGAGCGCAGCGAGCGGGCTCTTCGAGGCGTAGGACGGGTGTTCGAGCTGTTCGGACACGAGCCTCTCCTTTCGTATGCCTACGGCCGCCTCGCGCCCACGAGCACCAGCGCGATCCCGCCGACGAAGACGAGCGCGCCGACTCCCGCGAAGGCCGCGCCGAGCCAGTCGAGCAGCCCGAGCTGCGCGCCGGCCTGCACGCGGACGTCGACCGCACGCGAGCCGTCGGCGTTCATCGCGACGACGGTCCAGTTGCCGGACTCCGCCTCCCAGGTGAGCGTTTGCTCGCCCGCGCCGACCGTCGAAGCCGCCCAGAAGCGCTGCTCTCCCGGTGCGGTCGGCGGTGCGCCGCCGGCTTGGCGGCCGTACGTCGGTCGCAGCGGGTCGACGTCCAGGTGGGAGACACGGTCGAGCTCGACGTCCGCGAGGTAGCGCTCGAGGTCGCTCGTTCGCGCGATCCCGACGAAGATCCCGACGTCGGGGTCGGCGCTCTCCGCGCGGAGGCGGACGCTGCCGAGCACGTCCTCGTCGACGAACCAGCTCCGCCCGTCGCCGAGGTGGATGTCGAGCGGGTCGGTAGTCAGCGCGTACGAACGCGTCACGAACTGCTCGGTCGACGTGTTGACGTAGCCGGTGTCGTCGCGCTGCGTCCGGTCGATCCAGAGCATCGCGCTGCCGGCCGTCAGGATCACCGCGCCGACGAAGACTGCGAGGGCGCCGAGCAGGAGCAGGAGCACGCGGCCGGCGTCGCCGCCCCGCGCGGGAACGGCGAGGTCAGGCGTCACGGCGGTCATGGGTATCGCCCCCTTTCTGCTTCGAGTGTCGCGCCCAGGGTCACGTGACGGTGAGGCGCGGGCATCGGGGACTGCCCGGATCGGCGCTGCGGATCGTCGCCGATTCGCGTCGGGCGCCGGTCGCGCAGAATGGATGCACGTGGCGATCGACGTCTTCGAGCGCGTCGTCTGCAGCACCGGCGGGGCGCACACCGCGGCCCTCGCTGCGCGCGTCGTCTCGCCGGGCGGCTCGCTCCACTTCGTCGACGCGGACCGCCTCGATCCGTTCCTGGTCGAGCTCGAGCGGCACGACGCGACGCTCGCGGTCGTCAAGCCGCCTCGTCACGGCCGCGTCGCCGGAATCAGGCTCGGCTCGCTGCCGACGCATCTCCTGCACGAGGCCGCGTGCGCGGTCCTGATCGCGCGCGCGCCGCGCGACCGGGAGACCTGGCCGGAGACGGTCAGCGTCGCGGTCGACGGCTCGCCCTCGTCGGAGGCGGCGTTCCGCGCGGCCTCGGCGCTCGCGGAGCGCTACGCGGCTAACCTCCGGCCCGTGGTCGCGACGCGTGAGCCGTTCGTCGACCTCGAAGCCGCGCACGCGCTCGTGCCGGGCCTCGAGGAGCGGGACGAGCGGGTCCTGCACGCGCTGTACGTGCTCTCCGAGGAGTCCGACCTACTGGTCGTGGGGAGCCGCGGGCTGCGCGGCGTCCGTGCGCTCGGCAGCGTCAGCGAGCGCATCGCCCACGAGGCAGTGAGCCCGGTCCTGGTGGTTCGCGCGTGAGCACCGACGAGCTCCGGTTCCTCGACGCCTACTGGCGCGCGGCGAACTACCTCTCCGTGGGGCAGATCTACCTGCTCGACAACCCGCTCCTGCGCGAGCCCCTGACGCTCGAGCACGTGAAGCCGCGGCTGCTCGGCCACTGGGGCACGACGCCCGGCCTCAACTTCCTCTACGCGCACATGAACCGCGCGATCGTCGCGCGCGACCTGAACGCGATCTTCATCACCGGCCCTGGACACGGGGGGCCGGCGCTCGTCGCGAACGCGTACCTCGAGGGGACGTACTCCGAGGTCTACCCGCACATCGGACGCGACGAGGAGGGCCTGCGGCGGCTCTTCCGGCAGTTCTCGTTCCCCGGCGGCGTGCCGAGTCACGTCGCGCCCGAGACGCCGGGCTCGATCCACGAGGGCGGCGAGCTCGGGTACGCGCTCGTGCACGCATACGGCGCGGCGTTCGACAACCCCGACCTGCTCGTCTGCTGCGTCGTCGGCGATGGGGAGGCGGAGACCGGCCCGCTCGCGGCGAGCTGGCACTCGAACAAGTTCCTGCACCCGCAGCGCGACGGCGTCGTCCTGCCGATCCTCCACCTGAACGGCTACAAGATCGCGAACCCGACGGTGCTCGCGCGCATCCCGGAGGACGAGCTCCGGGAGCTGCTGCGCGGCTACGGGCACGAGCCGTTCTTCGTCGACGGCGACGAGCCGGAGGCCGCGCACGCGGCGATGGCTGAGACGCTCGACCGCGTCCTCGACGAGATCGAGCGCGCCAGGGGCGCCGGTGGGCGCCCCCGCTGGCCGATGATCGTCCTGCGCACGCCGAAGGGCTGGACGGGCCCCGAGGAGGTCGACGGCCTGCGCACCGAGGGGACCTGGCGCTCGCACCAGGTGCCGCTCGCGCAGCTCGCCGACCGGCCCGAGCACCTCGAGCAGCTCGAGCAATGGCTGCGAAGCTACCGGGCCGACGAGCTCTTCGACGACTCGGGGGCGCTCCTGCCGGAGCTCGCGGCGCTCGCGCCGACGGGGGAGCGGCGCATGGGCGCGAGCCCGCACGCGAACGGCGGCATCCTCCTCCGCGACCTCGACCTGCCCGACTTCCGGGAGTACGCGGTCGACGTCCCGGAGCCTGCGGCCACGTCGAGCGAGGCGACGCGGGTGCTAGGCACGTTCCTGCGCGACGTCGTCCGCCGCAACCCCGAGTCGTTCCGGATCTTCGGCCCAGACGAGACCGCGTCGAACCGCCTCAGCCCGGTGTTCGAGGCAACCGACCGCACGTGGCTCGCCGACCTGGAACCCGGCGACGATCACCTCGGGCCGGACGGCCGCGTCATGGAGGTGCTGAGCGAGCACCTCTGCCAGGGCTGGCTGGAGGGCTACCTGCTCACCGGCAGGCACGGGCTCTTCAACTGCTACGAGGCGTTCATCCACATCGTCGACTCGATGTTCAACCAGCACGCGAAGTGGCTGAAGGTGACGCGCGAGCTCCCGTGGCGACGCCCCATCGCGTCGCTCAACTACCTGCTCACCTCGCACGTGTGGCGCCAGGACCACAACGGCTTCTCCCACCAGGACCCAGGCTTCATCGACCACGTCGTGAACAAGAAGGCCGAGGTCGTCCGCGTCTACCTCCCGCCGGACGCGAACACGCTGCTCTCGGTCGCCGACCACTGCCTGCGCTCGCGGGACTACGTGAACGTGATCGTCGCCGGCAAGCAGCCGGCGCTCGACTACCTCCCGATGGACGAGGCGATCGTGCACTGCACGCGCGGGATCGGGGTCTGGGACTGGGCGTCGAACGACGAGGACGGCGAGCCGGACGTCGTGCTCGCGTGCGCGGGCGACATCCCCACGCTCGAGACGCTTGCGGCGGTGGCGCTGCTGCGGCAGCACCTCCCGGACCTGAAGGTGCGGGTCGTCAACGTCGTCGACCTGATGCGGCTCCAGCCGGAGAGCGAGCACCCGCACGGGCTCTCGGACGTCGAGTTCGACGCGCTCTTCACGACGAGCAGGCCCGTCGTCTTCGCCTACCACGGCTACCCCTGGCTGATCCACCGGTTCACGTACCGCCGCACGAACCATCCGAACCTGCACGTTCGCGGCTACAAGGAGGAGGGAACGACCACGACGCCGTTCGACATGGTGATGTTGAACGACATGGACCGCTTCCACCTCGTCATGGACGTGATCGACCGCGTACCGGGGCTCGGGCCGCGCGCCGCGCACGTCCGCCGGCTCATGGTCGACGAGCGGCTCCGGCACCGCGCTTACACGCGCGAGTTCGGCGACGACATGCCGGACGTGCGCAACTGGAGCTGGCGGGAAGCGGGACGCGCGCCGACGGAGTCGCTGAGGCCCTGACCGTGCGCGTGCTCGCCGTCAACGCGGGCTCGACCAGCCTCAAGCTCCACCTCGTCGACGGCGACGATGCGACCCCCGTCGACGAGCTCGTCGACGCGGACGCGGTCGGTCACCGCGTCGTGCACGGCGGCGCGCGCTTCCGCGAGCCGGTGTCGATCGACGACGACGTCGAGCGGGCGATCGACGAGCTCTCGGTGATCGCACCGCTGCACAACAGGCCAGCGCTGGACGCGATCCGCGAGGCTCGCCGCGCGCTGCCCGACGTCCCGCACGTCGCGGTCTTCGACACGGCCTTCCACGCGACGCTGCCGGCGCGGGCGAGCACGTACGCCGTGCCCGAGCGCTGGCGCGAGGCGTGGGGCGTGCGTCGCTACGGGTTCCACGGGCTCTCGGTCGAGTGGGCCGCGTCGCAGGTGCGCGTCTCGCGGCTCGTCGTCTGCCACCTCGGCGGCGGCTGCTCGATCACGGCCGTGCTCGACGGGCGCTCCGTCGACACGACGATGGGGTTCAGCCCGCTCGAGGGGGTGCCGATGGCGACGCGCTCGGGCTCCGTCGACCCCGGCGCGCTCCTGCACCTCCTGCGCGAGCGCGGGCTCGCCCTCGACGAGCTCGACCACGCGCTCGAGCACCAGTCCGGCCTGCTCGGGCTCGGCGGCTCGACCGATCCACGCGAGCTCGCGGGGACGCTCGCGCTCGACGTGTACACGTACCGGATCGCCGGTGCCGTCGCGGCGATGGCCGTCGCGCTCGGCGGCCTCGACGCGCTCGCGTTCACCGGCGGCGTCGGCGAGGGCTCGGCCGAGGTTCGCGACCGCATCGTGAAGCAGCTCGCGTTCCTCGGGGAGTTCGAGGTCCCCGTCGTCCCGGCACGCGAGGAGCTCGTGATCGCTCGTGCCGTCCGCGCCACGATCGGCCGCTAGCCCGGCCGCAGGTCGAGTCGGCGCAGGAGCTGTGCGTTGAGCGCGACGACGATCGTCGAGAGGCTCATCAGCAGCGCACCCACTGCGGGAGGCAGCGTCACGCCCCACGGGGCGAGCGCGCCGGCCGCGAGCGGAATCGCGAGGAGGTTGTAGCCGGCCGCCCAGCCGAGGTTCTGGAGCATCTTGCGGTAGCTCGCGCGCGACAGCTCGATCACGCCGACGACCGCGCGCGGATCGTCCGAGGCGAGGATCACCCCCGCCGATTCGATCGCGACGTCGGTGCCCGCGCCGATCGCGATCCCGACATCCGCGCGGGCGAGGGCAGGTGCGTCGTTGACACCGTCCCCGACCATCGCGACGCGACGTCCCTGCGCCTGCAGCTCGCGGACGTGCCGCTCCTTGTCCTCCGGGAGCACCTCGGCGAACACCTGGTCGATGCCGAGCTCCGCGGCGACGGCGTCGGCGACTTGCCGCGCGTCGCCCGTGATCATCGCCACCTCGAGTCCGAGCTCGTGTAGGCGGTCGACCGCCTCGCGCGCCTGCGGCCGGACCCGGTCCTCGACCGCGAACGCGCCTGCGACCTCGCCGTCCTGTACGAGGTAGAGCACGGACGCACCGCGCTCGCGCCAAGGCTCTGTCTCGCGCTCGACCTCGTCGCCGACCCGGAGGCGGCGCTCGCGCAGGAGCCCGGGTCCGCCGACGGCGACGCGCACGCCGTGGACGGACGCCTCCACGCCCCTGCCGCTCATCGAACGGAAGCCGGTCGCGGCGGGGATCGCGCCGCGTTCCTGCGCGGCGTGCACGATCGCGCGCGCGAGCGGGTGCTCGCTCGCCGTCTCGACGGACGCCGCCGTCGCGAGCGCCGCGTCGGCGTCGGGGCCCGCCACGCCGGTGACGACGTGCTCGCCGCGCGTGAGCGTCCCGGTCTTGTCGAAGAGCACCACGTCGACGAGGCGGCTGCGCTCGAGGCTGAGCCGGTCCTTGACGAGGATGCCGTTGCGCGCCGACAGCGAGGTCGAGATCGCGATCACGAGCGGGATCGCCAGCCCGAGCGCGTGCGGGCACGAGATCACGAGGACGGTGACGCTGCTGATCACGCCCGTGTCCACGTCGTCGAGCAGCGACCAAGCGGCGAAGGTGACGATCGCGGCTCCGACGGCGACATAGAAGAGCACGGCGGCCGCACGGTCGGCCAGAGCCTGCGTGCGGGAGCGCGACTCCTGTGCCTCGGCGACGAGCCGCTGGATGCCGGCAAGCGCGGTCTCCTCGCCGACCGCCGTCACGCGTACCCTGAGCGCCGAGTCGGTCGCCACCGTGCCTGCGGTGACCGAGTCGCCGACGCCTTTCGCGACGGGCTTCGACTCGCCGGTGATCATCGACTCGTCGAGCTCCGCCGCGCCGTCGACGATCTCGCCGTCGGCCGGCACGCGCCCGCCCGGCCGAACGAGGACGACGTCGCCGGACCGGAGCTCGGCGAGCGAGACGCGTACCATCTCCTCGTCGAGCACGCGCTCGGCCTCGTCGGGGAGCAGCTCGGCGAGCGCGGTCAGCGCACCGCGCGCCTGGCCGAGCGCGCGCAACTCCTGCCAGTGGCCGAGGAGCATCACGACGACGAGGGCGGCGAGCTCCCACCAGAACTCGAGCTCGAACAGTTCGAGCGACGACGCCGCGCTCGACACGAAGGCGACCGTGATCGCGAGCGAGACGAGCAGCATCATCCCCGGAGCCCGTCGCTGCAGCTCCGACCACGCGGCCTGGAGGAAGACGGCACCCCCGTAGAGGTAGATCGCAGTGCCGAGCACGGGCGGCACGGCGCCGTCGCCCGGGAACGCGGGGGCCGAGTACCCGAACCAGTCCTGGACCATCTCGCTGTAGACGACGACCGGGACCGCCAGGATCAGCGTGATCCAGAAGCGCCGCCGGTAGAGCTCCGCGTGCCCGGCGTGCTCGAGATGCTCGTGCGCCCCGCCGGCGTCGTCGAGCTCGTGGTGATGGCCGGGTGCGTGCACGTCGCTCCGGATTGTGGCCCGTGAGGCTCGGCGTCGCGGCTAGAAGCCGAGCCCGATGCCCGTGGGCACGTCGAGCGCTCTCGTGAGCGTCCGCATGCCCACCATCCCCACGAGGCGGCCGTCCTCGACCACCGGCAGGTGGTGGATCTCGTGCTCGTGCATCAGCGCGAGCGCGCGCTCGAGCGACGTGTGCGTCGACGCGGAGACAGGCTCGGCCGTCATCCACTCGCGCACGCGTGACTCGCTCGAGTGCACGCGGCCCGCGAACGCGCGCAGGAGGTCGCGCGAGGTGAGGATCCCGATCAGCCGGCCGAAGTCCGACACGAGCGCCGACCCGACGTCGAGTACTCGCATGCGCTGCGCGACCTCGCCGAGCGTGTCCTCGGGCGCGACCACGAGCGGCCACGGAGCGACGACGTCGGCGAGCGTCCGCTCGCCGTGCTCCGGCTCGTCCTCGAACCGCGTGGGCCGACGGACCTCGACCTCGATCGAGAGCCCTTCGGGCGGTTCGAGCCGCACGTCGTCGAGCTCGGCCAGGAACGGGGCGAGGTGGCGGCCGACGAGCTTCGCCGGCGGCCACCAGAGCGGATCGAGGGCGACCACGCCGGTCTGACCGGCGGCGACGTCCCGGCGTAGGTAGCGCGGAGCCGCACCGGTGAGGAGCAGCCCCCGAAGGACGGGGCGGAACGGCTCCGGGTGGCGCAGCACCCTAGCGTCGGCGGCGATCGCCGCCGCGGCGGCGTCGGCCTGCTGCGCGGCGATCCCACCCTGCTTGAGGGGGAACCGCGTGATGTCGCCTGCCGCGTACACGTCGGCGAGGCCCTCGACGCGACAATGCTCGTCGACGACCACGAAGCCGTCGCGGGTCTGGGGGACGCCGTCGATCCGCTGGCCGCGAAGCACGGGCAGTGCCACGACGCAGTCGGCCGCGATCGTCCCGGAGGGCAGTAGCGTAAGCGCCCCGCCGCGCAGATCGGCGGCGAAGAACCCGGTGTGCAGGGCGATCCGGTGCTCCTCGAGCAGCACGCGGAGCGCCGCGCTGGCGTCGGGCCCGAAGAGCACGAGCGGCTCGTCCTCGGGGGTGACGAGAGCGATCCGGACGTCGTCCAGGCCGCCCTGCTCGCAATGGGTCGCGAGCATCAGCGCGAGCTCGTACGCGGGGAGCGACCACACCGCGCCCGGAGGCACCGCGACGACGATCCGCGTCGCCTCGCCCGCATCGAGCCGCGCGACGAGGTCGGCCAGGCGAGTGGTGTCGCCGGGGCCGCGGAACGTGAGCGCGCCGTCGAGCGTGGCGCGCGGCGTGGCGCCGCACGCGAGCAGCAGCGAGTCGTACCCGAGGCGCGCGCCGCGCCGCGTGAGCGCGGCGTGCTCGTGCGCGTCGACGGCCACGACCGAGTCGAGCGTCAGGAGCGCGCCCGCCCGCTGCGCGAGCTCCGCGAGGTCGAAGGATCGTGAGTCCCCGAGCCCGAACGACTCGGCCACGGCGAGCGGCCGGTACCAGAAGCGAGGCTCGGACGCGACGAGCTCGACCTCGAGCGCTCCCGGTGCGAGTTGGTGGAGCGCGAGCGTCGCCTCGAGCGCTGCGACCCCGCCCCCCGCGATCAAGACTCTGCGTCGAGCGTTCATCGGCCCGACGATGAAGCGCGGCCGCCGGCGTTCATCGGGGCGGGCGCTGGCGCCGCTCGCGGAGAACTACCGATTCAGGTGGCCGCGTCCTCCTCGAGCAGCCCGTGCGCCAGGGCGTAGCGGACGAGCTCGGCGCGGGTCGCGAGGCGGAGCTTCTGCATGATGTGCGCCCGGTGCGACTCGGCGGTGCGCACCGAGATGTAGAGCAGCTTCGCGATCTCCTGGTTCGTGTGCCCGAGCGCGAGCAGGCGCAGCACCTCGCGCTCGCGCTCCGAGAGCGGATCGGACGCCTGCTCCTCGCGCTGCCGCGCCTCGGAGTCGATCAGCCGCGCGCCCAGGGTCGCGTGGAGGTACCGCCCGCCGCCGGCGACCTCGCGCACCGCCTCGACCACGTCGGTGTCGGCCGCCTCCTTGAGCACGTACCCGCTCGCGCCCGCGGCGAACGCCTCCCGCACGTAGCGCGGGTCGTCCTGCATAGAGAGCACGAGCACCTTCGCCTCGGGCGCCTCGTGCAGGACGAGCGGCGTGCCCTCGATCCCGCTCTCGCCCGGCATGACGACGTCCATCACGATCACGTCGGGCTTGTGCGCCCGCGCCTCGAAGACGGCGTCCCGGACGCTCCCCGCCTCTGCCACGACCTCGATGTCGGCCTCCGCCTCGAGCACGCGCTTGAGGCCCGAGCGGACGACGGCGTGGTCGTCCACCACGACGACGCGGATCGCCATCAGGGGAGCGGGACCTCGACGACGACCGAGGTGCCGCCCTCGGCCGACGACTCGATCGTGAGCCGGCCGTCGAGGAGCCCGATCCGCTCGCGCATCCCGATCAATCCCAGCCCGCCGTCGCGCGCGTCGTCGGGCTCGAACCCGACGCCGTCGTCCTCGATCACGGCGGCGACGCTAGCGCGTTTGCGGCGGAGCAGGACGCTCACGCGCGACGCGCGCGAGTGCTTGATCACGTTCGTGAGAGCCTCCTGCACGATTCGATACAGCGCGGTTTCCACCGGTGCCGGGAGCCGCTCGTCCCCGAGCACGGCCTCGAGCTCGACCGGGATCCCCGTCCCCTCCGTGAACGTCGCCGACAGCCGCTCGAGCGCGGGCACGAGCCCGAAGTCGTCGAGCGCCTTCGGCCGCAGCTCGACGGCGAGGCTGCGCACGTCGTGGAGGGTCCCGACGATCAGCTCGCGCAGCCGCTCGGTGGCGGCGCGCGCCTCCTCGGGATCCGCGGCCTCCTCGATCGCGCGGAGGCCGAGCAGGACCGACGTCAGCGCCTGCCCCGTCTCGTCGTGCAGTTCGCGCGCGAGCCGCTTGCGCTCGAGCTCCTGCGCGTCGACGACGCGCGCCATCGCGTCCCTGGCGACGCGCGTCGAGAGGTCCGCGGCCACGGCCGCGCGTGCGGCGAACGTCTCGGCGAGCCGCAGGTCCTCCTGCGTGAAGCGGGGGTCGCCGTTCTGCTTGTCGTGGGCGACGATCACGCCGATCGGCTCGCCGCGGACGAGCATCGGGACGAAGAGACCGGTCCGGGCGCCGAGGCGCCGCGCGAAGTCCTGCTCGACCTCGGGGTCGTCGATGAGCGAGTCGACGCGCTCGCTGCGCCGGCGCTCGAGCACCCGCGCGCTCTTCGAACGCTCCGGCAGCTCCTGGCCGACGACTCCCCCGGCGCCGTCGCCCGACGCCGCCTGCACGAGCAGCCGCCCGCCTGCCGGGAGCCCGATGAAGACGTCGCGCGCGCCGATCAGGTCGCGGACGCGGTCGGCGACGAGCTGGAGGACGCGCGGGAGCTCGAGCTCCTCGGAGAGCGCGTTCCCGACCTCGATCAGCGACTCGAGCTGTCGCGACCAGCGCGTCGAGGACTCGTAGAGGCGGGCGTTCTCGATCGCGACCGCGGCCTGCGCGGCGAGTAGGCTGATCACGTCCTCGTCCTCCTGCGTGAACTCTCCGCTCCGCTTCTCGGTCAGGTACAGGTTCCCGTACGCGACCGACCGCAGCAGGATCGGGACGCCGAGGAACGAGGTCATCGGCGGGTGGTTCGGCGGGAACCCGACCGACGCCGGGTGCTTCGCCAGGTCGGGGAGCCGGAGCGGCCGCGCGTCGCGGATGAGGACGCCGAGGATGCCGCGGCCGTGCGGCTCCTCGCCGATCGCCTCCTGGAGCGACGCCTCCATGCCGGTGACGAGGAAACGCTCGAGGCCGAGGCCCGTCGGGTCGATCACGCCGAGCGCTGCGTAGCGCGCGTCGGTCAACTCCGCTGCGGCTTCCACGATCCGGCGGAGGACCGCGTCGAGCGAGAGCTCCGAGGAGACGGAGATGCCGGCTTCGACGAGCGACCTGAACCGCGACTCCACGCGCGCATTCTCCCGAAACCACGAGGGGCGGCCGGAGCCGCCCCTCGTTCGCGAGCGGAGTCGCCGCTCAGCTTGTTGCGACCGAGGTCGTCGCGCCGCGGCGGGCGGCCGGCGAGCCGGCCGGCACCCTCCGCAGCGCTCCGCCGATCGCGAGCACCAGGAACCCGATGCCGGTCAGCAGGAGCGCGACGCCGACCACGATCCCGAACAGCGAGAGCTGCTCGGCCATGTAGCTCATGTTGAGCGCGGTCGTCAGCGCGGTCTCCGTGACCCACATGTTCCGGAGCCCGTTCTCCACGGGGCGGCCTTCGGGCGTCTTCGCCGCCGCCGCCTCGTCGTTCGTGTCCGCACCCGAGGGGGTCAGGAAGCGTCCCATCTCGGCGTAGCGCTTGCCGCTGGTGGCCTTCAGGGTGTGGAACTCCATGACCCTGGCGAACTGCTTCGCCTCGGCGCCGTTCGTGATCTCCTCGCCGGGCTGGAGCTTGCCGTTCGTGATCTCGGCGGCGTCGTCGCCGGCCGTGATCTTCTGGGCCGCGAGGGCATCCCGCACCTCGTTGCGCCCGTTGACGCCCATCACGATCGCGGCGACGCCGAAGGCGATCAGGACGAAGCCTGCGATCCAACCACCGTATTCGAACAACTTGCGGGTCATGGCGACTCCTTTCGCGTTACCCACTTCGTTTGATGTGTCGCAGTGTCGACCGCTCCGGCCCCTTTGAAATCGGGGCGGCGCCGCACGTTTCTTGCGGCATTCCCGCATCCGTCGTGCGGAAACGGCCCGATTTCGGCTCGCTGGAGGCCTCCTACTCTCGGGGCGGTAACTGAACGAGAGGAGTCGCAGAGATGGTGCTCAAAGGCTTTTTCGTGCTCATGCTCGTGGCCGTGGTGACCGCGGGCGGGGCCTTCATGATCTCGCTGGACACGATGGCCGCCTCGCGGTCGGACGACCCGGCGCCGGCCGCGGTCGACGAGAAGGCCGTGCAGCAGGCGCAGGCGCACGGCGACCACAACACGGCGCTCCCGCTCGAGAGCTTCGCGGGCCAGGTGCCCGCGAACTCGGCGGAGCTCGCGAAGGCGCAGAAGCCGTACGACGCGACGCTGCCGCCGCTCCAGAGCGGGGACGTCGTGAAGGTGCACATGGTGATGAAGCACAAGGTCGTCGAGATCGCCCCGGGCGTGAAGTACAACGTGTGGGCGTTCGACGAGGGCGCCCCAGGCCCGATCGTCCACGTGCGGCAGGGCCAGACGGTCGAGTTCACACTCACGAACGGCGGGACGATCCCGCATTCGATGGACTTCCACGCTGCTCGGATCGCGCCGAACGTCGCCTTCCGCGACGTCGCGCCGGGCGAGTCGTTCACCTTCCGCTTCAAGGCGAACGACCCGGGCGTCTTCATGTACCACTGCGGCACGAAGCCGGTGCTCGCGCACATCGCGAACGGCATGTACGGCGCGATCGTCGTACAGCCGGCGAAGCCGCTCCCGACGGCCGACAAGGAGTACGTGCTCGTCGCGAGCGAGTGGTACCTGAACGGCGACGGTCTCCAGCAGCCCGCCAGCCTCGACATGGCGAAGGCGCGCGCGATGATGCCGGACTGGACGACCTTCAACGGGTACGCGAACCAGTACGTCACGCATCCGCTGACGGCCGAGCCGGGCGAGACCGTGCGCTTCTGGGTCGTCGCGGCGGGGCCGACGCTCGACACGAACTTCCACATCGTCGGGACGATCTTCGACCGGGCGTGGCCGAACCAGGACCTGACGCGGTTCCAGAGCGGCGTGCAGACGGTCGCCGTCCCCGCGGGCGGCGGTGCGGTCTTCGACGTGAAGATCGACGAGCCGGGCCTCTATCCCTTCGTCAGCCACGCGTTCGCGCACGTCGATCTCGGCCAGGTCGGAGTCCTGAAGGTCGGCAACGTGCCGGGAACGATGAGCCACTGATGACGCAGCTTCGCCTGATCATCGTGCTCGCCGGCGCGGCGGTGCTGGCGGCGACCCTCGTCGCGGCCAGCCTGCTGAGCGCCGGGGAGGCGAACACGTCGACCCCGGCACCGGCGGCCTCGGACCTCTTCGCCGGCGTGCCGCAGGACGGGCTCGCGGTGGGGGACCCCGACGCTCCCGTCACGCTCGTGGAGTACGCCGACCTCCAGTGCCCGTACTGCGCCGAGTGGGCGGTGCGAACGATGCCCGCGCTCGTCGAGGACTACGTCCGCACAGGGCAGCTCCGCATCGTCTTCCACGGGCTCGCGTTCCTCGGCCCCGACTCGGACAAGGCGGTCCGCGCCGCGATCGCCGCGAGCGCCGGCGACCGGCTCTGGAACATGGTCGACGGCTTCTACCGCAGCCAGGGCAGCGAGAACTCGGGCTGGGTCACGGACGACCTGATCGGCCAGATCGCCGCACAGGCCGGTCTCGACGGCGGGGAGCTGCGCGACCGCGGCGACGAGTCGTGGGTCGACGAGGAGCTCTCGCGCGCGAACGCGGCAGCGCAGTCCGCCGGCGTGCAGGGCACGCCCTCGTTCGAGCTCGGCCCGACGGGCGGGAAGCTCGAGCTCGTCGAGTTGAGCTCTCTCGACCCCGAGGGGCTGACCCCGCTGATCGACGACCTGCTCGAGTGACCGACGCGCGACTCCGCTCGGTCTCCGCGATCCTCGCGCTCACCGGCGCGGGGATCGCGGCGTACCTCCTCCAGGTACGCAGCTCCGGCGCCACGCTGCTCTGCGCGACCGGCGGCTGCGAGACGGTGCAGGGCTCCCGCTACGCGGAGCTCGCGGGCATCCCCGTCGCGGCGCTCGGCCTCGCCGGGTTCGCCGCGCTCTTCACCCTCGCGCTCGTGCCGGGCGAGCCCGCTCGCCTCGCGAACGCCGTCGTCGCGCTCGGCGCGCTCGGGTTCGGCGCCTACCTGCTCGTGATCCAGGTCGCGGTGATCGGGGCGGTCTGCCAGTGGTGCGTCGCGACCGACCTCGTCACGACCGCGCTCGCCGCGCTCGCGGTGCTGCGCCTCCGGCCCGAGAGTCATCGGCGTGAAACGCCGCGAGGCGCTCACCCTCCTCGCCGAGCTCGCGCCGCGTGGCGCGGGTGAGCCGACCGAACGGCGTCAGGCGGACGCGGCCGCCGTCCAGCTTCCAGGTACCGGCGACCGCGCCGTCGACGAGGAACGTGGGAAACGACTGCGGCACCTTCGTGTGGAAGATCAGCGGCCGGTACTCCTCCGGGAGGATCAGCGTCCGTCGCGCATGGACGAGCAGCGTCGCGTCCCACGTCGGGAGGAAGCGCACGGGCGCCGGAGTCGCGGGGTCCGGGAGCGGTGCACGCGGGAGGTCGAGGAGCTCGGTGCCGTCCTCGGCGCGGAAGCGGCGCAGCGCGAGCCGCTCGAGCACGGGCTTCAGGCGCGCGGGCGTGACCTTCGACCAGCTCGCGACGTCCTTCGCCGACGCGGGGCCGAAGCCGCCGAGGTAGCGCCGGACGAGGTGCTCGATGCCGTCGTCCTCCGACGCGTCGAGCGGCCCGACCCGCTCCGAGGCGAGCGCGAAGAGGTCGGCGCGGCGTCGCTCCCAGGTGCCGCTCGGCGGCACGCGGACGAGCTCGACCCAGTGGCCGACGCCGGGGTTCCGCCCGACGAGCTCGTCGAGCTCCCGTCGCGTGACCGTGCGGCCGCGCAGCTCCCGGGCGACCGTTCGCGCGAGCGCGGCTTGCGCCCGCTCTTCGCCCTTGTCGACCCGGAGTCGCCACTCGCGACCCGAGCTGCGGATCCCCGCGGCGAAGAGCGGGTAGTCCCGCCGCGAGACGAGGTGGATCGTCTCGCGCATCAGCGTCCCCTGGATCACCGAGCGGCGCTCGAGCGCCCGCGTCAGGTGCTCGCGCTCGAACCCCTCGACGCAGGACCAGAGCCGGAGGTAGCCGTTCGGCGCGTACTGGTTCTGGATCCCCGCGATCCGTTCGAGCACTCGCGGCAAAGGCAGGCGGACCCGCTCGAGCAGGAGCTGGCGAGCGAGGAGCGCGCGGTTCAGCTCCCGCGCCGACAGCACCCGCTCGGCCACGCGGCGACCGTACCGGACCTCGATTTCGCGCCTGCTGGTATTGACCACTTGCCGACCGGCACTGTACGATGGAGCGCACCATGACGGAACGCGCGGAAAGGCACTGACCACTTGGCCGTTCGCGTCACCAAGCAGGTCGAGACGCGCGACAAGGTCCTCGAGCTGATCGAGCGCCTCACGATCGGCCAGGCGATCCCCTCCGAGCGCCAGCTCAGCGTCGACTTCGGCGTCTCGCGCCTGACCGTCCGGGCAGCGCTCGACGAGCTCGTCCGGGAGGGGCACCTGATCCGTCGCCGCGGGAGCGGGACGTTCGTCAGCGAGCCGAAGATCGCCCAGGAGCTGACGATGACCTCGTTCACCGAGGACATGCGGCGCCGGGGGATGCGGCCGACGAGCCGCACGGTCGACCTCCGCATCGTCCCCGCGGGCGCACGGCTCGGGCGCTTCCTGAACGTCTCGCCGTCCGAGCCGACGCTCGTCGCCAAGCGGCTCCGGCTCGCGGACGGGGAGACGATGGCGATCGAGACCCTCCACGTCCCGAGCGCCCTCGTGCCCGGACTGACGGGCAAGGACCTCGAGTCGCAGTCCTTCTACGAGCTCCTCCGCGACCGCTACGCGATCACCATCGCGGGCGGGGTGCAGCAGATCGAGCCGACGGTGACGAACGAGGAGGAGTCGGAGGCGCTCGGCGTGCCGCTGCACTCGCCGGCCTTCCTCTTCGAGCGCACGAGCCGGGCGTCCGACGGCAAGACGGTCGAGTTCGTGCGCTCCATCTACCGCGGCGACCGCTACGTGCTCGTCAGCGAGCTCACGCCTCAGACGCCGCGGACGGGGATTCCGGTGCTGACGGTCCGCGATGACGGCCGCGTTCACTAGGACGGGGGCGGCCTACTTCGGCGTCCGCATCCCGCGGCACGCCGAGCGAGACCTCGAGGACCTCGCCCGCCGCGGCTTCACCGGCGTGCTGCACACCTTCTCGGAGAACGATCTCGAGTACTACCGCGACACGATGGCGCGCATCGTCGGGGCCTCGCACGCGCTCGGGCTCGAGGTGCAGATGAACCCCTGGGGAGTCGGGCGGACGTTCGGCGGCGAGGCCGAGAGCCGCTTCGTGATGCGGAACCTCGACGCGTGCCAGGTGCTCGACGACGGACGGCGCGTCGGGGCGGCCTGCCTCAACCACCCGCGCTATCGAACCTTCCTGAAGGAGTGGGCGGACGCAGCGCTCGAAGCCGGGGCCGACCTGGTCTTCTGGGACGAGCCGCACTGGGTCGTGCCGCTGCACGTCGGCGTCGACGAGCCCGGCCGCTGGGGTTGCTGCTGCGAGGTCTGCCGCGAACGGTTCGGTACCGACTTCCCCCGGGAGCTCACAGACGAGGTCCTCGCGTTCCGGGAGGCGTCGATGGTCGACTTCCTCGGCGAGCTGACGGGGCACGTGCGCGCGCGGGGTGGGCGCAACACGATCTGCCTCCTGCCCGCGGTCGAGGGCGCCTACGGGATCGCGGACTGGGACGCCGTCGCGTCCCTGCCCGGCGTCGACGTCTTCGCGACCGACCCCTACTGGATGGACAACGACGGCGAGGCCGCGCCGTTCGTGCGCAGGTTCGCGGACCTGCTCGGCGCGACGTGCGCCCGCCACGACGTCTCGTCCGAGCTCTGGGTGCCCACGTTCCGCCTCACCGCCGCGGACATCCCCGACCTCGAGGCCGCGGTTGCCGAGGCCCGCGCGGCCGGGGTCGAGCGGCTGTGGGTCTGGGGCTACGAGGGCTGCGCCCACATGAGCCACCTCGCGACCCCCGACTCGGGCGAGGTGTGGGAGCGCCTGTGCGACGTGCTCGTCGAGCCGTCCCCGAGGCTCACCGAGCACGCGCGCGAGGAGCACGCCGACCTCGACCTGCGCTCGACCCGCGAGCTCGTCCGGCTGATGGCAGCCGAGGACGCCGCGGTCCCGCAGGCGGTTGCTGAGGCGGGTTCGGACATCGCCGACTCGGTCGACGCGATCGCCGAGCGGCTCGGCCGCGGCGGGCGGCTGATCTACGCCGGCGCGGGCTCGTCCGGCCGGCTCGCCTGGGTTGACGCGTCGGAGTGCGAGACGACGTTCTCGACCGACCGGGTGCTGGCGCTCTTCGTCGAGGACGCGCTCGAGGACGACGCCGAGGCGGGCGCGCGCGAGCTCGAGGCGCTCGCCGTCGGCAGCGACGACGTCGTCGTCGGCATCAGCGCGAGCGGCCGCACGCCCCACGCGCTCGGCGCCGTCGACGCGGCGCGTCGTGCCGGCGCGCTGACGATCGGCTTCGCGTGCACGCGCGGCTCCGAGCTCGCGCGCGCGAGCGAGCGGGCGATCGAGGTCGTCGTCGGCCCCGAGCTGATCGCGGGCTCGACGCGCCTCAAGGCCGGCACGGCCCAGAAGCTCGTGCTGAACATGCTCTCGACGCTCGCGATGGTGCGGCTCGGCAAGACGTACGGCAACCTGATGGTCGACGTCTCGGCGGCGAACGAGAAGCTGCGAGAGCGCGTCCGGACGATCGTGCGGACCGCGACCGGTGCAGAGCCGGAGCGTGCGGACGAGGCGCTGGAAGCGGCCGGCGGGAGCGCGAAGGTCGCGATCGTCTCGCTGCTCGCGGGCGTCGACGCCGACGCGGCGCGCGAGCGGCTCGCCTCGGCCGACGACAACGTGCGAACCGCGCTCGGGCACCAATGAGGCTTGGCGTCGAAGCCGCCCTCGTCGACGGCCGGCTCGTCCGCGGCGACGTCGAGGTGAACGACGGCCTCGTCGCCCGCTACGGGATCCGGCGCGGCAACGGCCGTCGCGGGCTCGCCGCGCCGGGGTTCGTCGACCTCCAGGTGAACGGGTTCGGCGGAGTCGACTTCGCCACGGCGGACGCCGCGGCGTACGAGCGTGCCGGCGAGGCGCTGCTTGAGACCGGGGTCACGGCCTACCTGCCGACCTTCATCACCGCGCCCGAGGAGGCGCTCGTGGCCGCGCTCCGCGAGGTGCCGCGCGCGACGCCCGGCCCGCGCGTCCTCGGCGCGCACGTGGAGGGGCCGTTTCTCGCCGCTGCCCGGATGGGGACGCACCTGCTCGAGGGCCGCCGCGACCCGGACGTGGCGCTGCTCGAGCGCCTGCTGGCCGCCGGGCCCGTCCGGCTCGTGACGCTCGCCCCCGAGCTGCCCGGCGCGCTCGAGCTGATCGACGTCCTCGGCTCGCACGGGGTCGCGGTCTCCTGCGGGCACACGGAGGCCACGGCGGAGGAGGCCGAGGCCGCGTTCGACCGCGGAGCCCTGACCGTGACGCACCTCTTCAACGCGATGCGGCCCTTCCGCCACCGGGACCCCGGCATCGCCGGCGCCGCGCTCGTGCGCGACGACGTGATCGTGCAGCTGATCCTCGACGGCCACCACGTCGCGCCCGAGACCGCCCTGCTCGTCTGGCGCGCGGCCGGCGGCCGCCTCGCGCTCGTGACCGACGCGATGGCGGGCGCGGCGCAGGGCGACGGGCGCTATCGCCTCGGCGACGTCGAGGTCGAGGTGCGCGGCGGCAGCGCGCGGAGCGCCGAGGACGTCCTCGCCGGCAGCGTGCTGACGATGGACCAGGCCGTGCGCAACCTGCACGCGCTCGGCGTCCCGCTCGCGGAGGCGCTCGGCGCCGCGACGGCCGTCCCCGCGCGCGTCGTCGGCGCCGACGTGGGCTCGCTCCGCCGCGGAGGCCCAGCGGACGTCGTCGTCCTCGACGACAACCTCGAGGTCGCGCGCGTGCTCGTCGGCGGGGAGGAACGTGTCGCTGCCTGAGCCCGTGCGGCCGGAGCCCGGGGCCTTCCTCCTGGAGGAGATCCGCGAGCAGCCCGCCGCCCTTCGCCGCCTGCTCGCGCACGAGGCGGAGTTCGCCGACGTCGCCGCGGCGGCGCGCAGGAGCGGCCGCACGCTCGTGCGGCTCGTCGCGCACGGCTCTTCCGACAACGCGGCGTCGTACGGGGTCTACGCGTTCGGGCTCCTGCCCGGCTGGACCGCGCTGCGCGACTCGATCTCGCTCACCGTCTACTCCGGAGCGAGGCTCGACCTGACGGGCTCGTGCGTGCTCGCGCTCTCGCAGTCCGGGCAGACGCCCGACGTGGTCGACTACGTCCAGCGCGCCCGCGCCGCCGGAGCGCTGACGGTCGCGGTGACGAACGACCCGGACTCGGAACTCGGGCAGGCGGCGGAAGCGGTGCTCCCGCTCGCGGCCGGGCCCGAGCGCTCGATCGCCGCGACGAAGACGTATTCGAGCTCGGTCGCGGCGCTCGCCCTGCTCGCCGCCCATGCCTCGGGACGGAGCCGCGAGTTCGCCGACGGGATCGCGCGCGTCGCCGACCTGATCGACGAAGCGCTCCCGGCGCTCGAGGGACGGGTCGGGGAGCTGGCCGTGACCTTCGCCTACGTCGGCCGGATGTTCGTGATCGGCCGTGGCACCGAGCTGCCCACGGCCCGCGAGGTCGCGCTCAAGCTGCTCGAGACCTGCCGCGTCGCCGCCGAGCCGATGACCGCGACCGCGTTCGCGCACGGGCCGGTCGCGGCGCTCGACGCGCTCTTCCCCGTCTGGGCCGTCGCGGCGCGCGACGAGAACCTCGCCGCGGTCGCGGAGGCGGTTGCGCGCGCGCGAGCCGCCGGCGCCGGCGTCGTCGCGACGGGGTCCGCGGCGGCCGAGCTCGACGCGACCTACCGGCTGCCGACGCCCGAGCCGCCGCTGCCGCTCCTCTCGCCGCTCCTGTCGATCCTCCCCGGGCAGCTCTTCGCCTGGGCGCTCGCCCGCGCGAAGGGCCTCGACCCCGACCGCCCGCAGCGGCTCGCCAAGGTCACGCTGGCCCGCTGAGGCGGGCTGGTCAATACCATTTAGCCGCGCGTGCTGTGGCGATTCCCACTGTTGCCGCGGTCTCGGCGAAAGTGGTCTTGACAGGGAGTACCAGATCGTGCCATGCTCCCGCCGTGGCCCATTGGTATGAACCAATCGGCGGGACGGCCCGGGAGCACGGCCACACGGACCCCGTCCGCCGACGTCGCGGGAGGACGGGCATGAAGTTTCGCTACGTCGTCGCCGCGGCTCTCGCAGTTGCTGTTGCCGCCGGCGCGCCGACGGCAGGCGCGAGAACCGACGGCGACGCTGCATCTTCGACACTCACCGTCTGGCTGATGACGGACGCGCAGGGCGGGGCCTGGGCCGACGTGGTCTCGGCGGCGAACCGCCAGTTCGAGAGCGCGCATCCGGGCATCGAGGTCGACGTCCAGATCCAGACGTGGGGCGACCACCTCACGAAGCTCGACGCCGCCCTCGCGGGCGGTCGCGCTCCAGACGTCGTCGAGCTCGGGAACACCGAGACGACGAAGTACATGGCGGCCGGCGCGCTCGCGAACATCACCGGGAACCGCGGCAGCTTCCCGAACAGCCGCACCTGGCTCCAGGCGCTGACGCAGTCGTGCACGTACCAGGGCCGGCTCTTCTGCGTGCCGTACTACGCGGGTGCGCGCGCGGTCATCTACCGCCGCGACCACTGGCGGCAGGCCGGGTTGAGGAAGGCACCGGCCTCGCTGGACGCGTTCGTGAACGCGGGCAAGCGGCTGATGCGGCTGAAGCGGAGCGACCGGAACTACTCGGCGCTCTACTTCCCGGGCAAGTACTGGTACGCCGCGATGTCCTTCGTCTACGACTACGGCGGAGCGATCGCACGGTTCCGCAACGGGCGCTGGGTCGGCACGCTCGACTCGCAGTTCGCGCTCCGCGGCCTGCGTAAGTGGAAGGAGACGGCCCGCGCGCTCTCGAGGGCCAACCGCTCGGGCACCGAGGCGACGCAGTGGACGGTCTTCTCACAGGGCCGCGTCGGTGCGACGATCTCGAACGGATGGGAGTGGGGCCTGATCATCGACCCGGAGAACGGGAACCCCCGCCTGAACCTGGGCGCCTTCCCGATGCCGAGCCACACGAAGGGCAAGTTCATGCCCACGTTCCTCGGCGGCTCGGACCTCGCGATCCCGGCGACGAGCGGCAACCGCGCGCTCGCGCTCGACTGGATCCGCACCTTCACGTCGAACGGCAACATGCGCACGCTGACGAGCGCCGCCGGCGTGATCCCGAACACGACGTCGCTCGCAGGCGTCAACGCCAGCAAGCCGCAGCTCGCGCCGTTCGCGCAGGCGGCGAAGGCGAGCTGGTTCGTCCCGACAGCGCCCAACTGGGCCAACGTCGAGAACGCCCAGGTGCTCCAGAACATGCTCTCGAGCATCCTCACCGGTCGCTCGACCGTGGAGGCGGCGTCGCGCCGGGCGAGCACGCAGATCACCCAGATCCTGAACGCACGGTGATCCGACACCCGGGGAGCGGCGGTCGATGAGCGCCGCTCCCCGGGCTGCGACCCCCGCCGCCGAGCCCCTTCTCTCCTCTCGGCGGCGGGAGCGCGGGCTGCCCGCGCGGGTCGCGGCCGGCGCGCCTCCCTACCTGCTCGTCCTGCCGACGCTCGTCGTCCTCGTCGGCGTCCTCGCGTACCCGCTCTACTGGCTCGGGCGGATCTCCTTCGAGCACTACGGGCTCGCCGAGCTGATCGCCAGGAAGGGCACGTGGACGGGCCTCGACAACTACCGCCACATGCTCGGCGACGCCGAGTTCTGGCGGATCGTCGCGCGCACGATCGCGTTCACGGTCGTGAACGTCGGCCTGACGATGCTCTTCGCGACGCTGATCGCGCTCCTGCTCGTGCGCATGGGCACGATCGTGCGCGGGGCGGTGCTCGTCGGGCTCGTCTGGGTGTGGGCGACTCCGGTGACCGTCGCCATCGCCGTCTGGCAGTGGATGGTCGACTTCGAGTTCGGCGTCCTCAACTGGACGCTGACGAAGCTCCACGTCGTCGACCTGATCCACTACAACTGGTTCGACAACCCGTGGACCGGCTTCGCGGTGATCACCGCGGTCGTCGTCTGGGGCGCGATCCCCTTCGCCGCGATCACGATCTACGCGGGCTTCTCGCAGGTGCCGCAGGAGCTCGTCGAGGCGGCCGAGGTGGACGGCGCGTCCGCGTGGGAGGTCTTCTGGCGCGTGACCTTCCCGCTCGTGAAGCCCATCTTCGTGATCGTGACCAGCCTCTCGATCATCTGGGACTTCCAGGTCTTCAACCAAATCTGGATCATGCTCGAGTTCCGGCCGAGCCCCGACTACTACCTCCTCGGCGTCTACTCGTTCGTCGAGTCGTTCCGCGTCAGCCAGTACGGCCTCGGCGCCGCGATCGCGGTCGTGATGGTCGTGCTGATGCTCGGCGTCAGCTTCGTCTACGTGCGCCAGATGGTGCGGATCTCGGAAGCGGACGCGTGACCGCCCTCGCCGCTCGCATGCGTGGGTCGTTCGACGTGCGCAACCGCCGGAACCGGCAGCGGCTCGTCGCGAACGCGATCGGGCTCGTCGTGCTCGCGGTGATGCTCTTCCCCGTCTACTGGATGATCGCGACCTCGTTCAAGCCGGGACGCGACATCCTGCGCTTCGACCCCAAGTGGTGGCCGTCCCCGTGGACGCTGGACAACTTCTCCGACGCGATCCACCGCCCGTACTTCACCGACAACGTCAAGAACAGCGCGATCGTCGTCGGCGTCGTGGTCGCGCTGTCCCTCGTGATCGGCTTCCTCGCGGCGCTGGCGATCGCGCGCTTCCGCTTCTACGGCCGGCGCGCGTTCATCGTCGTGATCATCGGCGTCCAGATGATCCCCGCGACGGCGCTGATCATCCCGCTCTACGTGCTGCTCGCCCGCGCGAACCAGGTCGACCGCCTGAGCGGCGTGATCGTCACGTACCTGACGTTCGTGCTCCCGTTCACCGTCTGGACGCTGCGCGGGTTCGTGATGGGCATCCCGCCCGAGCTCGAGGAGGCGGCGATGGTCGACGGGTGCACGCGCTTCGGCGCGTTCCTGCGCATCCTGCTCCCGCTGATCGTCCCGGGTCTCGTCGCGACCTCGATCTTCGCGTTCGTCCAGGCGTGGAACGAGTTCATCTTCGCCTACGTGATCCTGGCGAGCCAGGAGAACCAGACCTTGACCGTGTGGCTCGCGTCGTTCACGACCTCGCGCGGGACGGACTGGGGCCCGCTGATGGCGGCGGCGACGCTGACGTCGCTGCCGGTCGTGATCTTCTTCGCGCTCGTCCAGCGGCGCGTCGCCTTCGGCCTAACGGCCGGGGCCGTCCGCGGTTAAGGAGGGGTTAGTTCCGGATCCTGATCGCCTTGCTCCGTGCGCCCGCGAGGTCGGACGCGTCGCCGAAGAGCGCGCGCAGCGTGTACGTGCCGCGCGGGAGCTGCCAGATCGCGCGACCCGCGCCGTCCATGCGAGCGAACGTGACCAGCCGCCAGCGCCCACGCTCCTTCAGCTCGATCCGCACCATCCGGCGGTCGAGCTTGACGTCGGGCGCGTCCGTCAGGAGCTGCGCGAGCAGGAGCCTGTAGCGCTTCTTCTTGTACGTGAACCGCAGCGGCTGGAGGAAGAGCGCGGAGCGCGCCTGACCGAGCGTCATCGTCAGCGGGCCGGAGCGTGCGATCGTCGCGCCCGCTCCGTCGCGCGACTCGACCACGAACGTGTAGGTGACACCGTTCTGCCCGCGGAAGTCGGCCGAACGATCCGCTGTCTCGTGCAGCACCTCCTCCGGCCCGTCCCCGGCCCGGACGAGCACGCGGTACGAGCGCTCCGCGCGCGTCGAGCCGCGCCAGCGAAGGCGCGCGTCGGTGCGGTACTTCGACCCCGAGAGCGACACCGCGGGCGTCGTCCTCGCGAGCTCGACCGCGGCGGGGATGTTGATCACGCCGAAGCCGAGCTCGGGGTTCCACTGCCCGCCGCCGGACGCGGTCGCCTTCAGGATGTCGGCGACCTGCTGCGAGCTCAGGCTCGAGTTGGCGGCCCAGACGAGCGCAGCTGCACCGGCGACCTGCGGCGCCGAGAACGACGTTCCGCTGCTGTAGCCGTAGAGGCCCTTGCTCGAGCCCGGCAGCGCGACGCGTGGCCACTCCTTCGGCGACGAGTTGTGTGAGACCGCGCCGAAGACGTCAAGCCCCGGTGCGGCCAGCGAGATGTAGGAGCCCGTGTTCGAGAAGGGCGCGCGTGTGCCGTCCATGGCGGACGCGCCGACGGCGAGCCCGCGGCCCCCGACGCCGTTCGAGCCGACCGGCTGGAGCGACGCGGCGGGGTAGGAGACGGGGTTCCCCTCGAGCGCCTCGTTGCCGGCGGCCGCGACGATCAGGACGTCCCTGGCGAGGGCATAGTCGATCGCGCGCTGCTCGACCGGCGACGACTTCGAGCCGCCCAAGCTGAGGTTGATGACCTTCGAGCCGTTGTCGACCGCGTACGCGATCGCGGAGGCGGTCTCGAAGTCGGTGAACATCCCTTCGGCGCTCGCCTTGATCGTGGTCAGCCGCGCCTCGCCGGCGACCCCCGCGATCCCCTCGCCGTTGTCGGCGGAGCCGGCGGCCAGCGACGCGACGAACGTGCCGTGGCCGACGGGATCGCTGACGTCGCGGCCGCCGTCGATGGCGTTGTACGTGAGCGGGCGCTTGTCCTCGAGGTCCGGCGCGGTGACGTCCGCGCCGGAGTCGACGATCGCGATCCGGGTGAGGATTGCGGAGCGAACGTACCGCTCGGGGACGCGGTCGGCTCCCGTCACCGCGTACTGCCACTGGTACGAGCCGCCGGGGACCGACGCGGGAACGAGCGAGGGCTCGACCATCGGGTGGCGGGGCACCGGCGCGTGGACGAACTCGATCCCCTTCATTCGCGAGACCGCGTCGGCGAACGCCGCGGCGTCTCCCGCGGGCCGAACCGAGACGGTCCGGAGCGACGGGACGCGCTCGACGATCCGCACGGATCGACCCTTCAGCGCGCGGTCGAGCGCGGCCCGGTCGGCGTAGCCGATCACGACCGTCTCGCTCGCCCAGCGCGGCAGCGTCGTGGCGCGCGGCTCGGCCGAGGCGCCGGTCGCGAGCGCGCAGGCGAGGAGCGCGACGAGCCCGAGCACGCTGCGGCGGAGGGTGCGGAGGTGGGCGGAGGCGGTTGTCATCTGGCAGGTCTCCTCGTTGCGGTCGCGGGCGGTGCCGCGGCCGCCGTCCTGCACCTCTTGCTTCGCGCGCGGCGGAGCCCGGCACGACCCCTGAAAAGGGTGATCCGCGCCCGCAGCTGCGGCTCCGAACCGGCCGTTCGGATCCAAGACCCGGCCGTTAGGGGGTTGATCGCCGTCCGGGTGGGTATCTAGGATCCGAAATCCTCGAGACTTGGACCCGAAAGGAGCCGAACCGTGACGACCAGCCAGCTCGACCCCGAACGTCGGATCCGGGAGGAGGCCGACCGCCTCACCGCCCTCTGGGAGGAGGACGAGCGCTGGCTCGGCATCCGCCGCCCCTACGGCGCCGAGGCCGTCGTTCGGTTGCGCGGCTCGCTCCCCGTCGAGCACACGCTCGCCCGGCTCGGCGCCGAGCGGCTCTGGCGGCTCCTGACGACCGAGGACTACGTCGCGGCGCTCGGCGCCATGACCGGCGGCCAGGCCGTGCAGATGGTGAAGGCCGGGCTGAAGGCGATCTACCTCTCCGGCTGGCAGGTGGCCGCAGACGCGAACCTGAGCGGCAACACGTACCCCGACCAGAGCCTCTACCCGTCGAACAGCGCGCCCGCGCTCGTGCGCCGGCTGAACAGCGCGCTCCAGCGAGCCGACCAGATCTCGTGGGCCGAGGGCGACGGCAGCATCGACTGGCTCACGCCGATCGTCGCGGATGCCGAGGCCGGCTTCGGCGGGCCGCTGCACGCGTTCGAGCTGATGAAGTCGATGATCGAGGCGGGTGCGGCAGGCGTCCACTTCGAGGACCAGCTCGCGTCGGAGAAGAAGTGCGGCCACCTCGGGGGCAAGGTGCTCGTGCCGACCGCGCAGTTCGTGCGCACGCTCGTCGGGGCGCGGCTCGCGGCCGACGTGCTCGGGGTGCCGACCGTGCTCGTCTCGCGGACCGACGCGCTCAGCGCGCGGCTGATCACGAGCGACGTCGACCCGGCCGACGCGGAGTTCCTCACGGGCGAGCGCACCGCGGAGGGCTTCTTCCGCGTCCGCGACGGGCTCGAACCCGCGATCGCCCGCTCGCTCGCGTACGCGCCGTACGCCGACGTGATCTGGTTCGAGACGTCGACGCCGGACCTCGAGGAGGCTCGGAGCTTCGCGGCGGCGATCCGCGAGCGTCATCCGCGCAAGCTGCTCGCGTACAACTGCTCGCCGTCGTTCAACTGGCGGAAGCACCTCTCCGACGACGAGATCGCGTCGTTCCAGCAGGAGCTCGGCTCGTTGGGCTACCGGTTCCAGTTCGTGACGCTGGCCGGCTTCCACGCGCTGAACGAGTCGATGTTCGAGCTGGCGCGGGGGTACGCTGAGAGCGGCATGTCGGCGTACGTCGAGCTGCAGGAGCGGGAGTTCGCGCTCGAGGAGCACGGCTACACCGCGACGCGGCACCAGCGGGAGGTCGGCGCCGGGTACTTCGACGGCGTGCTCGAGGCGGTCACGGGCGGCGACAGCTCGACGCTCGCGCTGAAGGGCTCGACGGAGGAGGCGCAGTTCGCCCCGCAGGTCGCAGCGAAGTGACGGAGATCCTCACGCCGGAGGCGCTCGCGTTCGTCGAGCGCCTCCAGCGTGAGCTTGGCCCGGAGCGGGAAGCGCTCCTGGCCGCCCGCGCGGAGCGCCAGCGGGCGCTCGATGCGGGCGAGCGGCCTGCCTTCCCGGCCGAGACCGCCGAGGTCCGCGAGGCCGAGTGGAAGGTGCCGCCGGCGCCGCCGGACCTGCGCGACCGCCGCGTCGAGATCACCGGCCCCGTCGACCGGAAGATGATGATCAACGCGCTCAACTCGGGCGCGAACGTCTTCATGGCCGACTTCGAGGACGCGTGCTCGCCGACCTGGTCGAACGTCGTCGAGGGCCAGCAGAACGTCCACGACGCGGTGCGGCGGACGATCTCGCTCGAGGCCGGGGAGAAGCGGTACGCGCTGAACGACGAGATCGCGACGCTCGTCGTCCGCCCGCGGGGGTGGCACCTGCCCGAGCGCCACTTTGAGGTCGATGGCCGCGCGGTGTCCGCGAGCCTGTTCGACTTCGGCGTGTGCGTGTTCCACAACGCGCGCGAGCAGCTCGAGCGCGGGACGGGGCCGTACTTCTACCTGCCCAAGCTCGAGGGCCGGCGCGAGGCGGCGCTGTGGCGCAAGGCGTTCGAGCTCGCCGAGGACGAGCTCGTGCTCGCGCGAGGCTCGATCCGCGCCACCGTCCTGATCGAGACGATCCTCGCCGCGTTCGAGCTCGACGAGATCGTCTACGAGCTGCGCGACCACGTCACGGCCCTGAACGCCGGCCGCTGGGACTACATCTTCAGCCTGATCAAGAAGCTGCACGCGCACGGCGACGTGCTGCCCGACCGGCCGCAGGTGACGATGACCGTCCCGTTCATGCGGGCGTACACGGACGCGCTCGTGCGCACGTGCCACAGGCGCGGCGCGCACGCCATCGGCGGGATGGCCGCGTTCATCCCGTCGCGCCGCGATCCCGAGGTGAACGAGCTCGCGCTGGCGAAGGTGCGCGAGGACAAGGTGCGCGAGGCGGGCGACGGCTTCGACGGGACCTGGGTCGCGCATCCGGATCTCGTGCCGGTCGCGTACGAGCAGTTCGAGCGGCCGAACCAGCTCGAGAACCTGCGCGAGGACGTCGAGCCCGACGCCGGGCGGCTGCTCGACCTGGCCGTGCCGGGCGGCGAGGTGACCGAGGACGGGCTCCGCCTCAACGTGCGCGTCGGCGTGCGCTACCTCGACGCGTGGCTGAACGGCACGGGCGCTGCGGCGATCGAGAATCTGATGGAGGACGTGGCCACCGCCGAGATCTCGCGCTCGCAGGTCTGGCAGTGGGTGCGCGCCGGGATCTTCGGCGAGGACGACGTGCGGCGCGTGCTGGCGGAGGAGCTGGGCGACGAGGCGCCTGAGGCGCGCGAGTTGTTCGAGCGCATCGCGCTGACCGACGAGTTCGTCGAGTTCCTCACGCTCGAAGCGTACGATCGGTTGCCGTGACAACCCTCTCGACGAAGGCCGACGACATCGCCCTCGTGATCGAGGAGGCGATCGTGTCGGGCGAGCTCGCCCCGGGCACCGTCCTCCGGCAGGAGCAGCTCTCCGAGCAGTTCGAGGTCAGCCGCACGCCGATCCGCGAGGCGCTGCGGAAGCTGGCGGCGCTCGGGCTCGTCTCCTTCGAGCCGAACCGGGGCGTCCGCGTGCGCACGATCACGCGCGAGGAGCTCCGCGAGGCGTTCCTGATCCGGGCCGAGCTCGAGGGCCTCGCGACCGAGGTCGCGGCCGCGCGCATCACCGAGGAGGCTCTCGAGAAGCTCGACGAGGCGCAGATGCGCTTCCACCGCCTGACGAACGACATGCGCGCGCGCGAGCCCGGCCGCGACCGGCGCAGCCTGACCGCCGACTGGGTGCGCGCGAACCACGCGTTCCACGACGTCATCTACGCCGTCGCCGACCTGCCGCTGGTCGAGCAGCTCGCGAAGAGCGCGCGGCGCACGTTCTCCGGACCGGCGGTGTGGGCTCCCGGCGACGCGCGCATCGACGAGCTGTACGCGAAGAACGACCAGCAACACCGCGCGATCCGCGGCGCGCTCGCCGCCGGCAGCCCCGAGGGCGCGCGATCGCTCGCGCGAGAGCACGTGCTCTCCTCGTTCCGCATGCTCGAGGAAATCCTCGAGCAGGTCGGCGCGACGCCCTGGCGCTAGCGCTCCCGCAGCTTCCCGTAGCGCTTCAACTGCTTCGTCTCCCGCGCGCGCTCCTTCCAGCGCCGCTTCAGCTCCGCGTGCTCGCGGCTGCCGCGGCGTCCCGCGAGCCGGGCCATCTCGCGCTGGAGCTTGCCGTAGCTCTCCCAGCGCTCCGCATCGAGGCTGCCGTCCTCGAGCGCCGCGCGGATCGCGCAGCCCGGCTCGGTCTGGTGCGCGCAGTCGTGGAAACGGCACTGCGTCGTGAGCTCCCCGATGTCGGCGAACGCCCGGTCGAGGTCGCCCTCCCAGAGCTGAAGCTCGCGCAGCCCCGGGGTGTCGACGAGCAAGGCGCCGTTTCGGAGCGCGTGCAGCTGGCGGTGACGGGTCGTGTGCCGTCCGCGGCCGTCGTTTCGCAGCCCGGCCACCGGCATGAGCTCACGTCCGGCGAGCCGGTTCACGAGCGACGACTTGCCCACGCCCGACGAGCCGAGCATGACGATCGTCCGCGCCGGCTCGAGGTAGACGTCGAGCGCGTCGAGCCCCTCGCCGGTGACGTTGCTGACGGCGTGCACGGGCACGCCCATCGCGATCGCCTCGGCCTCGGCCACGAGCTCGGGGTCCCCGACGTCGAGCTTCGTCAGCACGACGACGGGATCGGCGCCGCTGTCCCACGCCGTCGCGAGGTAGCGCTCGAGCCGACGGACGTTGAAGTCCGCGTCGAGCCCGTTGACGAGGAAGACGGTGTCGACGTTGGCGACGAGGACGTGCTCCTCCGCCTTCAGCCACGGGGTCTTGCGCGAGACCTTCGTGCGCCGCGGCAGGATCGCCTCGATCGCGAAGCGCTCGCCGGCGTCGACGACCACGACCCAGTCGCCGACGGTCGGCATGCCCCCGAAGAGCTCGTCGTCGCGGAGCTTCCCCCGCGCGTGCGCGAGCCGGTCGCCGTGCGCCGAGCGCACGGCGTAGCCGCCGCGGTGCTCCGCGACGACGCGGGCGGGCTCGAACCCGTCCACTGCGTAGGTTGTGAAGGCCGCCTCGAGCTCGTCGGTCCAGCCGAGCGCGGCCAGGGTGCTTCCGTTCAAGCGCGTCTCCTTACGACGTTGTTGACGCCGCGGGCGCTCGGACGGTGCTATGCGTCGAGCCCCGCGGCTCCGCGGGGGGAGGTGCTGCAGCTGCTCGCAATGGGCATTGCCGACCTCCTTTGCTCGACGACGACAGAGAGAGGGTACGTGCGCCGTCGGCCGGCGTCAACGTTTGCGAAGCCGCGCACGCGGCGATTTTCCGCTGGTGAGCACGACTCCCGTCGACCCGGACGAGACGGTCCACACCGAGGAGGTGGTCGAGGAGGAGCCTCCGAGGCAGCCGCCGCGGCTCTGGCCGTGGCTGCTCGCGCTGCTCGTGCTCGTGCTCGGCGGGCTGCTCGCGTACTGGCTCGTCCTGCGCGACGACGAGAAGACGACGATGCCGCGCGTCGTCGACCTGACCGAGGCGCAGGCGCGCGCGCGAATCGCCGAGGCCGAGCTGGAGGTGGACGTCGACCGCGCGCGGAGCGAGCGTCGGGCAGGGATCGTCTTCGCGCAGACGCCGGGTGCGGGCACGCAGCTCGACGAGGGCCAGCGGGTCGAGATCGAGGTCTCGAGCGGCCTCGAGCAGGTCGCGGTCCCGGACGTGCGCGACCTCCGCGAGGCGCAGGCGCGGCAGCGACTCGAGCAGGCAGGCTTCGAGGTCGCGGTGCAGCGCGTGTTCGCGGCAGCACCGAGGCGGACGGTCGTCGAGCAGCAGCCGCGCGGCGGGACGCAGGCCGCGCCCGGCTCGACGGTCGCGCTCAAGGTCTCGCGCGGCCGCAACGTCAACACCGTCCCCGACGTGGTCGGCCTCTCCGAGCAGGAGGCCGTGGCCGCCCTGCGTCAGCGGGAGTTCGCGCCGCGCATCTTCGACGTGCCCTCGTCGGAGCCCGAGGGAACGGTCGTCGCCCAGGCGCCGCAGGCAGGCGCCGAGGCTCCGCCGGACTCGCGCGTGCGCGTCAACGTCTCGACCGGAGAGCAGTCCGGCGGCACGACCGAGCGCGACGTCCCGAGCGTCGTCGGCCTCGCGCAGACGCCGGCGCTGCGCGCGCTCTGGGAGGCCGGCTTCCGTGGGGTCGTCGTCTACGACTCGGGGCCACGGAACCGCGTGCTCGAGCAGCGCGAGGTCGATGGGATGTTCCAGGGCAGGCGGCAGGTCGAGCTCCTCGTCGGGGGCGAAGAAGCGGACGTGGACGTTCCCGACGTCGTCGACTCGCGCGAAGAAGATGCGCGGCAGACGCTCCGCGACGCCGGGTTCCGCGTCGAGGTCGTGCGCGACGGCGACGGCGACGTCGTGGTCGACCAGCAGCCTGCCGGCGGCGGCACGGCGCCCGACGGCGCCGTCGTGACGATCGTCGTCCGCTAGAGGCTTGCATCAAGCCTCTAGCGCCCGTTGGCCGCGATGAAGTCGCGGTACCAGAGCGCGCTGCGCTTCGGAATCCGCCGCTGCGTCGCGTAGTCGACGTAGACGATCCCGAAGCGCTTCTCGTAGCCGTGCTCCCACTCGAAGTTGTCGAGCAGCGACCAGGTGAAGTACGAGCGGACGTCGACGCCGTCCGCGACGGCGCGCCGGACCGCCTCGAGATGGCCGCGCAGGTACTCGAGCCGCTCGGGATCCTCGACGAGGCCGTTCGTGGGGACGGGGTCGTCGTACGCCGCGCCGTTCTCCGTGATCGAGATCGCGAGGTCGCCGTAGTCCCGCTTGAGCCGCAGCAGCAGCGCGTGCAGGGACGCGGGCGCCACCTCCCAGCCCATGCCCGTCGTCGGCCCGCTCGGCGCCGCCCGGGTCAGCTCGAGCGGGCCGGCGCCCGGCGCCGACGCGACGACGTCACGAGAGTAGTAGTTGACGCCGAGGAAGTCGATCGGCCGGCCGATCACCTCGAGATCGCCGTCCAGCACCCAGTCGAAGGGGCCGACCCGCGACTCGTACCACCGCACGACGTCGTCGGGGTAGGCGCCGCGGAGCACGGGGTCGAGGAACCAGCGGTTGTGCGCGCCGTCCCAGCGCCGCGCCGCGGCCTCGTCGTCCGCAGACGAGGTGGCGGGCTCCGTCGGCCAGAGGTCGAGCGTGATCCCGACCGTGGCGTCGCCGCGCAGCTCCCGCAGCGCGTCCACCGCGAGCCCGTGCGCGAGCAGCACGTGGTGCGCGACGCGGATCGCCTCCGCCCAGTCGGTCCGTCCGGGTGCCTTCGTGCCGAACCCGTGCCCGAGGAACGAGACCACCCACGGCTCGTTGATCGTGATCCAGTCGTCGACGAGGTCGCCGAGCTCCTCGTAGACCAGCGCAGCGTACTCGGCGAACCGGGACGCGGTGTCGCGCGCGGGCCAGCCGCCGCGGTCGTGCAGTGCCTGGGGGAGGTCCCAGTGGTAGAGCGTCGCGAGCGGCCGGATCCCGCGCTCGTGCAGGCCCTCGAGCAGGCGGCGGTAGAAGTCGATCCCCTCGCGGCTCGGCGCTCCTGTTCCACCCGGGAGCACGCGCGGCCACGAGATGGAGAACCGATAGGTCGCGATCCCGAGCTCGGCCATCAGGTCGAGGTCCTCCCGCCACCGGTGGTAGTGGTCGCACGCGACATCGGGCGTCCCGCCGTCCGAGACGGTGCCGGGCACGCGGCTGAAGCTGTCCCAGATCGACGGCCCGCGCGCGTCCGTCGCACCCTCGATCTGGATCGCCGCGGTGGCGGCGCCGAAGCGGAAGTGCTCCGGGAAGCCGTTCACGCTCATCCCTTGACCGATCCCGCGGTCAGGCCCTTGACGAGCCAGCGCTGCGTCGCGAAGAACGCGAGCATGACCGGCAACGTCGCGACGACGCCCGCCGCCATCAGCTGGTCGTAGCGCTGCTGGTAGTTCGAGATGAACGTCCGGATCCCGAGGGGGATCGTCTCCGCGTTCTGCTGGGTCAGGCTCGAGACGAAGAGCAGCTCGTCCCAGGCGAAGAGGAACGCGTAGACCGCCGTCGCGACGAGCCCGGGCGTCGCGTTCGGGAGCACGATCCGCCAGAAGGCGCCGAACGGCGTGCACCCGTCGACGAGCGCCGCCTCCTCGAGCTCGCGCGGGATCGCCTGGAAGTACGCGCGCATGAGGAAGATCGAGACGGGCGTGAAGAACGCGGTGTAGACGAGGATCATCCCGAGGTGCGTGTCGAAGAGCTGGAACGGCGTGTTGCGGCCGACCCAGACGAAGCCGAGGAAGATGGGCAGCAGGAACATCGAGCCCGGGATCAGCTGCGTCCCGATCACGCCCAGTCCGAACGCGCCGGAACCGCGGAAGCGGTAGCGCGCGAGCGCGTAGCCCGCCGACGCCGCGAACGCGGTGGCGAGCAGCGCGGCGGCCGTGCAGATGATCAGGCTGTTGCGGAAGTACCGCTCGAAGTCGACCGCGTCCCACATCGTCCGGAACGAGTCGACGGTGGGCGAGCCGAAGTCGTACGTCCCGGTCGAGAGCTGGCTCGAGGTCTGGAGCGAGGAGAGGACGAGCCAGACGATCGGGGCGAGCATCAGCGCGAGTACGGCGTACGTGAGCGCGTTCAGCGTCCAGTCGACCGAGCGGCGCCGGATCACAGCTGCTCCTCGAAGCTGCGGCGGAAGCTCAGGTACCAGATCGCAACCCAGCCGAGCATCGCGAACATGAGCAGCGTCGAGATCGCCGCGCCGTAGCCGAACAGGTTGTTCGTGAACGCCTGGCGCACGACGAGCGTCATCAGGAGGTCCGCGTACGGCCCCGGGTTCGTCCCGAGCATCACGTACGGGATCGCGAACTGGTAGACGCTGTAGATGACCCCGAAGAGGAGCTGGATCGCGATCAGCGGCTTCAGGAGCGGCAGGGTCACGTAGCGGAAGCGCTGCCACGCGTTCGCGCCGTCGATCGACGCGGCCTCGTAGAGCTCGTTCGGCACGGCCTGGAGCCCGGCGAGGAAGATCAGCATCGTGAACGGGAGCGCGCGCCAGATCGAGGGGATCACGATCGCCCACATCGAGTGCGGTCCGAGCAGCCAGACCGGCTTGTCGTCGAGCAGGTGGAGATGGTCGACGAGGACCGTGTTCACGATCCCCGTGTCGCTGATCCACATGAACTGCCAGAGGATCGCGACGACGAAGCTCGGGATCACCCAGGGCGCGAGCATCAGCGTGCGGACGGTGCGCCTGAACGGGAAGTCGCGGTTGAGGAGCAGCGCGATCGCCATCCCGCCGGCGAGCGTCAGCCCGACGGTCCAGGCCGTGTAGTAGACGGTGTTCCCGACCGCGTTCGTGAAGCCGGCGTGCAGCGGGTTCAGCTCGTCGAAGAGGACGTCGCGGTAGTTGCCGAGCCCCACCCACGGCGCCCGAAAGAGCTCCGCGAACGTGAACGTGTTCAGGTTCAGGAAGCTGAGGTAGAGCCCCGCGATCGTCGGGATCACGTGCACCGCGACCAGGAAGAGCACGGCGGGCGCGACGAACGTCCACGCGACGCGATTGCGGCGCCACCTGTCGGCCAGCGACAGGCGGGGCTTCGCCGCGGCGCGGCGGGGGATGTGCTCAGCGGTTGCCGTGAGGTCGTTCATAGCTCCTCGGGGAGTCGGGAGCGCGGGTTGGGAGGGCCCGCGCTCCCTGCGAGCAGTCGGATTCGCCCTACCCGCCCTGTGCGAGCAGTGCGTTCGCCTCCCTCGCCGCCGCGCGCAGCTCGTTCACGACGGCGCTGCGGCTGTAGCGCACACGTCCTTGCCCAGCCGCAATGTCGAGGATGTTGCCGAAGCGCGTCTTGTACGCGTTCTCCACGGGGCCCCACGTCGCGATCGGCGCGTACGTGCGCCCGTGCTTGATCGCCTCGTAGAACGCCCTGGCGTTCGCGTTCCGCTTGCCCTCCTGCGCCTGCGGCACGAGCCGTGCGGGGAACATGCCCATGATGCGGGCGTAGTTCCGCTGCACGTCGTTGCGCGACAGGTACTGGATCAGGCGCCACGCCTCGGCCTTGTTGCGCGACGTCCGGAACAGCATCAGGTTCGAGCCGCCGACGAAGGTGTAGAACTTCCCGGTCGGCCCGACGGGCATCTGCGCGACGCCGACGTTGCGCCGGGACTCGCGGACCCAGGCCGTGTCGTCGGCGCGGTTCGCGGTGGCGAGCACCCACGGCCCGCCGATCCACGTCGCGATCTGTCCGCCCTTGAACTGCTCCTCGACCTGCGGCGCGTTCTTCTCGAGCGACGACTTCAGGAACACGCCCGCCGTGACGAGGTCGGCGAAGTACTTCACGCCGCGGACGGAGGCCGGGCTGGCGATCCCGGACTGCCGCCGGTTCGCCGTCAGCTCGCTCCCGCCGGCGCCCCAGACGAACGGCATGATGTGGTGCACGAGGTCCCAGGCGGTCTTGCCGGGCTGGCCGAACGGCATGATCGGCCGGCCGTTCACGCTCTTCACCGTCCGCAGCTTGAGCAGCGCGCTGCGGAACGACGCCCACGTCTTGAACGCGGTCTTCGGGTTCACGCCCGCGCGCTTGTAGACGTCCTTGCGGTAGTAGATCGTGCGGGCCTCGGTGAACCACGGCACCGACCAGACGCCGGAGCGTCCGGCCAGCTGCGTCGTCGCCCATACGCCGGGCGCGTACGCGCCGCGCCCGCCGATCGTCCCCGTGCGGCTGGCGAGGTTCTCGAACCCGCCGAGCTGGGCGAAGTACGGGACCTGTGTCGTGCCCGCCTGCGTCACGTCGGGCGCCTCGCCCGAGATCGCGGCGTTCGTGATCCGCTGGTACTGCACGTCCCAGCCGACGAGCTGCACGTTCACGTCGATCCCGGAGGACCGCTCGAACGGCGCGAGCACGCGCTTCATGTCCGAGACTGGCTCGGGGCCGTTGTTCATGATCCACAGCGTCAGCGTCACGCCGGCGGTGCCGGACTCCGGGCGCGCCTGCGCGGCCGAGAGCACGGTCGCCGAGACGACGAGCGCGATGCTCGTCAGCGCGGCCAACCTGATCGATCTCACACGCATCTGACTCTCCTCGTTCCGAAAGGATTTCGCGGATGGCGCGCCCGCAGGCGCGGTGATCAGGCTCCCGTCACCTCCAGGTCTCGCTGCTTGCGCGCGCGCCTGCTCGAGCGCACGCGGCTCGACTCCCGGACGACGAGCTCGACCGGAAGAGACGTCGTGGGGGGCGCGGCGTCGACCTGCTCGAGCATGCGCAGAAGCGCCTCGCCCGCGGTGGCTCCGAGCCCCGTCTTGTCCTGGCGGATCGTCGTCAGCGACGGCTGCATCATCGCTGCGAGCTGGATGTCGTCGAAGCCGACGAGGGCGACGTCGTCGGGAACCGACAGCCCGTGCTCCTCGACGGCGCGCACCGCTCCCGCCGCCATCAGGTCGCCTGCTGCGAAGACGGCCGTCGGCGGCTCGGGGAGCGCGAGCAGCGCCCGCATCCCGCGGTACCCGCTGTCGAAGTAGAAGTCGCCTTCCTGGACGTAGTCGTCGCGGTAGGGGACGCCCAGCGCCTCGAGCTCGGCGCGGTACCCGAGCAGACGGTCGGCGCCAGGCCGCGTCGAGAGCATCCCCGTGACGATCGCGATCCGCTCGTGCCCGCACTCGCGGAGGTGCCGGACCGCGAGCCTCGCCCCGCCCTGGTTGTCCGAGATCACGTAGCCACTCCGCCTGCCGACGACCTCCGCGTCCACCGCGACGAGCGGGATCGACGAGCGGAGGAGCTTCTGCACCTCCGGGTCGGCGGGGTCGACCCCCATCACGACCAGGCCGTCGACCCGGTGGTGGCGGGCGCGGCGGGCGAAGGAGTGCTCGCTGAAACCGTTTCCGGGATTCTCGGTCGCGAAGAGGAGGAGGTCGTACCCGCCGGCGCCCAGGCGGTGCTTGAGCCCGACGAGGACCTCCTGGAAGAACGGGTGCTGGAGATCGGGGTGGCCCTCGCCTGTCTGGAGGACGACGCCGATCACCTGAGAACGCTGCATCACCAGTGTCCTGGCGGCCGCGGAGGGAGTGTAGTCGAGCTCGCGGGCGACCTCGAGCACGCGCGCGCGGGTCGTCGGGCTGACGTCCGCGTAGTCGTTCAGCACGCGGGAGACGGTCGCGACGGAGACGCCGCTGAGCCGGGCGAGCTCTCGGATGGTGGCGATCTGGAGCCTCCTCACCGGAAACGTTTCCGGAGTTATTCCATGTCCGCGCGCCGAAGTCAAGAGTGGGACGAACTCCTCGTCTGGGTGATCCACCCGGCCGGGATCCGGCGCGATGGAGGGAGGGTGTCGAAGCCGCACGGCCGCAGGGAGCTCGCGACCACGGTGCTCGCCGTGCTCGTCGCCGCGACGGCCGCGGCGGTTGCGCGCCCGAGCTCGACCGACCCCGTCCCCTTCCTGGCGCCGTCGCCGGCCCTCAGCATCGACCGCGATCTCCCGCCTTCCGTGCGCGACCGCTACGAGCGCGAGCAGCGCCGACGCGTCGAGCTCGCACGCAACGCGATCGCTGCGCCGGCGACGCGGGCCGCAGGATGCGTGCGTTCCGGCACGTCCGCGCTGGGACCGCCCGCGCCGACCGTCGCCGCGCGGGTGCTCGGACATCACGTCGAGGTCGTCTTCGAGTTCGCTCGGCTCCCCGCGTCGCTCGCCTGCCGACCGTGGGAGGTGACGGTCGTCGTCTTCGCCGGCCGCCAGGCGAGCGCGAGCTACAAGAGTCAGGTCGCGAGCTTCCTCGTCTCGGAATCGCGAGCGCGCGTCGTCGTCGACCTCCCGTGGTTCGCCCAGCCGCCGTACAGCCTGGGCGTCACGTCCTCGACGATCCTGGGCAGAAGAGGTCGCGCGGTCGAGCGACGGCTCCGCTGCCCGGGCACGGGACACGCCGTACGGGGCTGCCTCCCGGGCTATCGCCCCGGTCTCCACAGCTTCCCGATGCCGAGGCCCGTGCTCCCGGTCCGCGGCCTCACGAGCGGAACGCTGGAAACCTCGCTCCGGTACGTGGTCGCAGCAGAGCGAAACCTGCCCGCGCTGAACGCCGTCCCCATCGCGTCCGAATGTCGATCGCTGGAGCGCTGCGACGTGACCTACGCCGATCCGTCCTTTCCCGCCGCGCAGTACCGCGTCCGTTACCGCATCGCGGGCGCACAGGTCCGTGGCTGCTGGATGGGTATTCGGGAGGCCGTACTCGGCGCGATGCCGTACGAGGACGCTGGTCGCGGGCGCTTGCAGCTTGCGGGCTGCGCGAGCTGGCGCTAGACCTCTCGAAGGCGAACCGACTAGGACGCGGGCGGACGAAGCACGGCGAACGGGTCCGTGACCTCGAGCCGCGGCACGCGGAAGCGGAAGAGGGCGGCCGGGCGGCCGCCGCTCGGGCCGGGCTCGCGTCGATCGCCCGTCGGCTCGAGCACGCCGCGTCGCACGAGGACGCGCTGGAGGTTCGTCGCGGAGACGTCGTAGCCGAGCGCGGCGGCGTAGACCTCGCGGAGCTCGGCGACGGTGAACGAGTCCGGAGCGAGCGCGAAGCCGACGTTCGTGTACGAGAGTTTCGCGCGGACGCGCTCGCGGCCCGCGAGCGTGATCTCGCCGTGGTCGAACGCCATCCGCGGCAGCTCGTCGACGGCGTGCCACGCCGTGTCGGGCGGGACCACGGGGTCGACCGGGCCGACGAGCCCGAGGTACGCCGTGGCGAGCTGGCGCTCGCCCGGAAACCTGCGCGGGTCGCTCCGCGTCTCGAGCTGCTCGAGGTGCGCGACCTCGCGGACGTCGACCTTCGCGGCGAGGTGCCGGCGAATCGACGCCTCGAGCGGCTCGCGCTCGCCCAGGTAGCCGCCCGGGAGCGCCCACGCGCCGCTCGCCGGAGCCTTGCCGCGCCGCCAGAGCAGGACCTCGAGCCGCGAGCCCCGAACGCGGAGCACCACGCCGAGAACCACGTGCGTGGTAGACTCGGCCACGAGTTTTAGACTACCAGTCGAAAACCTCGATGACCCGCATCCTCACCGCACTCCTGGCCGCACTCGTGCTCGCGCTCGCCGCGTGCGGCGGCGACGACGGCGACGACGCCGCCGGGACGACGACCGCCGCCGAGGAGACGATCAAGGTCGGGCTCATCACCGACGCGGGCCAGCTGAACGACCGTGGCTTCAACCAGCTCGCCTACGAGGGTCTGAAGCGCGCGCAGTCCGAGCTCGGGGTCGAGGGCCGCGTGCTCGAGTCCCGCTCGGCGGCGGAGTACGTCCCGAACATGACGACGCTGGTGCGCCAGGACTACGACCTGATCATCGGCGTCGGCTTCGCGCAGGGCGACGCGATCGCGACCGCCGCGCGGCAGTTCCCCGACACGAAGTTCGTGATCATCGACGTCGACCAGTCGACGCTGAAGGGCGCGCCGGAGAACGTCGTGGGGATGCTGTTCCACGAGGAGCAGGTCGGCTACCTCGCGGGCTATCTCGCGGGGCTCTCCGCGAAGCGCAACGAGGGCGCGGACGTCGTGGGGTCGGTCGGCGGCTTCAAGGAGCCGCCCGTCGACCGCTTCATCGCCGGCTACCAGGCGGGCGCCGAGGCGGCGGCCCCCGGCGTCAAGACCCTGAACGGCTACTCGTCGGACTGGGAGGACCAGGCGAAGTGCAAGGAGCTGGCGCTGAACCAGATCCAGGCCGGGGCCGAGGTCGTCTTCCAGGTCGCGGGCGCGTGCGGACTCGGCGCGCTGGATGCCGCACGTGAGCGGGGCGTGTGGGGCATCGGCGTCGACGCCGACCAGTCGTTCCTCGGCGAGCATGTGCTCACGAGCGCGCTGAAGAAGGTCGACGAGGCGGTCTTTCGCGTGATCCAGAGCGTGCAGGACGGTACGTGGCAGGGTGGCCGCAACCTCACGCTCGGGCTCGAGGAGGACGGCGTCGGCCTCGGCACGGTCTCGGACCAGGTGCCCGAGGAGGACGTCGAGGCGCTCGAGACGGTGCGCGAGCGCATCGCCGCGGGCGAGATCGACGTCCCGCGCGAGCTCGGGTAGCTCGCTACCCGCCGGCGATCGCGGTCACGACGAGGACCTGCGAGTCGTCGCGGAGGGCAGTCTCGAGGCCCACGCCCGCGCGGACGTCGTCGCCGTCGACGAACACGTTCACGAGCCGCCGCAGCTCACCGTGCTCGTCGAGGCAGAGGTCGCGCACCGGCAGCGCGCGCAGCGCGTCGCCGAGCGTCGCGGCCTCGAGGTCGAACTCGCGCTGCCCGCCCGCCTCGCGCGCGAGCAGCGACGGCAGGCGGACTACGGCCACTCCGCGGTCTCGACGGAGAGGACCGGCGGGAGCCAGCGCGCCGCCTCGTGCCACGACTCGCCCGCGTCGGGCGAGACGAGCACCGAGCCGGTCTGCGTGCCGAAGTAGAGCCCGTTCGGCTCGCGGCCGTCCCACGCGGAGGCCTCGCGCAGCACGCCCGTCCAGGCGGGGTTCGGCAGGCCGTTCGTGAGGAGCTCCCACGACGCGCCGCCATTGCGGGTCCGGTACACGCCGAGGCGCCCGTCGCTCGCGACGCGGTTCATCGCGCTCTCCTCGGGGATCACGTACGCCGCGTCGGGGTCGCGCGGGTCGAGCATCAGCGCGAACCCGAAATCGCTCGGCAGCCCGTTGCCGTCGAGGCGCTCCCAGCTCGTGCCGCGGTCCTCCGACCGGTAGACGCCGCAGTGGTTCTGCTGCCAGAGCCGGTCGCGCTGCGCCGGGTGGACGAGCACCTTGTGCACGCACTGGCCCACCTCGGGCTGGTTGTCGGGCAGGAAGTCGGCCGACGTGCCCTTGTTCGCCGGCTCCCACGACGCGCCGGCGTCGTCGCTGCGGAACACGCCCGCCGCCGAGATCCCGATCACGAGCCCCTTGCCGTCGGGGTCGACGTTGATCGAGTGCAGGCACATCCCGCCGGCGCCCGGTGCCCAGCGGTCGCGCGTCTCGTGGTGCAGCAACGCCTCGTTCACCTGCCACGTCTCGCCGCGGTCGTCGGAGCGGAAGAGCACGCCGGGGTCGCCGCCGAGCCAGAGCTCGCCGTTCGCGCCCGGCTCGACGTGCCACGTGGCGTTCAGCGACAGCTCGCCGTCCTCCGGCAGGCCGAGCGTCTCGCAGCGGAACCACGTCTTGCCGAGGTCGTCCGAGCGGTGCACCGTGCCGCCGCCGAAGAAGTTCGTCGCGGCGTAGAGCGCGCCGTCCCGCGGGTCGCGGATCGCGTGGTAGACCGCGAACCCTTCCAGCAGGGGTCCCTCGACCTGCCAGTCGCGCCTCGCGTCGTCGCCCTTCAGCAGGAAGAGGCCCTTGCGCGTCCCCACGAGCACCGTCACGGCCACGTCGCGCACCCTACCGCGAGCGCTACGCTCGGTCGAGATGGCGCGCATCCAAGACGAGCACGCCCGCCTCTTCCTCGAGCCGAACTACGCCGTCGTCGCGACGCTCCGGCCGGACGGCTCGCCCCAGCAGACCGCGGTCTGGATCGACTGGGACGGCGAGCACGTCGTGTTCAACATCACCGAGACGCGCAGGAAGTTCGACTTCCTGCGGGAGGATCCGCGCGCGAGCGTCCTCGTCTTCGACGGCGACGAGCGCTACCGCTGGATCTCGGTCAGCGGCCGGGTCGTCGAGCTGACGACCGAGGGGGCCGAGGAGCACATCCACCGGCTCTCGCACAAGTACCGCGGGCGCGACTACACGTTGCGGCCCGGCGAGCAGCGCGTGATCGCGCGGCTCGCGCCCGAGCGCACGACCGCGTACGGGTTCGAGTGATCCTTTGCGACGTCGGCCCGCGCGACGGGCTGCAGAACGAGCCCGACGTGCTGTCCCCGCAGTCGAGGGCGGAGCTCGTGAACGCGCTCGCCGCCGCGGGGCTCCGGCGCGTCGAGGCCGTCAGCTTCGTGCGGCCGGACCGCGTGCCGCAGATGGCCGGCGCGGAGGAGGTCGTCGACGGGATCGAGAGGCGCGACGGGACCGAGTACTCCGGGCTCGTGCTGAACGAGGAGGGCTACGAGCGGCTGCGCGGCACCTCGCTCGACCGGGTCAACTGCACGCTCGCCGCGACCGACTCGTTCAGCCGCCGCAACGCGAACGCGACCGTCGACGAGGCGGCGGCGCGGGTCGAGCGGATCGTCTCGGGCGCCGACCGACCCGTCACCGTGACGATCAGCGTCGCGTTCGGGTGCCCGTTCGAGGGCGCGGTCGACCCCGGCGTCGTCGCCGCGCTCGCCGAGCGGTTCGCCGGCGCGGGAGAGGTCGTGCTCGCGGACACGATCGGGGTCGCCACGCCGAGCGCCGTCCGCTCGCTCGTCGAGCGCGTCGGCGGCAACGTCGGCGGTCACTTCCACAACACGCGCAACACCGGCTACGCGAACGCGCTGGCCGCGCTCGAGGCGGGCGCGACGGTGCTCGACGCCTCGGTCGGCGGGGTGGGGGGCTGCCCGTTCGCGCCGCGCGCGACCGGGAACATCGCGACGGAGGACCTCGTCTACCTGCTCGAGGGCGAGGGCGTCGAGACCGGAGTCGATCTCGACGCCCTGATCCGCGTCTCGCAGGGGCTCGAGCAGACGCTCGGCCGCACCCTGCCCGGTCAGCTCTACCGCGTCTAGACGGCGGTCGCCGGCGGGAGCGCGGGCGTCTTCAGGAGGCGCCAGTCCTTCCACGCGATGTACGCCGCGTACGTGAGCACGAAGAGCGCGAGCAGTCCGTGCAGCCCGTGCACCCACGGGCTCCCCGGATCCTCGTCGGGCGGGAGCAGGAAGATCTGGACCGTCCCGAGGACGAAGAGCCCGAGGTTGACCAGGATCCAGCGCCACATGCCCCAGAAGGCGACGAGCGCCGACAGGAACACGATCAGCTCGGAGCCGTGGATCACGAGCCCGCCGAGGAAGCCGTGCGCGTCGAGCGCGCCCTCGCCGGCGCCCATTGCGTACGACGCGATGAAGTACGCCTGCAGGAACACCGCGACGACGATCACCGACGCGAAGAAGAGGTTCACCCAGGTGGCAGCGCGATTTCTCATGGCGCGACCATAACGCCCTCGCTGGACGTACGGTGTCGGAGTGAACCGGCTCGCGGACGAGACGAGCCCGTACCTCCTCCAGCACGCCGACAACCCGGTCGACTGGTACGCCTGGGGGCCGGAGGCGCTCGAGCGCGCGCGCAGCGAGGATCGCCCGATCCTGCTCTCGATCGGCTACTCCGCGTGCCACTGGTGCCACGTGATGGAGCACGAGTCGTTCGAGGACGAGGCGACCGCCCGCGTCATGAACGAGCGGTTCGTCAGCGTCAAGGTCGACCGCGAGGAGCGGCCCGACCTCGACGCCGTCTACATGGACGCCGTCGTGGCGCTCAGCGGGCAGGGCGGCTGGCCCATGACCGTGTTCCTGACGCCGGCCGGGGAGCCGTTCTTCGGCGGGACGTACTACCCGCCCGAGCCGCGCCACGGTCTCCCGAGCTTCCGACAGGTGCTCGTCGCCGTCTCGGACGCGTACCGCGAGCGGCCCGAGGACGTGCAGCGGCAGGCGCGCGCGCTCGTCGAGGCGGTGCGCGAGCAGAGCGAGCAGCAGCCCTCGTCGGAGCCGCTGACCGAGGCGGTGCTCGACGCGGCAGTCGCCGGGCTTCGCGCGCAGTTCGACCCTCGCTGGGGCGGCTTCGGCCGCGCGCCCAAGTTCCCGCCCGCGTCGGCGCTCGAGTTCCTGCTCCGCCGCGACGAGCTCGACCTCGCGACGCGCACGCTCGACGGGATGGCGCTCGGCGGGATGTACGACCTCGTCGGCGGCGGCTTCCACCGCTACTCGGTCGACGAGCGCTGGCTCGTGCCGCACTTCGAGAAGATGCTCTACGACAACGCGCTGCTCGTCCCCGCGTACCTGCACGGCTGGCAGCGCACCGGGACGGAGCGCTACCGCGAGGTGGTCGCGCAGACGGTCGGGTACCTGCTCCGCGAGCTGCGGCTCGACTCCGGGGGGTTCGCGTCGGCGCAGGATGCGGACACGAACCGCGTCGAGGGGCTCACGTTCACCTGGGCGCCCGGCGAGGGCGCGCCCGAGGAGCTGCTCGAGCCCTTCGAGGAGGGCCGGTTCGTCCTGCGCGGGGAGCTCGACGAGACCACGCGGGCCCGGCTGTTCGAGCTGCGCGAGCGGCGGCCGAAACCGGGGCTCGACGACAAGGCGATCGCCTCGTGGAACGGGCTGGCGATCGCCGCGCTCGCGGAGGCCGGTGCGCGCCTGGGGGAGGCGGCCTGGGTGCGCGCGGCGGCGGACGCGGCCGAGTTCGTGCTCGGGCCCCTCTCGGACGGCGAGGGGCGGCTGCACCGCACGTGGCGCGAGGGGGCGGCGAAGGGCACCGGCTACCTCGAGGACTACGCGAACGTCGCGCACGGGCTGTACGAGCTGCACGTCGCGACGGGCGACCTCCGCTGGCTGCGCGAGTCGAGGCGCCTCGCGCTCCTCGCGGTCGAGCTCTTCGCGGACGAGGAGCGCGGCGGGTTCTTCCTCTCCCCGCACGGGGCGGAGGAGCTCGTGACCAGGAAGAAGGACCTCGACGACCACCCGACGCCGTCGGGCAACTCGATGCTCGCCTTCGTGCTGCTCCGGCTCGCGCGCATCTGGGGCGACGACGAGCTCGAGCGCCGCGCGGCCGGCGTGTTCCGGCTCCTGCTCCCGCTGCTCTCCCGCGCACCCTCGGCCTTCGGGTGGACGTTGTGCGCGCTCGACCTGTACCTCTCGCCGCCGCGCGAGCTGGCGCTGATCGCGTCGCCCGACGACGAGCTCGCTCGCGCGGCGCTCCGGCGCTGGGACCCGCGGGCGGTCGCCGCTTTCGGCCCCGCGGACGACGTTCCGCTCCTGGCCGGCAAGACGCGCGTCGACGGCCTGCCGACGCTCTACGAGTGCGAGCGCTTCGCCTGCCGCGCCCCCGTGACCGAGCTCGCCGCCGACCGCTGAGCGTTTTTCGTCGTCTCATCCGGAGATGAGGCCTCGGATGTCCCGTTTCCTCGCGGTCGCGCTCGGGCTCGCCTGCGTGCTTGCGGTCGCCTCGCGGTCCGACGTCGGCTCGGCGGCGGAGCCGGTGCCCAGTCGGCCGAACGTCGTCGTCGTGATGACCGACGACCAGACCGCGGAGTCGATGCGCGTGATGCCGAACGTCAGGACGCGCATCGGAGGGCAGGGAGCCACGTTCGTGAACAGCTTCGCGTCGTTCCCGCTCTGCTGCCCGTCGCGGGCGACCTTCCTGACCGGCCAGTACGCGCACAACCACGGCGTCCTCGGCAACCGCCCGCCACGCGGCGGGTACGAGAAGCTCGTCCTCTCGCACGTGAACACGCTGCCGGTCTGGCTCCGCGCCTCGGGCTATCGAACCGTGCACGTGGGCAGGTATCTGAACGGCTACGGGCTCGCGCGCCCGACGGAGGTCCCCGAGGGCTGGGACGAGTGGTACGCCCCGATCGACCCCACGACGTTCCGCTACTTCGGCTACACGCTGAACGAGAACGGCAGGCTCGTGAGCTACGGCTCCGCCCCTCGCGACCACCAGACGGACGTCACGACCGCGAAGGCGGTCGACGCCGTGCGACGGCTCGCACGCGGGAGCGACCCGTTCTTCCTCTCCGTCGCGTACGTCGCGCCTCACAACGGGATCCCGCGCGAGCCCGACGACCCCGCGGCCGTGGCGACCCCGGTGCCCGCGCCGCGGCACAAGGGACGGTTCGCCCGCGAGCGGCTGCCGCGCCCGCCGTCGTTCAACGAGCGGAACGTCGTCGACAAGCCGTGGGTCGTGAGACGGAACGCCCGGGTCTCCAGCGAGACCGTGGCGGCGATCGAGACGAACTACCGTCAGCGGCTCGAGTCGCTGCTGGCCGTCGACGAGGGTGTGGCCGCGCTGGTGCGTGCGCTCTCGCAGGCCGGCGAGCTGGCGAACACGCTCTTCGTCTACACGTCGGACAACGGCTTCTACCACGGCGAGCACCGCATCCCGCTGGGGAAGGTGCTGCTCTACGAGGAGGCGGCGCGCGTGCCGCTATACCTGCGCGGGCCGGGAATTCCGCGCGGCGTTCGGATCACGCAGGACGTCGTCAACGTCGACCTCGCCGCGACGATCGTCGACGCGGCCGGGGTGGCGCCGGGCCGCACGCTCGACGGCACGTCGCTGCTGCCGCTCGTGCGCGAGCGCGACCGCTTCCTCGGCCGGGACGTTTTGCTCGCGACGCCGGACTACTGGGCGATCCGCACGCCGCGCTACGAGTACGTGGAGCACCGGCTCGGCGACCGCGAGCTCTACGACTTCCAGGTCGACCCGTGGCAGGTGAGCAGCTTGCACGCGCGCCCGTCCTACGCAGCCGTTCGCGCACGGCTCGCTGCACGTCTCGAACGGCTCCGCCGCTGCGCCGGCGCGGCCTGCCGCACGGGCCCGGTGCTCCGCCTCGGCTCCCGCTGCGCCGACGGCGCGCACGTCGCGGTGGTGCGGGGGAGGGACGCGAAGCAGCTCTCTGCGGTCGAGTGGGAGTACCGGTCGCGGCGCGTCGGCGCCTCGGAGCGCGCGCCGTTCCGCAGGATCCTGCCGGCGCGCGCCGGGGTCGTGGTCGCGACGGCCGCGCTCGACGACGGGCGGCGCGTCACGCTCGAGCGGCGCGTCGCGGCCTGTCCCTGACCGCCCGCCCACTACGATCCGGCGCCAATGACGGCGCTCCTCTCCGTCGAGCACGTCACGCGCCGCTTCGGCGGGGTCGTCGCGCTCGACGACGTCTCGTTCGAGGTCCCCACCGGCGAGATCGTCGGCCTGATCGGCCCGAACGGCGCCGGCAAGACGACGGCGTTCAACGTGATCACGCGGCTGTACCGGCCGGACGCAGGGCGCGTCGTCCTCGACGGGCGGAACCTGCTGCGGACGCCCGCGCACCGCGTCGTCCGGCGCGGGATCGCGCGCACGTTCCAGAACGTCGCGCTCTGGCCGTCGCTGACCGTGATCGACAACGTGCGCGTCGGCGCTGCCGCCCGCAGCGGGGGGCGCACGCCGCTCGAGGTGCTCGAGTACGTCGGGCTCGCCGGCGTCGCGTACCGGCCGGCCGCCGGGCTCCCGTTCGGCACGCTGAAGCGCATCGAGCTCGCGCGCGCGCTCGCGTCCGGCCCCCGGCTGCTGCTGCTCGACGAGCCGGCCGGTGGGCTCAACCACGAGGAGGTCGAGGAGCTCGGCCGCTTCGTGCGGGGGCTGCGCGAGGACTTCGAGCTCACGATCTTGCTCGTCGAGCACCACATGAACCTCGTGATGGGCATCTCCGACCGCGTGTTCGTCCTGAACTTCGGCCGCCGGATCGCGGCCGGGACGCCCGCCGAGGTCCAGCGCGACCCTGCGGTGATCGAGGCGTACCTCGGGGACGAGCATGCCGCTGCTTGAGCTCGAGGACGTGCAGGCGCGCTACGGCGCCGTGCAGGCGCTCCACGGCGTGACGCTCGACGTCGACGAGCGCCAGGTCGTCTCCGTGCTCGGCGCGAACGGCGCGGGGAAGACGACGACGCTCCGCGCGATCTCCGGCACCGTCCGGCGCAGCGGGTCGATCCGCTTCGACGGCAAGTCGCTCCCGCGCTCTCCCGAGGCGGTCGCGCGCAGCGGGATCGCGCACGTGCCGGAGGGCCGCGGGACGTTCGCCGAGCTGAGCGTCGACGAGAACCTCCGGCTCGGCGCGTACTCGCGCCGAGACCGCAGCGGCTACGAGCGCGACCTTGCAGCGGTGGTGAAGCACTTCCCGTGGCTCGACGAGCGCCGCGACCAGCAGGCGGGCACGCTCTCCGGCGGAGAGCAGCAGATGCTCGCCCTCGCGCGCGCGTTCATGTCCCGCCCGCGCCTGATCCTCGTCGACGAGCCGTCGCTCGGGCTCGCGCCGCTGATCGTGCGCCGGCTCTTCGACGTGCTGCGGGCGTGGATCGACGAGCACGGGATGTCGGCGCTCGTCGTGGAGCAGAACGCGAACGTCGCGCTCCAGCACTCCGAGCGCGCGTACGTGCTCGAGGTCGGCCGTGTCGCGGTCTCGGGCACCGCCGACGAGCTGCGCGGGAACGAGGCCGTGCGCAGGTCCTACCTCGGCTACTAGTGGCTAGCCCGGCGACATCCTCCGGCCTCTGGCCCGCGATACCCGGCGCGAGGCCGCGTCCTCAGTCGCCCCTGTACTGCCCGTACAGGGGCTCCCTGCGTCCTTGCCTCGCTTGGGTCTCGCGACCCAGAGGCTCGGCAATGTCACCGGACTAGCCACCTGTGGCCGACTTCCTCCAGCAGGTCGTCAGCGGGCTCGCGTCGGGCGGCGTGTACGCGCTGCTGGCGCTCGCGCTCGTCCTCATCTACCGCTCGACGGGCGTCGTCAACTTCGCGCAGGGCGAGATGGCGATGTTCTCGACGTTCGTCTGCTGGGAGCTGATCGACCGCGGGCTGCCCTACTGGGTCGCGTTCTTCGCGACGCTCGCGATCTCCTTCGCCGGCGGCGTGCTGATCGAGCGGCTCGTCGTGCACGCCGTCTCGCGCGCGGCCGCGATCACCGTCGTCACGGTCACGATCGGGCTGCTGATCATGCTCAACGGCGCCGCGGCGTGGATCTGGAAGGGCGAGCAGCGAACGCTCGAGAACCCGTTCGGCACGCGGACGTTCGACGTCGGCGGCGTCGTGGTCGCGGTGCAGGACCTCGGGATCCTCGTTGTCTCGCTCGCGCTCGTCGCGGCGCTCTGGGTCCTCTTCCAGCGCACGCGCCTCGGGCTCGCGCTGCGCGCCTCCGCGCTGAACCCCGAGTCGAGCCGGCTGCACGGCATCCGCGTCTCGTGGATGCTCGCGCTCGGGTGGGGGCTCGCCGCGGTGCTCGGCGCGGTCGCGGGGATGCTCGTCGCGCCGACCCAGGGCAGCTTCGACCAGAACCTGATGCTGCCGGTGCTGATCTTCGCGTTCGCTGCCGCGGTCCTCGGCGGGCTCGACAGCCCCCTCGGAGCCGTCGTCGGCGGCCTCGCGGTGGGCGTGATCCTCAACCTCGTCGGTGCCTACATCGACTTCTTCGCCGACCTGCGCCTGCCGGCGGCGCTGCTCGTGATCCTCGCCATCCTCCTGCTGCGCCCGCACGGGCTCTTCGGCCGCGCGGCGGTGCGGCGCGTCTGATGCTCGCGGCACGCACCGCGATCCGCGTGCTCGGCCTCGCGCTCTTCGTCGCGGTCGTCGTCGTCGTGCCGAGCCGCATCTCGGAGTTCCGCGCCTCGGAGTTCGCGCTGATCGGGATCTTCTTCATCGCGATCCTCGGCCTGAACATCCTGACGGGCTACACCGGCGTGATCTCGCTCGGGCACGGCGCCTTCATGGCCGTCGGCGCGTACACGACCGCGATCCTGATGCTCGGCCGACCGGGGCTCGAGGCGGGAGGGCTCTCGCCGCCGGACTGGCTCCCCGTCGGCGACGGGATGAAGGACGTGTACACGATCCCGATCGCCGCGCTCGTCGCCGCGCTCGCGGGCGCGCTCTTCGGGCTGCCGGCACTGCGCCTGTCGGGGCCGTACCTCGCGCTCGCCACGTTCGGCGTCGCGGTGGCGACCCCGAGCGTGATCAGGAAGTTCGACTCCGTCACGGGCGGGAGCGGCGGGCTCAACCTGTTCGACTCGCCGAACCTGACGGGCGCGATCTTCAACGCCGTGCACGTCCCGGGCGGGAGGACGCTCACGTTCAACGACTGGCTCTACTACCTCACGTGGACGATCGCGCTCGCGCTCTTCGTCGTGGCATGGCTGATCCACCACTCGCGCCTGGGCCGCGCGCTGCGCGCGATCCGCGACGACGAGATCGCAGCCGTAGCGTCCGGGGTCGGACTCGCGTGGCACAAGACGCTCGCGTTCTCGCTCTCCGCGCTCTACGCCGGCGTGGCGGGCTCGCTGCTCGCGATGTCGGCCTTCTCCGTCCAGCCGGGCGCGTTCCCGGTCGACCGCTCGATCGCGCTCCTCGTCGGCCTCGCCGTCGGCGGTCTCGGCTCGCTCGTGCCGCTCGTCGCGGGCGCGGTCTTCCTCGTCTTCCTGCCGCAGTGGGCGCAGGACCTCTCGCAGGCGCCGGGCGTGCCGGCGGTGATCTACGGCGCGGTGCTGATCGGCCTGATGATCGTGCTGCCGACGGGCGTGGGCGGGCTGCTCAGGCGTGTTCTCGGACCCCTAACTTCTCGGTTGTATCCTCGGTCTCAGTAGATCGTGCGCTTGCTGGGGGTCATCTCGCTCGTCTTCTCTCTCGCCGCCGGCGCGGCCTCGGCCCGGCCCGCCGCGGATCCCGGCGTCTCCCGCGGGGAGGTCGTGATCGGCGGCACGATCCCGCTCTCCGGGATCGCCGCGTCCTACGCGTCCGTCGGCAGGGGCGCCGAGGCGTACTTCAAGTACGTGAACGCGCGCGGTGGGGTCTTCAACCGGCGGATCACCTACAAGTACCTCGACGACCAGTACAACCCGGCGCAGACGGTGCAGGCGACGCGGCAGCTCGTCCAGCAGGAGCGCGTGTTCGCGATCTTCAACACGCTCGGCACCGAGCAGAACCTCGCGGTCCGGTCCTTCCTGAACGCCGCGAAGGTGCCGCAGCTCTTCGCCGGCTCCGGCGCGACGACGTTCGGACGCGACTACCGGCGCTATCCGTACACGATCGGGTTCCTCCCGAGCTACGTCGGCGAGGGGAAGGTGTACGCGCGCCACATCCTGCGCACGAAGCCGAACGCGAAGATCGCCGTGCTCTACCAGAACGACGACTACGGCAAGGATCTCCTCAGCGGGTTCCGCACCGGGCTCGGCGCGAAGCGCCGGAACATCGTCGCGACCCAGAGCTACGACCCGCTCTCGACGGACGTCTCCTCGCAGATCGCGAGGCTGCGCAGCTCGCGCGCGACCGTGTTCGTGGTGATCGCGACGCCGCCGTTCGCGATCCGCGGCCTCGTCGCCGCGAACCGGCTGGGCTGGCGCCCGCAGGTCTACGTCAACCAGGTCGGCGCCGCGACGAACATCATGCGGATCATCGCCGCGACCGCGGGCCCCCGGATCATCCAGAACGCGGTCACGCTGATCTCGGTCAAGGACCCGACGAGCCCGCGCTTCCGCAACGACGCCGGGATGCGGCTCTACCGGCAGATCATGCGGCAGCACCTGCCGAGCGGCCACGTCAACGACGGCTTCCACGTCTACTCGATGGCGGTCGCGCACACGTTCGTGGAGGCGCTCCGCAAGGCCGGGCGCAACCCGACGCGCGCGTCGCTGATGCGCGCGGTCGCGAGCCTGAACGTCCGCAACAACCCGTTCCTCCTGCCCGGCGTCCGCGTGCGGACGAGCGCGCGGGACCACTTCCCGCTCGACCAGGGCCAGCTCCAGCGCTGGCGGAACAACACCTGGAACCCGCTGGGCAAGGTCATCTCCGCCCGGCCGTAAGCCGGCCGGGGCTACGACGTCGCCGGAACGAGCTCCTTCGCGGGCGCCCTGAGGACTCGCGCTCCCGTCATCGGGAGGAGCAGGACGACGACCGCGGTCACGGCGACGCCGATCCACTGCGTCCCGTCGAGCGTCGCGTCGAAGGCGAGGTAGCCGACGGCCGCGGCGGTGACGGGGAAGGTCAGCTCGGCGAGCGCGGCGATCACCGCGGGCGTCTTCCGCAGGCCGTAGTAGTAGAGCGAGAGCGCGACGAGCCCCGTGACGATCGCGAGCGCGGCGATCCAGCCTGCGTCCGAGGCGGAGGTCGTGAACGGCGCGCCGACGAGAAACACCGCGAGGGCGCTCGCCGGCAGGCCGAAGGCAAAGCGGAGCGTCGTCACGTGCTGGAAGCGCAGCCGCGTCGCGAGCATCCGTCCGAGCACGGTGCCGAACGCCCACAGGACGGCGGCGCCGAGCGCGTAGAGGGCCGGGAGCGCCGCGGCGACCTCGATCTCGAACGGCGAGGGAAACGCGATCAGCCACGTGCCCACGAGCCCCGCGGCGAGGAACCAGCCGAAGTGCGCGCGCGGGCGCTCGCCGAGGATGAACCACGCGCCCACGACCGCGACGAGCGGCTGGACCTTCTGGAGCACGACGGGCGTGACGGGATCGCCCTGGACGAACGCCTGGGTGAACAGGATGGTCGCGGTCGCCGAGGCGCCGGCGCCGATCGCCACCGCCGCCAGGACGTAGCGGCGGCCGGCGCGCGCGACGGCGAGCACGGCCGCGGGGATCAGCGGCAGGGTCAGGAGCACGAGCACGACGTGCTCGGCGAAGACGATCGTCGCCGCCTGCGTCGAGTGGGCGAGCGGCCGGCGGAGCAGCGCGTCGGTGCCCCACAGCGCGGCCGCTGCGGCGACGAGCAATGCGCCGGGCGCGGCGAAGAAGCGGGCGCTCATTCGCGCGAGCGTAGCGCGTCGCCGCCTCTAGGTCTCCAGCCGGAGCAGGTCGTCGACGGTCTCGCGGCGACGCGCGAGGCGTGCGCGGCCGTCCGCGACGAGCACGGCGGCGGGCCGCGGGACGCCGTTGTAGTTCGAGGCCATCGCGAGCGTGTACGCGCCGGACGCCGGGACCGCGAGCAGGTCGCCGCGCACCGGCTCGGGCAGCTCGACACGGTCGATCAGCACGTCGCCCGACTCGCAGTGCTTCCCCGCGATCCGGAACGTGCCGCTCGGCGGCTCGTCCGCGCGGTTCGCGAGCAGCGCCGTGTAGCGCGCACCGTAGAGCTGCGGGCGCGGGTTGTCCGACATCCCGCCGTCGATCGCCGCGTACGTGACGGACTCGGCGCGCTTGACGAGCCCGACCCGGTAGAGGGTCACGCCCGCGGGACCGACGAGCGAGCGGCCCGGCTCGAGGATCAGCCGCGGCGCGGGCAGGCCGCTGGCGCGCCACGCCGGCTCGACCTGCTCGAGCAGCGAGCGCACGAACTCCGCCACGGGAGGAGGCGCGGGATCGTCGGGCGAGGTCCGCACGGCGAGCCCGCCGCCCAGGTCGACGACCTGCGCGACCCAGCCGAGCTCGTCGCGGCACTCCGCCGCGAACGACGCGAGCCGGTCGATCGTCTCCCGCGCCGCCTCCGCGCTCGTGAGCTGGGAGCCGATGTGCACGTGCAGGCCGAGCGGGCGCAGGCGCTCGATCGCCTCGAGCGCCTGGGTCGGCGGGAGCCCGAACTTCGAGCCGACGTGCCCCGTCCGGATCGACTCGTGCGTGTCGGCCTCGACCCCGAGCGTGACGCGCACGAGCGTCCGCTCGACGTCGGCGCGCTCGGCGCGTGGCACCTCGTCGAGCGAGTCGACCACGACGAGCGCGCCGACCCGCGCGGCCTCCGCCAGCTCCTCGTCGTCCTTGTTGTTGCCGTGCACGACGAGCCGCTCGCCGGCGACGCCCGCCGCGAGCGCGAACCGGAGCTCGCCGAGCGTCGAGACGTCCGCCCCGAGCCCCTCCGCGGCGAGCGTCCGCAGAACCGCGACGTTCGGGAACGCCTTCGTCCCGTAGACGACCAGCGCGTCGGGGGCCGCCGCGCGGTACGCCTGCGCGCGTGCGCGAAGCGTGCGCTCGCAGAGGACGAGCAGCGGCGTGCCGTGCTCGTCCGCCAGCGCGGTCAGCCGTACGCCGCCCACGTGGATCTCGCCGTTCTCCACGCTCGTCGTGTCGGGGAAGAGCTCCGGCATCGGCAGGATTGTCCCTGTATGCGCGGTCGCTTCGTCGTCTCACTGCCCGAGCGCATCGTGCGCACCGTCGCGGCGGTGCTCGGCGGCGCCGTGCACGAGGCGGCACAGCTCGTGCTGCCGCGACTCGTCCGTCGCTCGCGGCTGTACGAGGCGACCGCGAAGAACCTCCTGCGCGTGGCGATCGAGCTCGTCGGCCGCGTCGAGGGCTCGCCCACGATCGAGGAGACACCGTCGCGCGAGCTCGCGCTGCGGAAGGGTGCGGGCAACGTCGTCGAGCTCGGCTCGATCGCGGCCTTCGGCTTCTCGCCGCTCTGGCTGCTCGCGGGAGCGAGCGACCTCGCGCGCGGCTCGCGCGTGTACATCGAGACCCTCGTCGGCGAGCTGAAGTCGGCGGGCGTCCTCGGCGAGGAGGTCGAGGTCGGCTCGGTCGACGAGCTCCTCGGGGTGCTCGAGCGCGGCACGGGCCGCACCGCGCGGCTCGTCGACATCCCGCCGCTCGAGCTCACCGAGCTGCGCCGCTCGCTGCGCGAGCTGCGCGAGGAGCGCGACGCGCTCCCCACGCAGGGCGAGCTCGCCTCGCTCTTCCGCGCGCTCCAGGCGGAGGCGCGTCGCGAGAACCGCTCGCTGCTCGAGGTCTCCAGCGGCGTCGGCCTGGCGTTCCTCCTCTCGGCGCGCAAAGTCGGGCGCGAGCACCTCGTGGTGCCGTACGCGGAGGACTGGCAGCCGCTCCGCCGCGAGGGCTTCGCGGACTACGCGCGCCGGGTCGCCGCGCCGTACGGGCGGGCCGTGACGGGTCACTTCGACCCGGCGCGCGAGACGCACACCGAGCGCCTGCTCGGACGGCTACGCCGTCGCTAGTGCGCCCACCAGCCCTGCTGCACGTCCGCATCGCCGGGACCCGTGTTGGGGGCGCCGATCGCGAGTAGCTCCAGCCCGTCCGGTCCGGCCTCGAGGCCGCGCATGGTGTCCTTGTGGATGCGAACCGCGTCCCAGTGCTTCAAGTCCCGGACCTCGTCCGCGAGCGCGATCCGGCCGCCCCCGCCGACGACGACGTAGACCTCCTCCTGCTGCTTGTGGTTGTGCCCGAACGGGATGCGGAAGTTCGGGGCGAGCCGGATATAGCTGACCCCCGCGTTCTCCATGTCGAGGGGGACGCGGGCCATGCGGAACTCGAGATCCGGGGAGAGGCCGAACTTCGGCGCCTGGTCCTCGACCTCGTGGAGGTTGACGTGCGTGTAGTCGCTCATGGCGTCCATTGTCCACCGCTGCTACATTCCGGGCAACGATGGAGCAGCTCCTTCCCTAGCGCAGAGAGTCCACGCGGCGGTCGCCGCGGCAGCTCTCCACGGCCTCGCGAGAGGCCGTTTTCATTTCCGGAGACGACGATGGACACGTACGACCCGCAGGCAATCGAGGCGAAGTGGCAGGAGGTCTGGGCGGCCGAGCGCGCCTCCGAGGCCTCGGACGAGCGCGTGCGGCCGAAGTCGTACGTGCTCGAGCAGCTCCCGTACCCGTCCGGCTCGCTGCACCTCGGCCACATGCTCGTCTACACGATCGGCGACGTCGCGACCCACTTCCGCCGTCGGAACGGCTTCAACGTGCTCCACCCGATGGGCTGGGACGCGTTCGGGCTGCCGGCGGAGAACGCGGCCATCCGTGCGGGCGGACACCCGCGCGAAACCACCGAGCGCAGCATCGAGAACATCCGCGCGTCGATGAAGCGGATCGGCTGGTGGATCGACTGGTCGCGGGAACTGACGACGCACGACCCGTCGTACTACCGCTGGCAGCAGTGGCAGTTCCTGCGCTTCCTCGAGCGCGGGCTGGCGTACCGCAAGGGTGCCCACGTCAAGTGGTGTCCGAAGGATCAGACCGTGGTCGCGAACGAGCAGGTGCTCCCCGACGGGACCTGCGAGCGCTGCGGAACGCTCGTCGAGTCGCGCGTGATGGAGCAGTGGTTCTTCCGGATCACCGACTACGCGCAGGCGCTGCTCGACGACCTGGAGACGGTCGACTGGCCGGAGTCGATCAAGGCGCGTCAGCGCAACTGGATCGGCCGCTCCGACGGCGCCGAGCTCGCCTTCCGGATCGAAGAGTGGGGCGAGGACGTCGCGGTCTTCACGACGCGGCCCGACACGCTCTACGGCGCGACGTTCTTCGTGCTCGCACCGGAGCACGAGCTGGTCTCGCGGATCGACTCGGAGGAGGTGCAGGAGTACGTGCGCCGCTCGGCGGTCAAGAAGACCGAGGAACGCGCGGCGGCGGAGCAGAAGACCGGCGTCTTCACGGGCTTGCACGCGATCAACCCCGTCAACGACGAGCGGATCCCGATCTACGTCGCGGACTACGTGCTCACCGACTACGGCACGGGCGCGATCATGGCCGTGCCCGCGCACGACCGGCGCGACTTCGACTTCGCGCGCGCGTTCGACCTGCCGGTTCGCCAGGTCGTGCGACCACCCGACGGCGACGTCGACGAGAGCGAGCCGTACGTCGCGCACACCGAGGGCGAGGTGCTCGTCGACTCCGGAGAGTTCGACGGCCTGCCGGCACCGGAGGGCGGGCGCCGGATCGTCGAGCGGCTGCGGCAGAACGGACGTGGCGGCCCGACCGTCAACTTCCGCCTGCGCGACTGGGGCTTCTCCCGGCAGCGCTACTGGGGCTGCCCGATCCCGATCGTCTACTGCGACGACTGCGGGATCGTCCCCGTCCCCGACGACGAGCTGCCGGTCGTCCTGCCCGACATCGAGGACTACAAGCCGCAGGGTCGTCCGCCGCTCGCGCAGGCGGAGGACTGGGTGAACGTCCCGTGCCCGTCGTGCGGCGGAGCGGGGAAGCGCGAGACGGAGACGATGGACACGTTCGTCGACTCCTCGTGGTACTTCCTGCGCTACTGCGACCCGAGGAACGACACCGAGCCCTTCGACCGCGCGCTCGTCGACTACTGGAACCCCGTCGACCTCTACATCGGCGGCGTCGATCACGCGACGATGCACATGATCTACGCGCGCTTCTGGGTCAAGGTCCTGAACGATCTCGGCTACGTCGGCTTCCGCGAGCCGTTCGCGAGCTTCTACTCGAACGGCTGGGTCACGAGCGGCAAGACGAAGATCTCGAAGCGCTCCGGGAAGACGCCCGGGCCCGATGAGTTCGTCGAGCGGCTCGGCGCCGACGCCGTCCGCCTCTGCATCCTCTTCCTCGGGCCCGCGAACGAGGACATGGAGTGGACCGACGAGGCGGCCGAGGGCATGGCGCGCTTCGTGCGACGCCTCTGGCGCGTGGTCAACGAGGTCGCGGAGGGGGCGCCGTCCGGGGCGCCGGAGAACGGGGCGCTCGCGCGCAAGGCGCACGCGACGATCGCCAAGGCGACCGACGACATCGGCCGTCGGTTCGCGTTCAACACGGCGATCTCCGCGGTGATGGAGCTCGTCAACGAGCTCTCCCGCCAGCCGACCGGGCCGGACTCGCGTTTCGCCGCCGAGACGGCGGTGTCGCTGATCCAGCCGTACGCGCCGCACGTGGCCGAGGAGCTGTGGCAGCGGCTCGGGCGCGAGCGGCTCTGGGAAGAGCCGTGGCCGCAGGCGGATGCCGCGCTGCTCGAGCGCTCGACGTTCGAGCTCGTCGTGCAGGTCAACGGGCGGGTTCGCGATCGGCTCGAGGTGGACGCCGGGCTCGCGGAGGAGGAGCTCGTCGCCGCCGCGAAGGGCTCGCCCCGCGTCCAGGCGCACCTGAACGGCGAAGAGCCGCGGCAGACGATCGTCGTGCCGCGCAAGCTCGTCAACTTCGTCGTCTAGGGACGAATCGCCACGAAGTCGGCACGAAGCCGACTCACGCCCGTGACGGTTTCGCGGGCACGGTTGGACGCGTGCCCGAGCTCTCGGTTTCCCGCCCGCGCGCGCTCGCAGCAGCGGCGCTCCTGCTCGTCGTGCTGCTGGTGGCGGGGCGGTTCCTCGCCGGAGCCGGCGCGGCCTCGGCACCCGAGCCCGACGTGGTCGCCGAGGCGATCCACGCCGAGCCGCCGCCGCCGGTGGTGGTGCACGTCGTCGGCGCGGTGCGCCGGCCCGGCCTCTACCGGCTGAAGCGGGGCGAGCGGGTGGCCGACGCGGTCGAGCGGGCCGGCGGGGCGGCGGGCGACGCCGAGCTCGGCCTGATCAACCTGGCGGCACCGCTCGCCGACGGGCAGCAGGTGGTGGTGCCCGCGCGCGGGCCAGAGGGGGTCGGAGCGCCCGACGCCGCGGCGGGCGGTCGCGTCTCGCTCAGCAGTGCGACCCTCGAGCAGCTCGACGAGCTTCCCGGCGTCGGGCCGGTGACCGCGCAGAAGATCGTCGACTACCGCGAGCGCCACGGCGCGTTCGGCTCCGTGCGCGAGCTCGACGCGATTCCGGGAATCGGGCCGGCGCGCATCGCACAGCTCGAGGATCTGGTCGTGCCGTGAGCGGGCTGCTCGAGCGCTGGACCGCGCACCTGCTCGCGGCCTCGCTCGTGGCCGGGCTCGCCGCGGCGAACCTCGGGCGAGGATCGGCGGTCGTCTTCGCCGCCGCCGCCTTCGTCGTCGCGCTCGGCGGCGCGGCCCTGCCGCTCGACGCCCGCGCGCGGCTCGCGGCGTTCGCCGTCGCGCTCGCGCTCGCGGGCTGGTGGTTGGGGAGCTCGCGACTCGACGCGCTCGACCGCAGCGTCCTCGCCCACCAGGTCGGCGCGGGAGGAGAGGCGGTCGTCGTCGTGACGGCTCCCGCGCGCCACTCGCCGTTCGAGGTTCGCGTCCCCGCGCGGGTGGTCCAGTTCCGCGGGCGCGACGTGTCCGAGCCCGTGCACCTCGAGCTGCCGCCCGGACGAGCGCCTCCGCAGGGCGCCAGGCTCGCGCTCTTCGCCGTCGTCGACCTGCCCGAGCAGGACGACGAGTTCGACGAGCTCGCGTGGCTGCGCCTCCGGGGCGTGCACGTGGTCCTGCGTGCCCGCGGCTGGCGGATCGTCGGCGCGCGCGGCGGGATCGGCGGTCTCGCCGATCGGCTCCGGCGTGCGCTCGTGCGCGGCCTCGCGGGTCTCGAGGGCGAGCGCAGAGCCGTGCTCGCGGGCGTCGTGCTGGGCGAGGACGAGGGTCTCGACGAGGGGCTCCGCGACGCCTTCCGCGCCTCGGGCCTGTACCACCTCCTGGCCGTGTCCGGCCAGAACGTCGCGCTGCTCGCGGGCGGGATCATGTCGCTGGCGTGGCTGTTCGGCGTCTCGCGCCGGGTCGCGGAGGTCTCGATCGTCGCGGCGGTTGCCGCCTACGTGCTGGCGGTCGGCTGGCAGCCGTCCGTGGTGCGCGCCGGCGTCGCAGGCGGCCTCGCGGCGATCGCCTGGCTCAGCGCACGGGAGCGCGACCGCTGGTGGCTCCTGCTCGCGGGCGCGATCGTCCTGCTCGCGTGGAACCCCTACACCGTGCGGGAGCCCGGGTTCCAGCTCTCGTTCGGAGCCGTCACCGCGATCTTCGTCGGCGCGCCGCGCCTCGTCCGCTTCCTCGAGGGCTATCCGGTCCCGCGGAGCCTCGCGATCGTCGTCGCGGTCTCGACGGCCTGCGGGGTCGCGACCGCGCCGATCCTCTGGCTGCACTTCGGGGCGATCCCGGTCTACTCGGTCGTCGCCAACGCGCTCGCGGCACCCGTCGTCGGCGCGCTCCTCGCGCTCGCGCTCGTCGCAGCCGTCCTCGCCCCGCTCGCGCCGTCTGCCGCGCTCGCGCTCGCGTGGGTCGACGGCTGGCTGGCCGCGTACCTGATCGCCTGCGCCCGCGGCGTCGCCCGCCTCCCGTTCGCGCAGCTGACCTCGACGCGTGCGCTGCTCGTCGTCGCCGGCGCGGCGCTCGCGGTCGCGGTCTTCGCGCGGCTGCGCGCCCCGCGACCGCCGCGTTCGCTCGTGCTCGCGTTGACGTGCGCGATCGCCGTCTCCGGGTGGATGCTCGCGCGGCGTCCGACCCCGCCTCCGCCGCCGAACGGCCTCCGCGTCACGTTCCTGGACGTCGGGCAGGGCGACGGCGTCCTGGTCGAGGCACCGGGCGTCCGCGTCCTGGTCGACCAGGGACCGCCGGAGGCACGCGTCGCGGCGCAGCTCTCTCGGCTCGGGATCTCGCGGCTGACGGCGCTCGTCCTCACGCATCCGCAGCGCGACCACGTCGGCGGGGCCGCGGACGTCCTGCGGAAGCTGAAGGTGGGCTTCGTGCTCGACCCACGCCTTCGCACCGGCGGGCCGGAGCAGGCCGAGGCGCTCGCCGCGGCCCGCGCCCGGGCGGTGCGCGTGGTCGCCGCCCGGGCGGGGCTCGCGTTCCGTCTCGGCCGGCTGCGGCTCGCCGTCCTCTGGCCCGACGGGCCGGGCTACTCCGGCGAGGATCCGAACCTGCGAGCCACCGTGCTGCTCGCGACCTACGGGGAGGTCGACGTGCTGCTGACGGCCGACGCCGAGTCGCCCGTCACACTCGCGCTCCCACCGCCGCGGGTCGAAGTGCTGAAGGTCGCGCACCACGGCTCGGCCGACGACGGTCTCGACGAGCTGCTCGAGGAGACGCGGCCGGACGTGGCCGTCGTCTCGGTCGGGCTCGGCAATTCCTACGGGCACCCCGCACCCTCGACGCTCCGCACGCTCGACCGGGCTCCCGGGCTGCGCGTCTACCGAACCGACCTCGACGGCCGGGTCGTGGTCGAGTCCGACGGCCGGCGCGTCTGGGTCCGGTCGGAGCGCTGAGTAGGCTTGCCACGTGGCCGACGACCTGAAGGCGGTCTACCTCCTCACCGGTTCCGACCGGCCGAAGATCGAGCGCGCGCTCCGACGCCTGCGCGACCGCTACCCGGACGACTCGGTCGAGCGCCTGCACGCAGCCGAGACGTCGGGCGCGGACGCCGTCGCGGCCTGCAACTCGCTCGGTCTCTTCGGCGGCGAGCGGCTGGTCGTCGTCGAGTCCGTCGAGCGCTGGAAGGCGGACGACGTGAAGACCGTCGCTGCGTACGCCGCCGACCCCGCCCCCGGCGCGCGCCTCGCGCTCGTCGCCGACGGGCTGCGCAAGGACTCGGCGCTGACGAAGGCGGTCGCCAAGGGCGGCGAGGTGCTCCTCTACGACGTCGACCGCAAGAAGGTGGTCGAGTGGGTCGTCCAGCAGTTCGCCGGGCACGGCGCCAAGGTCGACCGCGAGCTCGCGCGCGCGCTGCTCGACGCGGTCGTTCCCGACGGACAGGACGCGGACCTCCATCACCTCGCGAACGAGATCGCGAAGCTCTCGACGTGGGCGGGGGGCGAGGCGCTCGCGTGGGAGGCGATCCGCGAGCTCGTCGTCCCGTTCGGAGACGTTCCGTCCTTCGCGCTCACCGATGCGTGGGGCCGACGCGATGTCGCCGGCGCCCTGCTCGCCGCAGAGACGACGTTCGAACGCGAGGCCTCGCCCCGCCGCGACGTCGCCCCGCGCCTCGTCGGCGCGCTCGGCCGGCACCTCGTGCGGCTCCAGGAGTGCAGCCGCCTGCTGGCGGAGGGACATTCGTCCTCTGAGATCGCCTCGCGCCTGAAGCGGCACCCGTACTACGTGCAGAAGCTCGTGCGACAGGCGGACGCCTTCGGCGACGACGACCTCCGCGACGCCGCGGTCCGGCTCGCCGAGCTCGACCACGCGCTCAAGGGCGGGTCGCGCCTCGCCGCCGACCTCGAGGTCGAGCGAGCGCTCGTCGACCTGGCGGGTCGCGCGGCCTAGGAGTCGGAGGAGCCGCCGCCGGACACGATCCGCGAGGCCTGCGACTTCTTGCGCGCAGCGGCGTTCCGGTGGAGCGCGCCGCGGGCAGCGGCGCGGTCGATCACCCGCACGAGCTCGCGGTGCTCCTCGTCGGCCTTGCCCTCCTGCGCCGCGCGCTCGAGCCGGCGTGTGAGCGTCTTGATCGTCGAGCGATAGCGCAGGTTCTCGAGCCGCTGACGGGCGGCGGTGCCGACGCGCTTCTTCTGCTGCTTGATGTTCGCCATGGCGTGAAAAGGCCCGCTGAGCGGGCGGCAGGATGGTAGCAAGCGCCCTCGTATAGTTGCCGCGTGGAGGCGCGCCAGGGCCGCCGGCTTGCGTGGTCCGCGGCGATCTTCTCGCTCGCCACGGGTCTCTCGCGGATCCTCGGCCTCGTCCGCGAGATCGTCGCCGCCTACTACTTCGGCGCGCGCGGCCCTATCAACGCGTTCACGGTCGCGTTCCAGATCCCGAACCTGATCCGGATCCTCGTCGCCGACGCAGCCCTCTCGGCCGCGTTCGTCCCCGTCTTCAGCGAGCTCCTGGAGAAGGGCGAGCGCGCTCGCGCGTGGCGGATCGCCTCGACGCTGCTCTGGTTGCTCCTCCTCGTCCTCACCGCGGTCACCGCGCTCTTCATCCTGCTGGCGCCGCTGATCGTCCCACCGTTGACGAGCGAGTACGACGACCTCGCCGTGACGCTCTCGCAGATCCTGTTCCCGATCGTCGTGCTGCTCGGCGTCTCGGGGATCGTCGTCGGGATCCTGAACACGTACGAGGAGTTCACGATCCCCGCGCTGACGCCGGTGGCCTGGAACCTCGTGATCATCGCCGGCCTCGCGATCGGCGTGCCGCAGGCGGACACGACGGAGTCGAAGCTGTACGTGTTCGCGGGAGCGATCCTCGCCGGCACGGTCGTGCAGGTCCTGCTCCCGGTCCCGTGGCTCCGCGGCCTCGACGGGCGGCTGCGCGTGGCCCTCGACTGGCGAGACCCGGCCGTCTGGCGCGTGCTCACGCTCATGGTCCCGGTGACGATCAGCCTCGGCCTCATCAACCTGAACGCGGTCATCGGCACCTTCGTCGCGGCCCGCTACATCGACCCCACGATTGCGCCCAACGCGATCGACAAGGCGTTCCGCCTCTACATGCTGCCGCAGGGGATGTTCTCCGTCGCCGTGGCGACGGTCCTCTTCCCGGCGCTCTCCCGTTTCGCCGCGCGCGCAGACCTCGACGGTTTTCGCAGCACCGTCTCCACCGGCCTGCGCCAGATCTTCTTCCTGCTCGTTCCCGCGAGTGTCGCCTTCGCGGTGCTCGCCGAGCCGCTCGTGCGGCTCGTGTACGAGCGCGGCGAGTTCGAGCCCGACCAGACGCCGGTCGTGGCCGGAGCGCTGGCCGCGTTCTCCCTCGGCCTCGCGTTCAACGGGACGATGCTCCTCCTGAACCGCGCGTTCTTCGGGCTCCAGGCGCCCAGGCTCGCCATGCTCGTCGCGGGCGGCAACCTCGTCCTCAACGCGATCCTCTACGTCTTCCTCCACCGCGTCGGCGTCTGGGGCGTGCCGCTCGCGATCTCGATCGCGAACATCGCAGGAGCGCTGGCTCTCGTCGTGCTGCTCCGAAGGCGTGTGGGAGACCTCGAGCTCGGGCGCATGATCGGGGCGCTCGCGCGGATGGTCGTCGCCTCGGCCGCGCTCGGCGCGGTCGCGTTCGGCCTCTGGTGGGTGCTCGACGACCTCGTCGGCAGGAGCTTCCCGGCGCAGCTGCTCTCGGTCGGCTCCGCGCTCGCCGCGGGCACCGCCGTCTACCTGATCGCCTGTCGGCTGCTCGGGGTGCGGGAGATCGAGACGCTACTCTCGTTGCGCGCGCGCTTCCGGCGCGCATGACGCCATGGACCAGGCCCGCATCCGCAACTTCTCGATCATCGCGCACATCGACCACGGCAAGTCGACGCTCGCCGATCGCATCCTCGAGCTGACCGACGCCGTCTCGGCGCGCGACATGCGCGAGCAGGTGCTCGACACGATGGAGCTGGAGCGCGAGCGCGGGATCACGATCAAGGCCCAAGCGGTGCGCGTCACGTGGAAGGGCCACGAGCTCAACCTGATCGACACGCCGGGGCACGTCGACTTCACGTACGAGGTCTCGCGCTCGCTCCAGGCCTGCGAGGGTGCGCTGCTCGTCGTCGACGCGGCCCAGGGGACCGAGGCGCAGACGCTCGCGAACGCCTACCTCGCGATCGAGAACGACCTCGAGATCGTCCCCGTCGCCAACAAGATCGACCTGCCGCAGGCCGACCCCGAAGGCGCCGCCCGCGAGGTCGCGGAGTTGATCGGGGACACCGCGGAGCACGTGCTGCGGATCTCGGCGAAGACCGGGGAAGGGGTCGCCGACGTGCTCGACGCCGTGATCGAGCGGATTCCCGCTCCGGCCGGTGAGCCGACCGCACCGCCGCGCGCGCTCATCTTCGACTCGTCGTACGATCAGTACCGCGGCGTCGTCGCGTTCGTGCGCGTCGTCGACGGCGAGTTCCAGACGCGAGAGCGTTTGCGCGCGATGGCGCTCGGAACGCGCTTCGAGGCGCAGGAGATCGGCTTCATGTCGCCGGCGATGCGTGCCGTCGACACGCTGAGCGCGGGGGAGGTCGGCTACGTCGTCACCGGGCTGAAGGACGTCTCGGAGCTTCGCGTCGGCGACACGCTCACCTCGGAGTCGCGCCCCGCGGCCGAGCCGCTCCCGGGGTACAAGGACGTCAAGCCGATGGTCTTCGCGGGGCTCTTCCCGACCGACTCCGACGAGTACCCCGAGCTGCGCGACGCGCTCGAGAAGCTGAAGCTGAACGACGCCGCGCTCTTCTACGAGCCGGAGACGTCGCAGGCGCTCGGGTTCGGCTTCCGCTGCGGCTTCCTCGGGCTCTTGCACATGGAAATCATGCGCGAGCGGCTCGAGCGCGAGTTCGACCTCGACCTGCTCGTGACCGCACCGAACGTCGCGTACCGCGTGCTGGAGCGAAACGGCGAGTGGCGCGAAGTCCACAACCCGTCGGAGATGCCGCTCGAGGTCGACGACGTCGAGGAGCCGTACGTGAAGGCGTCGATCATCGTCCCGAAGGAGTACGTGGGTCAGGTGATGGAGCTGAACAACGACCGGCGCGGCAAGTTCGACCATATGGAGTACCTCTCGCCGGAGCGCGTGCACCTCACGTACGAGCTGCCGCTCGCGGAGATCGTGCTCGACTACTACGACCAGCTCAAGTCGCGGACGCGCGGCTACGCGAGCTTCGACTACGACTACGTCGGCTTCCGTCCCGGGAACCTCGTGCGCGTCGACGTGCTCGTCGCGGGCGAGACGGTCGACGCGCTCTCGCTGATCATCCACCGCGAGTTCGCGTACGACCGCGGGCGCTTGCTCGTCGAGCGGCTGCGCGAGGAGATTCCGCGGCAGATGTTCGACGTGCCCATCCAGGCGGCGATCGGCGCGCGGGTGATTGCTCGCGAGACCGTCAAGGCGCGGCGCAAGGACGTGCTCGCGAAGTGCTACGGCGGCGACATCACGCGCAAGCGGAAGCTGCTCGAGAACCAGAAGAAGGGCAAGAAGCGGATGAAGCAGGTCGGCGCGGTCGAGGTCCCGCAGGAGGCGTTCCTCGCCGTGCTCAACATCGGACAGGACTCGCGCAAGTGAACGGCGGCGTCCGGCACCTCTACGTCCATTTGCCGTTCTGCGCGCACCGCTGCGGCTACTGCGACTTCGTCACGGTCGTGGGGCGCGAGGCGCAGCACGGCGCCTACGTCGACGCGCTGCTGCGGGAGCTCGAGCTCGAGCGCGGGCTGCTCGCGGCGGAGCTGGACACGATCTTCCTCGGCGGCGGGACGCCGACGTTCACCGAGCCCGCCGCGCTCGAGCGGCTGCTCGCCTCGCTGCCGAACGCGCGCGAGGTGACGGTGGAGGCGAATCCGGAGACGGTCACGTCCGCGCTGGCCGCGCAGCTGTCACGAAACGGTGTCGATCGCGTCTCGCTCGGCGCACAATCGTTCAACACCGCTCTTCTGGACGTGCTCGAACGGCGCTCGCGGGGAGGGGACGTCAGCCGCGCCGTCTACGTTCTTCGCGATGCCGGTCTCGACAACATCAACCTCGACCTGCTCTACGGCATCCCGGGCCAGACCCCCGCCGGCCTCGAGCGCGACCTCGACGAGGCGCTCGCGCTCGCCCCCGAGCACCTCTCCTGCTACGAGCTCGAGGCGAAGCCGGGAACTCGCTTCACGCACGCGCACGGAGCGGAGCTCGAGCGTCAGGCCGAGTCGATGGAGGACTACTTCGAGCGGGTCGTCGCGCGACTGACCGCCGCCGGGTACCGCTGGTACGAGACGGCGAACTTCTGCCTCGCGCCCGAGCGTGCGAACGGACGGGATCTCCGGTCGCAGCACAACCTCGGCTACTGGCAGGGGCACGACTACCTGGGGCTCGGGATCGGCGCCGTCTCGACGGTGGGCGGAGCGCGGCGGCGGACGACGCCCCGCCTCGCGCGCTACCTCGAGTCGCTCGCGGCCGGCGAGACGCCCCCGCGCGAGGAAGAGGCGATCGATCCGGACACGCGCAGGCGCGAGCTGGTCATGCTCGGGCTCCGCCTGGACGAGCCGCTGGCGCTCGCCGGTCTGGAGACCGCCCTCGACGAGCGGGCGCTCGAACGCCTCGTCCGGCTCGACCTCGTTCGCCGCGAGCCGGGCACGCTCGTGCTGACGACGCGCGGCCGCTTCCTCGGGGGCGGCGTGACCGCGGACCTCATCGCGTAAAATTCCTGCAAATGACCGCGAGCGCGAGTGTCGAGTTGACCCACCGACAGCGCGACGTCCTGCGGGGCGTCGTGGAGGAGTACGTCGCGACCGGCGAGCCCGTCGGCTCGAAGACGCTGGTCGAGCGGATCGCGCTCGGCGTCTCCACCTCCACGGTCAGGGCCGAGCTCGCCGAGCTCGAGACGCTCGGGCTGCTCACGCACCCGCACACCTCCGCGGGCCGGGTGCCGACCGAGGAGGGCTTCCGCCACTACGCGCGCGAGCTCCTGAACGAGCTCGAGCCGCGCCCGCAGGTCCTCGGGCTGGAGCTCGCCGTCCAACACGAGATCGAGAGCGCGCTCCAGGCCACGACCGAGATGCTCTCCGACATGACGCGGCTCCTCGCGCTCGTCTCCGCGCCGCCGCTCGAAGCCGCGACCGTGCGGCACGTCGAGGTGCTCCAGCTCCAGCCGAACGTCGCGATGGCCGTCGTGATCACGTCCTCGGGCGGGGTCTCGAAGCGGCTGTTCACGACCGGCGCTCCGCTCGACCCCGGCCTGGTCGCGTGGGCCGCTGAGTACCTGAACGAGCGCGCCGGTGGCCTGCAGCTGGGCACGCACGCCCTCCGGCAGCGCTTCGACGACCCCGGCCTCGCGCCTCGAGAGCGAGCCTTCCTCGCGCTGCTGCGCCCGGCCTTCGCCGCGCTCGAGCACGAGGAGCAGCAGCTGTTCGTCGGAGGGGCGGCCGGGCTGCTCGGCGACCTACGCGAGGACGAGCTCGAAGCGTGCCGCCGGGCGCTCCAGCTGCTCGAGCGCCGCGCCGCCGCGCTGGAGGTGATCGGCCGCTCGCTCCACTCGCCAAGGACGTTCGTCCGCGTGGGCGGGGAGTTCGAGGACCCCGCGCTCCGCCACGTCGCCCTCGTCGGCGCCGGCTACGGCATCCGCACCCGCACGCTCGGGTCGGTGTCGCTCCTCGGTCCGGTGCGGATGGACTACGAGAAGGCGATCCGCTCGGTTCGCTCGGCCGCGTTCGAGCTCTCGCGCTTCGTCGAGGGCGTCTTCGACGACGGCTGACCTCGGCATTACTCTGAGGCGAGTGGCGACGACGAAGCGCGACTACTACGACCTGCTCGGGGTCGGCCGAGGAGCGGACGACGGCGAGCTGAAGCGAGCCTTCCGCCGGCGCGCGCGCGAGCTCCACCCCGACGTCTCCGAGCTGCCCGACGCGGAGGAGCGCTTCCGCGAGGTCGTCGAGGCCTACGAGGTGCTCTCCCGGTCGGAGACCCGCGAGCTCTACGATCGGTTCGGCCACGCAGGGCTCCAGGGCGGGCGGTTCAGGCCCTCGCAGTTCGACTTCGGCGGGCTCACCGATCTCTTCTCGGCGTTCTTCGGCGACGACCTCTTCGGCGCCGGGACGCAGCAGCGCCGCTCGCGCGGCCAGGACCTCGCGGCGGAGGTCGAGGTCGAGCTCGCGGAGGCGGCGAGCGGCACGACGAAGGAGGTGCCCTTCGAGGCCGTCGTCGGCTGCGCGCGCTGCGGCGGCGACGGGGCGGAGCCGGGCACGGGGACGCGCACGTGCGAGACCTGTGGAGGAGCGGGGCGCCTCCAGCAGGTCGGGCGCAGCGTCCTCGGTGAGTTCGTCCGCACCCAGACGTGCCCGCGGTGTGGCGGTGACGGCCGCACCGTCGAGCACGCCTGCGAGGACTGCGGGGGATCCGGGCGCGCGGTCGAGCGCAAGCAGCTCGACGTCGAGATCCCGCCCGGCATCCACGACGGACAGCGCATCCGGCTCTCGGGCGCGGGCCACGCCGGGAGCCAGGGCGGGCCGGCGGGCGACGTCTACGTGCGCGTTCGCGTCAAGCGCGACCCGAGATTCGTGCGCGAGGGCAACGACGTCTACTCGACGATCGACCTGACGGTGACCGAGGCCGCGCTGGGCGCGACGCGGACGATCGAGACGCTCGACGGGGATCTCTTGCTCGCGTTCGAGCCCGGCACGCAGCCCGGCGAGATCAGGGTCCTCTCGGGCCGCGGGATGCCTGTGCTGCAGGGGTTCGGCCGGGGCGACCACCGGGTGCTCGTGAACGTCGCAGTGCCGCGGCATCTGACCGAGGAGCAGCGCGCGCTGCTCGAGGAGTTCGGCCGCGTCACCGGCGAGGAGAACTACCGCCCCGACGAGGGCTTCTTCGACAAGCTCAAGAGCGCGTTCCGCTGAGCGGCGTCCGCCGCGTCTCGGTGCGCGTTCCGCTCGAGCGCGCAGAGGAGGCGCGCGCGCTCATGCTCGACCTCGCTCCGGAGGGCTTCGAGGAGCGGGAGCGCGGCGCCGAGCTCGAGCTCGCCGCGTACACGAATGCGCACGCCGGCTCGCGGATCGCGCGTGCGTTCGGCACGACGCACGAGGAGGAGGTGCCGCCCGGCTGGGCGGACCGCTGGCGCAGCTTCCACCGTCCCGTCGCGGTCGGGCCCTTCTGGATCGGGCCGTCCTGGGAGGGCGCGCCTCCCGACGCGCTGGCGATCGTCGTCGATCCCGGGCTGGCGTTCGGCACGGGCGCGCACGCGACGACGCGGCTCTGCCTCGAGCTGCTCGCCGAGATCCGTCCCTGCAGCCTGCTGGACGCGGGCTGCGGCTCCGGGGTGCTGTCGGTGGCGGCGGCCAAGCTCGGGTTCGACCCGGTGCACGCCCTCGACGACGACCCGTTCGCCGTTCGGACGACCATCGCCAACGCTGCGGCGAACTCCGTCCGCGTCGGGGCGCGCCGCGCCGACGTGACGACCGACGAGCTACCCGACACGGACGCCGTCGTCGCCAACATCGCGCTGCACGCGGTCGAGACGCTCGCGTCGCGCGTCCGCGCCACGACGCTCGTCACCTCGGGATACCTCCGGAGCGACGAGCCGCGCATCGACGCGTGGACGCACGTCGAGCGCCGAGTGCTCGACGAATGGGCGGCGGACCGCTACGAGCGATCCGGCTGACAGTCGTCGCATACGATCCGGCCCGTGGCGACGTTCTCCGTCCGCTTCCTCGGCTGCAAGGTCTCGCACACGGACGCACAGGAGGTGAGGGAGCGGCTGCTCGCCGACGGCCATCGCGAGTCGACTTCCGCCGACGTCGCGGTCGTCAACACCTGCTGCGTCACGCACGCGGCGATCGCGAAGTCGCGCAAGGCGGCCGCGCGCGCGGCGCGCACGCACGCGCGGGTCTACGTCACCGGCTGCGGGGCGAACCTCGCCGGAGACGCGTTCCGCGACCTGCCCGAGAACGTCGTCGTCGTTCGCGGGCGCAGCGAGGTGACGCCCGACCTCGTCGCGAGCGACCTCGGCCCGATCGCGTGCGTGGGGGCCGACGCCGGTCTCGATCGCGTGCGCGCCTTCGTGAAGATCCAGGACGGCTGCAGCTTCTCGTGCAGCTTCTGCGTCGTGCCGCTCGTGCGCGGCCCGAGCCGAAGCCGGCCGGCCGAGACCGTCCTCGCCGAGGTTCGTCGCCGCGTCGCGCAGGGACATCTCGAGCTCGTGCTCACGGGGATCAACCTCGGCTGCTACCGCGACCGCGTCCGGCGCGCCGGTCTGGCCCGGCTCGTGCGCGAAGCCGGGTCGGTGGCCGGCCTCGCGCGGCTGCGGCTCTCCTCGATCGAGGTCAACCACGTCGACGGCGAGCTCGAGCTCGCGCTCCGCGAGACGCCAACGGTCGGTCGCCACCTCCACGTTCCGCTGCAGTCCGGCGACGACGCGGTGCTCCGGGCAATGGGTCGTCGGTACACAGCCGCGACGTACCTGCGCCGGTTGGAGCGCTTCGCCGACTTCAACCTGACGACCGACGTGATTGTCGGCTTCCCGACGGAGGACGAGCGCGCGTTCGAGAACACGCTCCGGGTGGTCCGAGAGGCGGGGATCACGAAGGTGCACGTCTTCCCCTACTCGCCCCGTCCGGGCACGCGGACCGCCGGAAGCGACGACATCGACGCGCGCGAGAAGAAGGAGCGCGGCGCCCGGGTCCGCGCGGCGTCGCGCGCCTTCGAGCTCGCCCGCTGGCGCTCGAAGATCGGCTCCGACGACATCGTGCTCGTCGATCGGCCGGGCCGAGGATACGGCGACGACTACTCGCCGTGGCTCGTCGACGCGCCCGTCGGCGCGCTCGTCCGCGTGCGCGCGGCCGAAGCGACGGAGGAGGGGATCCTCGCTGCCTGACGACTGCCTCTTCTGCAGGCTCTACCGCGAGGGCGACCACGTGCGGAAGGCGGACGGCTTCGCCGCGATCCGGGACATCGCGCCGCAGGCGCCCACCCATCTGCTGGTCATTCCGGAACGTCACCTCGAGACGTTCCGCGACATCGGCGAGCTCGACGCGGAAGAGTCGCACCGCCTGCTCCGGTTCGTGGCCGACACCGCGCGCGACGCCGGGCTCGAGGACTACCGCGTGGTGGTCAACGTCGGGCGCGGAGCGGGGCAGACGGTCTTCCACCTACACTGGCACGTGCTCGGCGGCCGCGAGCTGGGGGAACGACTATGAGCCTGATCGCGACGATCGAAGCCGAGCTGAAGGAGGCGACCCTCGCCCGCGACGCCGAGCGGCGCGACACGCTGCGCTTGATCCTGAGCGCGCTCCGCGGTGCGGAGAAGGAGCTCCAGCGGCCGCTCAAGGACGACGAGGAGCTGCAGGTGCTCCAGCGCGAGCGCAAGCGCCGCACCGAGGCCGCAGAGGCGTTTCGCGAGGGCGGGCGCGAGGAGCAGGCCGCCTCGGAGGAGCGCGAGCTCGTCGTGCTCGAGGAGTTCATGCCGGAGCCGCTCTCGGACGACGCGATCGAGGAGATCGTCGACAACGTGATCGCCGAGGTGGGCGCGACGAGCATGCGCGACCTCGGCCGCGTGATGGCGGACGTGATGCCGCAGATCGCGGGCCGCGCCGACGGCTCGGCGGTGAGCCAGCTCGTCCGCGAGAAGTTGGCCTGACCCGTTCCGTTCCCCACCCCTTGGGGTGGGGTAGTGGGCCACCCGCCTCCCTGCGGTCGAGGCTAGTCGGACGAGCCTTCGCGGGGCGGGGTCGCTCCGAATCGAGTTGGGAACGATTCGTCCACGCCTACACTTTCGGCGATGCAAGAGACATTGTCCGTTTCGAACGACGTCGCCGCCGAGCTCGCGGGCGTGGGCGACGGCGTGCTCGAGTCGCTGCGCGACCGGCTGCACTGCACGATCCGCCTGCGCGGCAACCAGCTCACGCTCGAGGGCGACGACGGCGACGTCAACGCGGCACGTGCGGTCGTCGACGAGCTGGTCGAGCTCGTCGAGGGCGGACACGACATCGGCCCGTCGACCGTCGACGCCGTCCTCGGCGCGCTCGACCAGGCCGCCGACATCCGCGACGTCTTCGACGACGTCGTCTGGCGCCACCGCGGCAAGAAGATCTCGCCGAAGACGATCACGCAGAAGCAGTACGTGGACGCGATCCGCAGCTGCACCGTCACGTTCGGGATCGGTCCGGCCGGCACCGGCAAGACGTACCTCGCGATCGCGCTCGCGGTCGCCGCGCTCTCCGAGCGGCAGGTCGGGCGGATCATCCTGACTCGCCCGGCCGTGGAAGCGGGGGAACGGCTCGGCTTCCTCCCGGGCGACATGCTCGCGAAGGTCGACCCGTACATGCGCCCGCTCTTCGACGCGCTCTACGACACCATGGATCCCGAGAAGCTGAGCGCGTACATGGAGCGGGGCACGATCGAGGTCGCTCCGCTCGCCTTCATGCGCGGCAGAACGCTGAACGACTCGTTCGTGATCCTCGACGAGGCGCAGAACACGAGCCCCGAGCAGATGCAGATGTTCCTCACGCGCCTCGGGTTCGGATCGAAGATGGTCGTCACCGGCGACGTGACGCAGATCGACCTGCCACGCGAGCAGGCGTCGGGGCTGATCCACGTCCAGCGGATCCTCGACGGCGTCGACGGTGTCGGGTTCGTTCAGTTCACGCACAAGGACGTGGTGCGCCACAAGCTCGTGCAGCGGATCGTGGAGGCGTACAAGCGCCATGCGGAGGAGTCCGGAACGCAGCGCAGCCGATGACGGTCGCGGTCGAGATCGACAACCGCAGTGGCCGTGAGGTCGACGAGCCCGCCGTCGCCGCGCTCGCGCGCAAGGTGCTCGCAGCAGAGGGCATCGAGGATGGGGAGCTCGGCATCCACTTCGTCGAGGCGGACGAGATCCGCCGGTTGAAGCGCGAGCACCTCGGCGTCGACGAGCCGACCGACGCGCTCGCGTTTCCGATCGACGGCCGCGGCGGCTTGCCGGCGGGCGTGCCGCGGCAGTTGGGCGACGCGATCGTCTGCCCAGATGTCGTCGGGGAGGATTGGCGCGGCCCGCTCGTCCACGCGCTCCTGCACCTACTCGGCCACGATCATGGGGCGGAGATGGAGCAGCGGGAACGAATTCACCGTCAGTGAACGCGCCGCGCCTCCGCCCGCCGTCGCTCGTCGAGAGCTTCAACTACGCGTTCGAAGGCATCATCCACGTGCTCCGCACGCAGCGGAACATGCGGATCCACTTCACGCTCGCGGTGGTCGTGCTCGTGGGCGCCCTCGTGAGCGGGGTGAACAAGTTCGAGCTGATCGCACTGCTGATCGCGATCGCCTTCGTGCTGATCGCCGAGATGGTGAACACGGCGATCGAGGGCGCGATCGACGTCGCGACGACGTCGTTCGACCCGATGGCGAAACTGGCGAAGGACATCGCGGCGGGGGCGGTCCTGATCGCGACTGTGACCGCGGTCGCCGTCGGCTACCTCGTCTTCGCCGACCGCATCCGCGATCCGAGCCTCGATCTCCTGGACGGCCTGCGCACGGCACCGTTCGAGCTGACGGTGATCGCGCTCGTGCTGACCGTCATGCTCGTGATCGGCGCGAAGGCCTACACGGGCCGCGGGACGCCGCTCCGCGGCGGCCTGCCCTCCGGCCACTCGGCGGTCGCGTTCGGCGGCTGGATGGCGATCACGTATCTCGTCGGCGACTACCGCTACTGGTTCCTCGTCTCGACCGTGACGTTCATCATGGCTCTGCTCGTGGCGCAGACCAGGGTCGAAGCCGGCGTCCACTCCCTGTTCGAGGTCTTCCTCGGGGGGCTCCTGGGGGCGCTCGTGACGCTCGTCGTCTTCCAGGTGTTCTGGGCGTGACCGACGACGAGCTCCTCGCCCGCGCGGATGCGGTCGCCGAGCGCGCGTACGCGCCGTACTCGACCTTTCTCGTGGGCGCGGCCGCGCTGACGCGCGACGGGCGGGTGATCGAGGGCGTCAACGTCGAGAACGCGGCCTATCCGCTCGGCGTCTGCGCGGAGCGGGCCGCGCTCGCCCGCGCCGTCGTCGAGGGTGCCCGTCCCGGGGAGATCGAGGCGATCGCGATCACGGCGTCACCGTGCGGCGGCTGCCGCCAGTGGCTGCACGAGTTCGGGCTCGACCGGGTGACCTACCGGCGCGGGACCGGGGAGGTCGTCACGCGGACCCCCACCGAGATCCTCCCGGACTCCTTCGACCTGTGAGGAGCGGTTTCGTGGCCGTCGCCGGACGGCCGAACGTCGGCAAGTCCACGCTCGTGAACGCCCTCTGCGGCGGCAAGGTCGCGATCGTCTCCGACAAGCCACAGACGACGCGGCACCGCATCTTCGGGATCGCGCACGGCGAGGACCACCAGCTCGTGCTCGTCGACCTGCCCGGCTTCCAGCGCCCGCTCGATCCGCTGACCGAGCGGATGCAGCGCACCGTCGAGCGCTCGTTCGAGGAGGTCGAGGGCGTCCTGTTCGTGCTCTCCGCGCGCGAGCGCATCGGCGCGGGCGACCGGTTCATCGCGAAGCGCGTGTTCGCGCTCGGGGTCCCCGTCGTGATCGCGCTCAACAAGGTCGATCGGCTCAAGCCTGGCCACATCGCCACGCAGATGGCGACCGCGGCCCAGCTCGGGGGGTTCCACGCGCTCCACCCGGTCAGCGCGAAGACGGGCGACGGCATCGGCGCCTTGCGCGAGGAGCTGGTCGAGCTGCTGCCCGAGGGCCCTGCCTACTTCCCGCCCGAGCAGCGCACGAACCTGCCGCTCGAGCTCCAGCTCGCCGAGCTCGTGCGCGAGCAGGCGCTGCACCTCACCAAGGAGGAGGTCCCGCACGCGATCACCGTCGAGGTCGAGGAGCTCGGCGAGAAGGTCGTGCGCGCCAGCCTCTTCGTCGAGACGGACTCGCAGAAGCAGATCCTCGTCGGCCGGGGCGGCTCGATGGTGAAGCAGATCGGCACGCGGGCCCGCCCGGAGCTCGAGCGAGTGCTGGGCCGGCCGGTCTACCTCGACCTCCAGGTCAAGGTCAAGCCGCGCTGGCGCCGCGACGAGGGGCTGCTCGAGCGCCTCGGGATCTGAGGACGCGGCTCGGGCAGTCGTCCGCGGCGGGGGTGTGGAGCAATCGATCCGCTCTCGAGGCGATCAGATCCACACGCGTTGCACTTCGGCGAGTACGCTCGAGGCGGGTGAGGGGTGGCCCATTGACCCCACCCAGGGCGGGGGAACGCGCCGTTCACCCCCCGCGCGGGAGGTAGTAGCGCCGGAGCCAGCGGCTCAGGCCGTCGAGGCCCGGGAACAGGACGCGCTCCGTGACGTTCGCCTGGTCGAGCTTGTCGCGCACCTCCCACTTGAGCCCGGCCGGGACGATCACCTTCCGCACGAGGTCGGCGTGGCGCGTCGCCCAGTCGTCGAGCGACGCGTCGGGCGACGAGATCAGCGAGAAGAGCGCGTACTGGTTGACGATCCGGTCGTCGAGCGAGGGCGGCTCGAGGAAGAGCACGAAGTCGTCGTCCTCGGCGAGGTCGTCGAGGTCCCGACGCCGGCGCGCGACCTGGTCGAGCATCTCCGCGGTGAAGACGTTGGCGCCCTCGACCCGGAGGACGTCGCGAAGCGATGCCGGGAGCAGCTCGTGCGCGCGGACGTAGTCGAGCATCCAGACGACCCCGTCCTCGTCGTAGCGCTCGAGCGTCGTCGTCGCGAAGTGGAGCCCGACGTAGGGCGAGTACGTCCAGTCGAGCAGTCGCGTCGGGAGGCCGTGGTGCTGAGCGAGCGCGAGCCAGTTCCACGTCGAGTCGTAGGGGACGTCGCCGCGCCGGGCGTAGCGCCGGAAGCTGCGCAGAAGCGGTCCTTCGAGACCGGCCGGGTCGCCGCCGAGCCGCTGGAGGCTCGTCTCGAGCCCTTCGTCCGCCAGCGCCCGGCCCCGGTACGCGTAGTTGGAGCGGTGCCGGCCGAGCTCCTCCCGCCACGAGTCGCCGAACAGCACCTCGTGAAGCTCGGTCCAGCTGGAGACGCGGAAGTCCTGCACGCGCGCCGTGTTCCCGGCCGCCGCAGTCGCTAGACCCGGCGCCGCGGCGCGCAGAGCTGGCGCGCGCGTCCGCGCGGCAGGCAGCTACGCCGTCGCCTGCGGGCTCTGATCACACGGCGGTTCGGTCGCATTCGGCCGGAATGCTGACGGCGTCCCCGGACGACGGGGTCGAGCCTCTACACTCGAAGCATGGCCCAGGCACCCGCATTGCCGCGGGGCTTCGAGCTTCCACTGGAGCCGCGCCTCCCGCGCATCGGCTCGATCGACCAGGTCGCGGTGGAGGAGCGAGCTGCGCAGCTGGCGAAGCGCTCGATCAAGCGTGAGGCGAAGCTGTTCGCGCTCGACCTGACGATCCGGATGATGGACCTGACGACGCTCGAGGGCGCCGACACGCCGGGCAAGGTCGCCGCGCTCTGCTCGAAGGCGATCCGGCCCGATCCGGTCGACCGCACGATCCCGTCGGTCGCCGCGGTCTGCGTCTACCCGAACCTCGTCCCCGTCGCGAAGGAGAAGCTCGGGGACAGCGGCGTCCACGTGGCCGCCGTGGCGACCGGGTTCCCCTCCGGGCAGTACCCGACGGAGATCAAGCTCGCCGACGTCCGCTCGGCGGTCGAGCTGGGTGCCGACGAGATCGACATGGTGATCGATCGCGGCGCCTTCCTCTCGGGCCGCTACGCGAAGGTCTACGACGAGATCGTGCGCGTGAAGGAGGCGTGTGGCGACGCCCACCTCAAGGTGATCCTCGAGACGGGCGAGCTCGGCACCTACGACAACGTGCGCCGAGCCTCCCTGCTCGCGATGGCCGCGGGCGCCGACTTCATCAAGACCTCGACGGGCAAGGTCAACCCCGCCGCGACGCTCCCGGTCGCGCTCGTGATGCTGGAGGCGATCCGCGACCTCCACGACGAGACCGGCCGCGTGGTCGGGTTCAAGCCCGCCGGCGGCGTCCGGACGTCGAAGCAGGCCGTGCAGCACCTCGTGCTCGTGCACGAGACGCTCGGCCTGGACTGGCTGACCCCGGACCTGCACCGATTCGGCGCGTCGTCGCTGCTGAACGACGTCCTGATGCAGATCCGGAAGGAGAAGACGGGCCGCTACCAAAGCCCGGACTACTTCACCCTTGACTGAGCTCGATCGTCAGCACGACCGCGCACCGGTCCCGTCGGAGTGGGCGTACGCGCCCGCGCCGGAGTCGCGCGAGATCGTCCAGCTCGAGGAGCGGTACGGCCACTACGTCGGCGGCGAGTGGCTCGAGCCGAGCGAGAGCTACACGACGATCAGCCCGGCGACCGAGGAGTCGCTGGCCGAGGTCGGGCAGGCGAGCGCGGCCGAGGTCGGGCTCGCGGTCGACGCCGCGCGCGACGCGTACGAGAACGGCTGGTCGACGCTTGCGCCCTCGGAACGTGCGAAGTACCTCTTCCGGATCGCGCGCATCCTCCAGGAGCGCTCCCGCGAGTTCGCGGTGCTCGAGTCGCTCAACGGGGGCAAGCCGATCAAGGAGTCGCGCGACGTCGACCTACCGCTCGCGGCCGCGCACTTCTTCTACTACGCCGGCTGGGCCGACAAGCTCGAGTACGCGTTCCCGAACCGAAAGCCGCAGCCCGTCGGCGTCGCCGGCCAGATCATTCCGTGGAACTTCCCGCTGCTGATGCTCGCGTGGAAGATCGCTCCGGCGATCGCGTGCGGCAACACGGTCGTGCTCAAGCCGGCCGAGACGACCCCGCTCTCCGCGCTCCTCTTCTGCGACGTCCTGCGCCAGGCCGAGCTGCCGCC